>CAZDBH010000081.1:9589-22225 GCA_964503485.1 uncultured Bradymonadales bacterium | reverse complement strand
GTCCGACGTCGGAGAATACCCCGAAGTTCGCAAATCGTGTGGTTGTCCCGCTGATGTTGACTACCACAGCCGAACTAGCGGGGACGTTGATCTCGAGCGACACAGCCCTTGCGAGCGCGCTGCCCTCGACCTCGAACACATTGACGGTGTTTGAGCTCCCGCTCAGTTCTATCGCGTGCCACGCGGTGACGCTGGTGTGTCCATTGGTCGGAAGCTCATCAAGTTGTTGTGAAGCGAGCTCGAGGTTCTCGTGAATCGACTCGAAATCGAGGGACTCACCGAATCGAAGTACTCCACTTCCGCCGCCTGGTAGATCCTGATCGGAGTTCGTCAGGTTAATCTCAGAGCCCGCTGTGATGTCGCCGTGGAAAGAGGCGTTCCACGCGTTCACGCTGCCGCCCGCCACGGTTGTTGTGCCACCCGGAGTGAGCAGACCGACACTGTAACTCCACAGGGTGATGTCACCGCCTGCGGCGATTCGTCCCTCCGCATCGCTATGACCGCCAATGTAGTCGCCGTACACGAACACGTTGTAGTCGCGGACGGAGTCGAGCAATTCGTCCGCATCACACTCGTCAGTTGGGTTGTCGCCATCCGGTTCGTCGACCACGTCCGGATCTGTGTCGGGCGAATCGCCGTTATCGGCTTCGTCCGGTTCATGGCCGGAGTCTGAGCCTGTGTCCGTACCCGGATCAACCCCTGTGTCGGGGTCATTCGCTGCGTCCACCCACTCATCAACCTCGCCATCAGGCCCTTCATCGGGACTCGTGTCCGGTGAAGGGTCGGCATCCGGGTGGCTGGAGTCGTCACGTCCGGAGTCTTCGGACTCATCGGCGTCGCCGTCGGGGGTCGAGTTGCCATCGTCGGCTTTGCCGTCGTCTGCCCCATCTCCACTGTCGGATGACGCGTCGTGGCTGGCGTCATCTTGGCCCGAGTCGTCCTCCTCGTTCGCATCACCTCCGTCCTGCGAATCGCTCTCGTGGGTGTCGTATCCTCCCATGTCGGGGGCGCTCTCACCTGGTCTGTCAGGCTCCTCCGGTGGAGCGGTTTCGCCGGGAGGGTCTTCCTCGGGCGGTGACTCACCTGGGCGGTCATAGGTCGAGGAAGAACGGCTTCGCTCTTCCCAGCCTGGCCAATCGAGTTGGTTGTGTGGACGCAGGCCGGGTGAGTCTGTTTCAGTACCCGGCGTGTCGCACGACGAGCCGGCGCAGTCGGTCTCGCCGGGTGGCTGTTCCAGACACGCGGTGACGAGTAGAAACGGGCCTACGGCAAGACTAAGTAGTAGTTTTCGGACCATCAAAGCCGGGACTCCTTGTGGTTCGGTGTTTTACGGTGGACCCGCGACCGCAGCTTTCATATCGCAGCTCGCAACACCCCAGCCACTTAGATCGGTACCCCTAGAACTTAGATCTGCTCGGCCAAGGGCGAAGACCGCGTCCCTGGTTGGCGAATCTGGACTCAGGAACTGATTATGGTGGTGAATTCACTTGGTTTTGAGTACGGTGCGCCGCCTGATTCAGATTTCGGTCCGCGGACCCTAGTTTTGCGAGGAACAACCCGATGCGTTTTCTTCACCCCGAACACGACAGCCACCTCGAACTCTCACTCACAGACGTCTTCCTCGTCCCCGGTTTCTTTGAGGGCCGCTCACGAACCAGCGTCAACATAGCACCCATCGACTTTCCCGGTGGTTCCCACCCGATTGTCTCTGCAAACATGAACGCCGTGACCGGCAAGCGAATGGCTGAGACAATGGCGCGATTCGGTGGAATCGGTGTCCTGCCCCAGGATATGGAGGTCCACACGCTGGACCGCATCGTCCAGCACATCAAGTCCGCCCACCCTCGCTTCGACACCCCCTTGCTGGTCACACCCGACGCCACCTTGCGGGACGTGGAGGGCATCATTCGAAAGCGGGCCCACGACATGGCAATCGTGGTCGACGAAGAAACCAGACTCGTTGGCGTCATCACAAGCGCGGACCTTCGATACCGCGACCAATACACACCCGCGTCCCGGATAATGACTCGGACAACGGTCGCCCTGAGTCCCACTACGACGAATCGAGAGGCGTTCATCTTGATGGATGAGGCTCGGGTGAAGTCGGCGCCAGTCGTTGACTCCGACAACCGGGTCATCGGTATCCTCACTCGTGACGACTCGGTACGCCTCGACCTACTTCAACCAAGTCTCGATCAGGATGGAAACTTGATGGTGGCGGCGGCTGTGGGAATCAACGCCGACGTCGCAACCACAGCGAGACACCTCATTGATATCGGAGTCGACCTTCTGGTTCTGGACACCGCCCACGGACACCAACGTCAAATGCTCAACGCAATCAAAGAGGCTCGCGGTGCTGTCGGAGATGACGTGGTACTCGTTGCTGGAAACGTCTGCACGGCCGAGGGTACCACGGCACTGATCGAAGCGGGGGCCGACATCGTGAAGGTGAACGTTGGGCCCGGAGCCATGTGCACCACCAGAATGCAGACAGGAGCCGGTCGTCCGACGTTCAGCGCAGTGCTAGCCTGCGCAAATGCCGCCCATTCTCTCGGTAAGCACGTCTGGGCAGACGGAGGAGTCCGCGCACCCCGAGACATCGCCCTGTATTTGGCAGCGGGAGCGTCGAGGGTGATGGTCGGCAGCGTCTTTTGTGGGACGTACGAAAGCCGGGTTGACATCAAAGTGGATCGAGACGGAGTGCCGTACAAAGTCAACTTCGGCATGGCCAGTGCCCGAGCGGTGAGCGAGAGAACAGCGGGCCTCGACCCATACGATCGAGCAAAAAAGGGCTTCTTCAGCGAGGGTATTTCTACGTCCAGGGTTTATATGCGGCCCGGACACGAGAGCGCCGCGTCGCTGCTGATCGAGATGATTACGGGCCTCCAATCAGCCCTTACCTACGTCGGTGTGAACGACATCAGCAATTTTTCCACTGAAGCAGTCGTCGGAGTCCAGACGAATTCCGGTTTTTCCGAAGGCAAACCCTTGGACACGCTCGGGACGTAGCCTCAACCGGATCGGCAGCCGAGGACGACCCGGGTTGAACCAAATCAGGTTATCGGGAGTAGCGCGAGATTGTTGCGTCTTTCTTTTGCAACGAGTTCGGCGCGAAAAACTCGAGAAACTCACGCAACAGTTTTTCGGAAGCCGCGATAACTACCTCGAGGGCGGCTAACCCCGAGGAGATAGCAATGAACTTGGTGACGATTTCCATGATGGCGATGCTGATGGCGACATCAAGCCACTCGCTGTTTGAACACTCGTTCGTGGATCAAATGGATCGGAATGGTGCGACGATCATCTGCGGGACCGGCGATGAGTTGCACCAGAGCAGATGGCCATTGCCACGGCTGCCGCTCTGCGTGAACGAAGGACAATACGTCCGATGGGGACACTACGATCCGGTGACAACGCACGAGGCTCGGAGCCGGGTGGAACGGTTGTTGGAGGCTCGGGAACACCGGAGAACCGGTTTGGAACTCAGCCGGCGGCTTCGGCGTCTCTCTTTCTAGCCATGTCGAGCGCTAGGTCCTCGATCATGTCTTCCTGACCACCGACTGTCCCTCTTCGACCCAGCTCGACGAGCAGGTCGCGGGAGGATACGCCATACTTGGCGCCAGCGCGCTGAGCGAACAGAAGGAATGAGGAGTAGACACCCGCATAACCGAGAATCAATGCGTCTCGGTCAATGCGCACGGGTTGGTCCATCATGGGTACGACCAGATCCTCAGCAACATCCATGATTCCATACAGGTCGACACCGCTCTGGATACCCATCCGGTCGCATACCGCGACGAACACTTCCAAGGGGGTGTTTCCAGCCCCGGCACCGAGCCCGGCGACGGAGCAGTCGATTCTCACGGCGCCCGCCTCTACCGCCGCCAGCGAGTTGGCGATGCCCATACCCAAGTTGTGATGGCCGTGGAAGCCGACCTCAGTGTTACCGTCCAGGCCAGAACGAAGGGCTCCGATCCGGTCTTTCACGCCGTCAGGCAGAAGCGCTCCCGCGGAGTCCGTAATGTAGACACAATTGGCCCCGTATGACTCCATCAAGCGAGCTTGTGCGAGCAACTCTTCGGCCGAAATCATGTGGGCCATCATCAAAAACCCAACGACATCGACGCCCAGGCTGACGGCCATACCGATGTGCTGTTGGGACACATCGGCCTCAGTGCAGTGGGTGGCGATTCGCACAGTCGAGACGCCGCAGTCGACGGCCATCTTGAGGTGGTCGACCGTGCCAATCCCGGGCAGTGACAGCACTGAGATTTTGGCGTTCTGCATTTTCGGAATGACCGCACGTAGATACTCTTCGTCGCTATGGGCCGGAAAGCCATAGTTGATCGACGCACCACCCAAGCCATCGCCGTGAGTAACCTCGATCAGCGGAACGCCCGCTGCGTCCATAGCAGTGGCCACTGCGACCATTTCGTCCAACGAGATCTGGTGCTGCTTAGGATGCATCCCGTCGCGAAGGCTGTTGTCGTGGATCGTGATTTTCTTGCCAGACAAGTCCATTAGACAAGCTCCTGCGCGTACAACTCAGCCGTTCTCACGGCGGCGGCTGTCATGATGTCCAGGTTGCCAGCATAAGTTGGCAGGTAGTCCCCGAGTCCCTCGACCTCCATCCAAACGGTAACCCGGCGTCCATCAAACACGGGTCCATTCTTTAGTCGGTATCCAGGAACGTACGTCTGCACTTCCCGAACCATCTGCTGAACGGACTCGGTGATGGCATCTTGGTCTGGTTCGTCGACCGTCAGACAGTGGATTGTGTCGCGCATCAAGAGTGGCGGGTCTGCTGGATTGATAATGATGATGGCTTTGCCACGCTGGGCCCCACCGAGCTTTTCGACGGCGGACGAGGTGGTACGGGTGAATTCGTCGATGTTGCGCCGGGTCCCCAATCCAACTGATTTGGATGCGACAGTCGCCACGATTTCGCCGTACTCGACGGGCTGAACCCGACTCACTGCGTGCACCATCGGAACCGTGGCCTGAGCTCCGCAGCTAACCATGTTGAGGTTGTTCACACCCGTGCCGATGTGTTCCCGGAGGTTGATGGCGGGTATGCAGAATGGACCGATCGCAGCGGGCGTGAGATCAATCATGAACACGCCGCGCTCGGTGAGTTTTCTCGAATTCTCGGCGTGAACGTAGGCCGATGTAGCGTCGAAGACGATTTTGATTTCGTCTTCATCCACGAAGGGGAGGAAGCCGTCTACGCCTTTGGCGGTCGTCTTCAGTCCCTTCTCGGCAGCTCGCACCAGTCCGTCAGAACCCTCGATGATTCCAGCACTCCAGACCGGGTTGATCCACTCGCTGCGAAGACATTTGTACATCAGATCGGTACCGATGTTGCCTGGTCCGATGATTCCCACATTCACCTTGCTCATGCTCTACACATCCTCACGAGAAACTCACCGAAACAGCTCCCAATCCAGCGATTTCCATTCGCATATCATCGCCGGCCACCACCGGTTCCAGGGGTACGAGAGAGCCAGATAAGATGACTTCTCCCGCCTCCATTCCGATTCCGAACTCGGCCAGTGTGTTGGCCAACCAGGCAACACACACCTCGGGCGAGCCGAGCTTCGGCGAACCCGTCAGCGCTTTCTCACCTGTCCCGCGACTCAGAAACTCCCCATTCTTCTCAACCACCATTTCAACCGTGGCGAGGTCGCAAGCGGCTGGATCGGCCTCATCACCCAAGATGAAGACACCGGACGAGGCGTTGTCCGAGACCGTGTCTCGGTACCGTATTCGCCAGTCGTGAATTCGCGAGTCGACTATCTCAAAACAAGCAATCACACACTCGGTCGCCGCCAGAACGTCAGCCCCGGTCACTCCAGGCCCCTTCAACCCACGAGCGAGTCGAAAGGCAATCTCACCTTCGGCCCTTGGCTGAATCATCTGCTGGCTGATAGGAATCGTGGATCCGGACCGGTAAGCCATCGCATCAGTCAGGTAACCAAAATCGGGCGTATGCACGTCCAACATGTCCTGAACAGGCTTGCTGGTCACGCCAATCTTTTTGCCAACCACCACCTCTCCGTCCTCGACTCGGCGGTTCACCATCGCGAGCGAGATGTGATAGGCGTCCGCCACCGACATGGAAGGAAACCGCTCCGTCAGCGGGTCGATCGTACGCAAGTCACGGAGCGCTCCATACAACTCTGCCCCGAGGCGCTGGTGGTCCTTTGGCGTCATTCGCCGCCTCCCAGGAACTCGATCGACATGCGGTTGAAGAGGTCGGTGTGCTCCACCATGACCCAATGGCCACAGGAGTTGATGAGCAGCACTTTGGCGTCCTTGACCTCGCGGGCGATGGTTGTGGCGCCGCTTACCGGGCAGAACTGGTCGTCCACTCCCCAGAAGCCCAATACCGAGCAGCTGAGTCCGGCCAACTCCTCGGTGAGATTGGGTACCTTCATGGTCTCAATCACACGTTTTACCGGCTGGGTCTTCGCAATCTCGAAGCGCTCGGCGATGACTTCGTCGTCGATTTTGTCCGCGTCAAAGAGCTGGAGGCTGAAGACGCGGCGCATCGATTCGGGCGACAGCCCCTCGGGGCCATAAATGCTGCGGACCATTCGCTTGATCCCGCGCATCCCCATATAGACTTCGCGGGTTTCGAGACCGCCCGGTGCCATCAAGATCAGCTTTTCGACGAGCTCCGGGTGATTCAGTGCGAGCTTGATACACATCGCCCCACCGAGGGAGTTACCAACCAGCGCGCACTTCTCAATACCCAGGGCGTCGCAGAAGCGTTTGACGGCTCCGACGACCAGGTCGAAGGGGTAGTCGATGTCAGCGGGACGACTGGAGTAGCCAAAACCCAAGGTGTCCGGGAGTAGGGCTCGATAGCCCGCTTTCGCGAAGACCTCGTAGTTCTGTTTGAAGTTGCTCCAGCCGCAGGCTCCTGGACCGCTGCCGTGGATGAAAATGACGGGATAACCTTCGCCCGCTTCGTGATAGTGAATCTGAAACCCATCGCCGATGTCGACGAACTTTCCTTCCGGTACCATCTGGTCCTCCACCGCATTCGCGGCACGCCGTGTGTTAGTTCTTGGGCCGACGATACGGTGGCCGTCGGTGGCCCCATTCGCTGATGTGGTCGTAGCAACCGACCTCCCAGGTCTCGTCGTCGACCTCTCGGGCGCCCCAGCCATACTCGAACTCGAATCCCGAGGGCGTTAGGGCGTAGAATGACACCATCTTGTCATTGGGGTGGCGCCCCAATGTTTGGGTGACTCGCAGGCGATGGTCGACCGTCCGATCGTACGCCGAGCCCAGGTCGTCCAGGGAACTCACCTGCAGCATGAAGTGGTGAATCCGCTTCGGCAGCCCCGCGCCGAGCGCAACCGAATGGTGGCGCGGATTGATGTGCATGAAAGCGATGTTCACTTTGTAGCCGCCAATATCGCAGATGATGTGGTCACTTAGTTTGAAGCCCAAGACGTCGCAAAAGAAGCGCTCGGACTCTTCACGGTCATTGGCTCTCAAGACGCAATGGCCAAGGCCCTGGTTCCCTGCGACGAATTGACTGCGAACCACCGAAGACTCGAACTGGCTGTCCGCCATTTCGGCACCGAAAAACAGCTCGATTCGGTTACCCGCAGGGTCGTCAAAGAAGGAAAAGGCCTCAACGTGCCGCAGGCCGGCCTCCTCGTCGCTACCAGCACTTACAGTGACGCCAGCCGTCTCGAGGCGATCGGTCAAGGCCGCGAGCGCAGATGCGTCAGCGACCTCGAGCCCAATGAAAGCCAGGTCATCGGCTGCACCTTCTCGTACCAGAAAGCGAGCTGCTCGCTCGTCGTTCCGGAAGGCCATCGAACCATCTGAAGCCTCTCCAGACAGAGCGAGGCCCAGCACGTCGGTCATGAAGGTCTTCCACGCCGCAAGGTCACTGACTTCGAAACCGATATACCCGAGTTGTGAGATACTCACTTGAACGGTCCTCGCTAACTCAAAATGGTTTGACTCTAACTCGTACCCACGCGAGGCGGGCACGGGGTTCACGACTAGCTGTCGCCCTTCGGCGCGATTTCGCGATATCCACCTCTGAAGAACAGCAGCGGGTCACCCGGCTTGGATTCGCAATGAACGACCTCGCCGAATACGACGATGTGGTCACCTGCTTCGACACTGTGATGCGTCTTGCATTCCAAGAAGCCCAGCCCACCCTCGAGAACCGGACTCCCGAGCTCCGCCCGCGTGTAGTTACAGTCGCCAAACGGTGCGGGCCCACGCCGCGCAAAGGCGTTGGACAGGTTCTCCTGCTCGGTGGAAAGCAGGTTGACGACAAAGCTGCCAGACGAAATCACGGCATCCAAGGTCGTGCTGCCCCGATTGAAGCATACAGCGAGCAGAATCGGTTCCATCGACACGGACGTCACGCTGTTCGCTGTCATGCCTTCGAGTGAGCCCTCGGCGCCAACCGCGGTCACAATCGTCACGCCTGTCGCAAAGCACCCGATTACGTCACGGTAGTGTCGTCCATCGACCGCTCCGCCCTGTTTGTTTTTGTCGTTCACCCGTCTAACCTGCCAGCAATAAAAAGGTTGTATGCGTTTTGGTATAGGAATTTGTCGAGGACACCTTCGCGCAAGTCCAACTCAACCGCCTCTTTTACACAGCGGTCCATCCCGAGCACGGGATGGTCCGAGGCGAAGATGATTTTGTTGCTTCCCCGCGTGTTCATGAAGCGTAGTAGCTCCGGCGGGAAGTACTTCGGCGCGTACGCAGAGGTCATCAGATGGAGGTTCTTGTACTTGAGCATGAGCCGGATAGCGGTGGTCCACCAGGGATCGGCGCCATGGGCCATCACCAGTTTGAGCTCAGGAAAGAATAGGCAGACTTCATCCAGGTACATCGGGTCCTGGACTTTCCCAGGAGCCGGAGGCCCCGGGATACCCGTGTTGATCGAGCAGGGAAGGTCCAGTTCGACGCACTTTGCGTACATCGGATAATAGACCCTGTCATCGGGCGGAAGGCCTGTCATGAACGGGAATGCCCGGGCCAACGCCACTGGTTGATTCGCGACGAGCGCCTGCAAAGCCCTAATCGCTGGCATGCCCTCTCTGGGATCAAGCGACCCGACAAGACAAAGCGATCTGGATGCTTCTCGACGAAGCTCAACGTGTGGCTGCAAGGCTTCACAACCGGCGTCGACAAGATCGACCTTTCAACGCCGATTCGGTCCATCTCGTCGACCAGCTGCTCGACTTCGATGTCCTTGAATATCTGCTCGGACCGCTTGAAATAGTCCTCCGCTACGCGCACCAACCACGAGGGTCGCTCCATTGAGCCCATTCGCACGTTGACGAAGGCGTCGATCGATCGAGGGAACTGCGTTTGTGGCATGACTCCAGATCCAGTTTTTGAACCGTCCATGGCGTGAACTAGAACACGTTCTAGTTGCCGTGACAAGTGGATTGTTCCGCGGCTAGAGGAACGCGCTGCTGCGCAATTGAGGACCCGGCGGTCGCGAATTAACAAAGAAAACGGCTCGGCCCCTAGAGTTTCGTGATGTTGATCACCCAGGGCGGTCTTTCTACCCTATCCGGCGGCTTTCTCGAGTACTGCACCAGCGAATCGCTTGACGATATCGCCAGCAGACTCGACTCGGTCCACCCCTTCGACGCTGCGTCCCGCCTGAAAGTAGTCCTTATAGTTCATTCCCTGCAGTGAGGACTTCTTGAGCTGCCAGACTGCTTTCAGTGAGTAGGCCATCCGAGCGTAGTGCTTCAGCTTCCGGTGGCGTAGCATCCGGCGCATGATGGGGCCGGCCTTGGTGCCCGTCTTTTCGATGTAAGGTGTGTTGATAACCGATACTGGAATGCCCGAGATGCGTTCGGTCGACACGATATCGCGCGCCTTAGCATCGACGATGGCCGACTTGTAGTCGTCGTGTGAGTTGCATTCGGTGGTTGCGATGAAGCGCGTGCCCATCTGCACCCCAGCATAGCCACCATCGAGGGCTTCAATGAAGCGGGCTTCGTCTCCGACACCACCGGCGCAGATCAGTGGGACATCTAGATCGGCAAGTTCCTCGAAGAGTTCGCTGGGTGACGTGGTGCCCAAGTGGCCGCCCGCTCGGTTGTTCACGCAGATCAATCCATCGACACCACGTTCCAGTGCTCGTTCGGCGTATTTTCGATTGGTGACGTCGTGATAAATGACGCCACCGGCCGAATGGACCTTTTCGACCACCCAGCTCGGGTCGCCAAGCGCCGAAACGAAGAAGCCCACACCCTCTTCGATGGCGATGTCGACCCAGCGGCGCATGCGGTCCATGTAGACCTCAGCCGACTTTTCCACCAGGACGTTGAGACCGATCGGTTTGTCGGTGATCGCTCGAATGAGTTTGATGCCACGCCGTAGTTTGTGGCGGTGCACGAATTCCATCGAGATCGGCTGAATGACGCCCAGTCCACCGGCTTCAGAGACGGCGGCGATGAGGTTAGGGTTCGAGCACGGATACATTGCGCCACAGAGGAGTGGGATTTCGATTCCAACCTGCTCGGTGAAACGTGTCGCGAGCGTGCTTTCTGCCATGTTGTGTCTCCGCCTATTCCGTTGGCAACAGTAGACGATAGACCGCTCCCGCGGTAGTTTGCCGTCGCTTGACTTGGTTTTATGAGGGAGGTTCACGTGTTTGGTTTTCGATTGTCTGGCTTCAAGTGGTTTGGTTTCTGCATCGTCCTGAGCTTGGCGTTCGCAACGGCTTGCAAGAGCAACAGTGAGTCCGACAGTGAGTCGTCCGAGCCGGAAGCGCCCCAGGAGCCGGTCCAGGCTGTAATAGAGATCGAGGGAGGGCCGGTCACGTCGGCTGCGACCGTTCAAATCGAACTGCCCCCGGAGTGGCACGCGCACGACTTTTTCGAGGGGACCTGGCTTCCCGGTGACGACACGTTCGAAGTGTCCATCAAAGGTGAAACCGGCTGCGGTGGCGCCTGCAGTGCCGACGCAATCGAAGGCAACATTCGTAGGGATATCGCGGGGATGTTCGATGGAAGCCGAAACCCGGGTCCAGATTCACACCTGACGCCGATTCTCGAGGAAGTCGATCGGGGTGAGCTGCCTCTTGGCCAGTATCTCGTGTATCGCACGAGTTACCCCCCAGCCCCGGAAGGGGGCGCCGAGGGCCGACCACTGACGAAGCTCCTATGCTACCTGCACAATCCCGGCGACGCCTTCTACGTCGTCCTCGAAGCCTCGGCACAACCGGAACTAGAAGGGCAGATCTGGCCCGCACTATTGGAAAGTTGCCAGGGCGCGACCTACACCACCCCGTAGAGATTGGACTCACGGTCAAGCCGCCCAGACTCTCTGAGATGCGGGACCTGATCGCGCGCCCCATAGTGTCTCAGTCGTCGGGCATACAAACCACGGTCGTCAAGCTGCAATACCAGCTTCCGCGAACTGTGAACCCCTCGGGGCATGACCTCGCCGCATAGAAGGTCCCAGATGGGAGCTGTCTGTGCGTGCAGTAACTCGCGCCGCTACTGCAGGTACTTACGTACCGGTAGCCTTCTGGGCAGCTGTTATCAACAGTACGGACGCATTCGTGGGATGAGACGAGACAAAACTCACCGCGATCACACTGGTCGTGCAGCGCACATCCATCTTCACACAAGCCAGATTCTTCATTGCACCAGCCAACGTCACAGCCAGTAGTTTCGCAACGTTCGACGCATTCACTTTCATCGAGAGCATATCCCTCGTCGCATTCCAAAGAGCAGGCCTCGTCTTCACATACTGCGGAACCGTGAGTCGCTGAGGGGCATGGGGTGCAGCGCGACCCGCAGCTTTCCACCGCGTTATCTGGCACACAGGCCCCGTTGCATTGATGATACCCAGAAGCGCATGCTACCCGACATCGGCCTTCCTCGCAGGTTGAAGAGCCGTGGTCGGGGTCGTCGCACGAGAAATCACATCGCCCGCAGTTGTCGTCGCTCGAGCTCGTGTCGACGCAGGTTCCACCGCACTCAGACGTTCCATTAGCACATTCACAACTGCCCTCGATGCAACGCCGATCGGCCCCCAGATCGCAGGCGAGGTCGCAGCCGCCACAGTGGTCATCGTCGCTGAGAAGGCTCGTCTCGCAGAGGTCGTCCGCGGCCCGGTCGCAATTCCCAAATCCGACTTCGCAGCCCGTGCAGAGCTCGTCCAGGCACGACTCAGCATCCGAACATCCCAAATCATCACGGCAACCAGGAACACATTCTCGGTCATTGCAGATCTGTCCTTCGGGACAGGATTCATCAGCGAGGCAACCCGCGATGCACAGGTCTAACGCGAGGTCGCAGTAGCTGCCGGGCGGGCACCCGCCAGCAGGACACGTCGCCGGGGGCAGAACACACTCGCCGGCTTGGCAGATTTGGTCTGAACCACAGTCTTCGTCACAGTCGCCGCAATGGGCCGGATCGGTCATGAAATCGACACACATCTCGCCGCAAGCCAGCTGCTCGTCGTCGCAGCTCACGCCCTGGTCGACCAAGGACTGATCAGGCCGGCCCAAATCGGTCTCGTTGGAGGAATCCAGCCCCGCCTCGCTAGGGAGGTCTGGCTGTGAGGCCTGACTTTGGTCGCTCTGCGCGTTTCCGAAGTCCCCGATTGCATCAGCTG
>CAZDBH010000081.1:0-9579 GCA_964503485.1 uncultured Bradymonadales bacterium | reverse complement strand
CGGCGACGCCTTCCCGTCCATCGAACGTCACCGCCATAGTCGAACGTGGTGTCGGATGTAGCGTCCACTATGGTTCCGCGGTCAGAATCCGAAAGTCCGTCGTCTGACTTTCCCAAACAACTCACAACAAGAGTTAGGTACACAACGCAGAGCTTTTTCATTCTCTCTGTCCTCGCTCGAGAAATACCGAATGTGTTTACAGGCATCGTCGGCGCCAAGTCGGCGCCTGATCATGAGTGGAAACCGCTAATCAGGCGCATCGGTGCCGAGATAAAGACTGCTCCCAGACGGTCTCGACTGGAACTTAAACGGTCTTAGCTGGCGAAGGGTTAGACTCGTCGACGCGGCAGCGGAGAATCAACGCACTGTGTGGCCGAGAACTGTGGTGGTCGGACAGGTGTGAGTGGGCGTTGTGCCTGAACTACTCGCCCTTGAACTCGGGTCGCCGCTTTTCGGTGAAGGCTCTGGTCCCTTCTTTGGCGTCGTGGCTACTGAGGCACGGCCAACCCAGTTTGAGTTCCGTCGCTAGGGCTTCTTTCTCGGTCAGACCTTCACCAGCCAGCACCGACGCCTTGATTGCCTGAACGGCCATCGGTCCATTGGACGCGATCTGTTTTGCAATCTTCTGAGCCGCCTCGAGGGCCGTGCCGTCGTCGACGATCCGCCCAATCAATCCCACACGCTCGGCCTCTTCGGCCGAAATGGGGCGAGCGGTCAGCAGCATTTCCATTGCTTTCGTGAAGGGGATTTGACGCCGAAGGCGGACGGTCGAGCCACCCAACGGGAAGAGTCCCCAGCGCGCCTCAGTAATTCCAAACTGCGCGCTTCGACCCGAGACGCGAATGTCGGTCGCCTGAAGGATCTCGGTGCCGCCGCCAAAGGCGAATCCCTCAACTGCGGCAATGAGCGGTTTCTTGACTCGATAGTGGCGGAGCAGGGCCTTCCAGTGAAGATCCGGATCGTCTTTGAAGCGTTGATGCCACGGGTTGTCGGTTTGATCTTGATGCATCAGCTTCAGGTCGGCGCCGGCGCTGAAGGTGTTGTCGGCCCCAGTCAGAATCGCGACCCTAACTTCCGGATCCTCGTCGATCATGGTCCAGGCGTCCGCCATTTGGGCCATCATCTCCAGGCTGAAGGCGTTCTTGGCCTCAGGGCGGTTCATTATAAGGGTTACGACGTGTCCTTGTCTTTCGACGATAAGATGCGGGTCGCTCAACTCGAGCCTCCATTAAAAAAACCGATTCATGAAGAGAATCAGGTCGTTATGTTTAGTTCACCGGTTTCCTAGCCGTGTCTCAACACTTCGCTTGCGCTTTAGTGAAACATGTTCTATTTCAATAGTGAAACATGTTCTAGTTCGCAACAGTTTCCTCAAATGGATGCGCTTGCGGGTCGGGTAGCCGGCTCGCAACACCACGTCTAGCGGTGAGTTCGAGCGATCGCGCCCGAATTTTGTCGGCACCTTAAGGGTGAGGAACAGGCTGAACTTGGATACTCGATGAGGAGTGGGCATGCGAATTGAAGTGGACAGGGATCTCTGCGAAGCGAATGGGATTTGCATGGAAGAGTGTCCCGAGGTGTTTGACTTGGACGACGAAGACGAGCTGCACGTGAACGAGGCGGCAATTACGGCTGCTCTGCACGCGGCGCTCGCTACCGCAGCCAAACGGTGTCCACGCACGGCGCTGACACTGGTGGAGGACTAGCGGATGGCGAATCGACCCGCATCGTGGGATCTCGAAGTTGACGTCGTATCGGTTGGGACGGGCCTTGGCGGACTGACGTCTGCCATCGTGGCACACGACCGCGGCGCCAAGGTGGCAATACTAGACAAGGCGCCCAAGATCGGTGGGATCTGCGCCTATTCTGGCGGCGAGGTCTTTGTCCCCGGAAACCACAAGATGACAGCTGAAGGGTTCGAGGACGCCCGCGAAGAAGGGCTCAAGTACCTGCGGTTTCTGGCCGGCGGCTATGCCGACGACGAAATGACTCAGATCCTAATGGATACGGGTCAGGAAGCCGCGCAATATCTCGAGGAACGGGCTGGGGTGAAGTGGAAGACCATCAAGGGGTTCCCCGACTATCACTATCCGCACGCCCCGGGAACGGTTCGCCACGGTCGTTATCTCGAGGTCGAGCTGTTCAACGGTTCAGACCTCGGAGAGTGGCAGAAGAAGTGCTACCACAGTCCGTTTATGCCTCCAGGAATCACCCACGATGAGCTATTCGAGTGGGGGAGTATTTCCTGCATCCTGAAATGGGACTTCGCCCTGATGGGCCAGCGAATGGGCGCCGATATTCGCGGCTTCGGGCCGGGGATGATGGGCTACTTCATCAAGGCTGCGGTTGTCGATCGCGCCATCCCCACCCACCTCGAAACGCCGGTGCGCGAGCTCGTTGTCGAGAACGGTAGAGTCATCGGAGTTCGAGCCGAGAAAGAGGGCAAGGACTATTGGGTAGGCGCCAACAAGGGCGTCATTCTCGCCATCGGCGGCTACGACCACCATGCTGAATTCGCCAAGTCGTTCGAGGGGTTGCCCGAATGGCACACGATGGTGCAGCCCAGCATCGAGGGCGACAATCTGATCTTGGGCGGCGAGGTAGGCGCCTGTCTGGCAGGGGTTCCGAGCTACAACCTCGGTATGTTCTTTGGCTACCATATAGATGGAGAAGAGCACGAGGACACCCCGCTGTGGCGGGCCTCCTGGGAGGGAGGCTATCCGCACGCGATCTGGGTCAATCAGGACGGCAAGCGGTTCTGCGATGAGTCGTTCTATCGAGAGTATCTGCCCAAGTTGCACGAGTGGAATGGGGAAACTCAAGATCACCCGAACTATCCGCCCTATCTGATTTTCGATAGTCAATATCGGCAGGCGTACCCGCTGGGTACCTACCTACCGGGTCAGGACATTCCAGAATCGCTGTGTGCGCAGGCGGACACGCCCGGCGAGTTGGCAGACAAACTCGGTATCAACAAAGAGAACTTGATCGCGACCTTGGAGCGCTTCAATAGCTTCGCCGAGGGCGGAACCGACCCTGACTTCAACCGCGGTAAGTACCCCTGGGCCAACATGATGCACGGCGATCGCACGAAGCCGAACGCGAACTTGGGCACCGTTGCACAAGGACCCTTCTACGGAATCGCGCTCAAGCCGGTAGGCGTCGGCGTGAACGCTGTGGGTCTCAAGACAAACAAGAACGGGCAAGTCGTACACGTTCGGGGGCGGGCTATCGAGGGCCTCTATGCCTGCGGTAACTCCGCGGCGCCGATCGACACAGGTGCCGGATATCAGAGTGGCCTCTCGAATCTTCGGGGTATGACCTGGGGCTTCATCGCGGCCAAACACGCGACGGCTGGGTGAAGCAAACAATGCCCGAGGTGACATACAAAACGGTGATGAACCTAGACGTTCACAAGATCTGGGACTTTGTCCAAGACATGAACAACTGGGCGCCGATGTTGACCGGGTACCAGGAACACGAAATCGATACGGACACCCACTCGGTTTGGACACTGAAGGGCGATGTTGGTGTGCTGAGCCGGAAGGTTCGCCTCGATGTGAATATCACGGAATGGAATGGGCCGGAGCGCGTTGAATTCACGCTCACCGGGTTGAACGAGCAGGTGGAGGGAGACGGCACCTTCGAGATGGCTCCGGTAGATGGGGCCGAGGACGGTGAGGCGAAGACAGAAGCAGAAGCCGCCCCGACCGAGGAACCTAAGCGGGAAGGACTGTTTCGACGTTTTCTGAACTGGTTCTTCCGGGCGATGTTCAAACGGAAATTCGGTTCAGTGGAACGGCGGGAGCTGACGGTCGAAGAGATTGGGCCCACCGCATCATCGCTGTCGTTTCGCATCCGAATGGATGCTGGCGGTCCAATGGCGCCGATGGTCAACGCCATGCTGAAGCCGGCTTTGATGCCGGCGGCTGAAGATTTGGGAAACAAAATCGCGGCCCACCTCGAAGAGCTACACGGCGTTCAGGTGCGGGAGCCGAAGGAAGAGGGCGGGGGCGAGGTCGCCGCCTAGATGAGCAGTACGAGTACGAACGGAGAGAGAATGAAACTGGAAGGAAAGGTCGCGGTCATCACAGGAGCCGCTTCGGGTATCGGCCGAGCAATGGCAAAGCGGTTCTCTGCTGAGGGCGCGAAACTCATCATTGCCGACATGGCTGAAGAACGGCTCGCCAAGGTCGATGCAACCATCAAAGCCGCCGGCGGTGAGGCCACCATGATGTTGGTCGACGTGACCGATAAGGCACAAGCAGAGGGCATGATCGACGCCGCGGTCAAGAACTACGGTCAGGTCGACATCCTGTGTAACAACGCCGGTGTCTTGGACGGTCTGGTGCCGCTGCACGAGGTCGAGGACGACCAGTGGACCAAAGTGATGTCGGTCAATCTCGACGGCCCGATGTACGCGTCTCGCAAGGCGATCCAATACATGTTGGAAAGCGGTGGAGGAGCGATTCTCAACACCTGTTCGGCGGCAGCCACTAACGGTGGTCGCGGTGGTGCAGCCTACACTGCGTCGAAACATGCCCTGGCGGGGCTGACCAAGAGTGTCGCCTGGTACTACGGAAGCCAGGGGATTCGATGCAACGCACTGGCACCCGGTGCGGTGCAGACCAAGATGATGACCAATACGAACTTCCACCCAGAAGGGTTCGAGAAGTGGCAACCCTTCATCCCGTTGATCCCGCGCTACGGGAAGGCGGCTGAGGTGGCAAACGTCGCGCTGTTGCTGTGTAGCGACGAAGGCGCATTCGTCAACGGCGCGGTTGTCCCAGTCGATGGCGGCTGGGTCTCCTACTGAGGTCAATCAGATGACACGCGCCGCCATTCTCGTCGACTTCAACGCGCCTCTTCAGGTCGCGGAAATCACGGTGAATCCGCCACGAGCGGGTGAAGTTGTGGTTCGTGTTGAGGCGAGCGGTGTGTGCAGAACCGATCTGTCCGTCTTCGAGGGCGTCCTTCCGTTCCCGCCTCCGGTTGTCCTCGGACACGAGGGAGCTGGGGTGGTCGAGGCGGTGGGCCAGGGGGTCCGCCACGTGAAGGCTGGAGATCGAGTCGTTCTCGCTGCAGTTTCGTACTGCGGTGCCTGCCACTATTGCACGACCGGTAAGCACCACTTGTGTCCAACCACAGTCGAACGAGTCCTGACGGGCGAGGAGAACGTCTACGAATGGGACGGCCAGCCTGTGGCGCGATTCAGTGGTGTCGGTTCGTTTTCTGAGCGGACCGTCGTGCGCGCTTCGGCATGCGCTCGCATTCCGGACGATGTCCCATTCGAGCGGGCCTGCCTGCTCGGCTGCGCCGTCATCACGGGGGTCGGAGCTGTCGTCAACAGTGCGAAAGTCAAAGTAGGCGACGCAGTGGCAGTCTTCGGCTGCGGCGGTGTCGGTTTGAACGTCATTCAAGGGGCGACAATCGCGGGCGCGAGCCGAATCATCGCCCTGGATACGAGCGCCCAGAAGTTGGAAATCGCCAAAGCGTTCGGCGCTACCGATGTCGTCGTGGTTTCAGATCCAGACCTTGCGGAAGCCGAGATCAGAGACCTGACCGGCGGGCTGGGTGTCGACTTCGCCTTCGAGGTCACGGGTCTGGTTGACGTCGCTCGGCAAGCCTTCATGGCGCTCAAGCGCGGTGGCACTGCCGTAGTGGTCGGTGTCCCTGGTTTTGGCGAAGATATCCGTGTCCCAGGAAGCTTATTGTCACTCGAGGAGCGCAATCTCGCGGGTTCGTTCCTCGGTTCTATCAACCTGTCGCGTGATGTGCCGTGGCTGCTCGACCTCTACAGTCAGCGGCGCCTCAAACTCGATGAACTGGTCACACAGGAAGTCGGTTTGGCGGACATCAACGACGCAATTACAGCACTGCAAGCAGGCGATGCCGTCCGCAGTGTGATTGTCTACAACAAGTAACGAAGGAGAGAACATGTCATTCAAAGTAGAGAGCGTAAAAGAGTACTTCGACACCCTGGACCAACGCTTCGTGCCCGACGCAGCAGCAGAGATGAACGCAATTTTCCAGTTCTCGTTGGCTGGTGACACGGGTGGTGACTACTACGTCGTAGTCGAGGCCGGCACGATGGCGATCACAGAAGGTGTCCACGAGAAGCCGACCGTCACCATGAAGATGAAGGCAGAAGACTACGTAAAGATGACCAATGGCGACTTGAACGGTCAGATGGCCTACATGACGGGCAAACTGAAGATCAGTGGCTCGATTCCCATGGCCATGAAAATGAAGAACGTATTCCCACAAGCATAAGTACCAAACGCTAGGCCGCGGGTGTTCCCGCGTTGGAGAGTCACCATGAGAGAGTTTGGTCTGTTTATCGACGGCGGCTATGTCAATGCCGCCGACGGGGCGACCTACGAGAGCGAGAACCCAGCTCTCGGCGAGCCCTGGGCAGTGGTCGCTTCAGCCGGACAGGCTGACCTCGACAAAGCGGTCGGGTCAGCTCGGCGAGCACATGTCGACGGTGTTTGGCGCAGCAAATCTGGCGCCGAACGCGCCGAGGTCCTCAATAAGGTTGGCGACCTGCTGATCGAAAAGCAGGACGAGCTGGTCATGGCCGAAGTGATGGACGGGGGCGGTACGTTTCGGAAGGGTTGTGCTGCCGATGTTCCCGCTTCGATGCAGACCTTTCAATACTACGCTGAGTTGATCGCGGGGACACCGGTCGAGGCCTCCGAACAGGAGTTTACACCGGTTCCGAGCACCAACATCATCCGTCGCGAGCCGGTCGGCGTGGTCGGGGCAATCATTCCTTGGAACTTCCCGCTGGCAGGGGCTTCCTGGAAGGTCGCAGCCGCACTTGCTGCTGGCTGTACCATGGTCCTCAAACCGTCACCTTACACTCCAGCAACGGCGCTGATGTTGGCCGAGATATGCAGCGAGGCCGGACTTCCGGATGGCGTATTCAACGTTGTCACGGGGGACAGTGTCGAGCTAGGTGCCGGTTTGGTTGCGCATCCCGATGTCGACAAAATCGCCTTTACGGGATCGAGCAAGGTCGGCCACCTGGTGATGAAAAACGCTGCCGACACACTCAAACGGCTCACATTGGAGCTGGGTGGAAAGTCGGCAAACATCATCTTGGAGGACGCACCTCTCGAAAGCGCGGTTCGTGGGGCACTCTTCGGAACCTTCTTCCATCAGGGACAGGTCTGCCAGTCGGGAACCAGGGTTCTGGTTCCCAGGAAGCTCTACGGCGAGTTCGCCGAGATGATGGTCGAAGGGGCTCGCAGCATTACCGTGGGCGACCCAATGGACCCCATGACAACGATGGGGCCATTGATCAGCCAGCGTCAACTGGACACGGTCGAGCGCTATGTCGGTTTGGGCAAGTCAGAGGGTGCTACCTGTGCGACGGGTGGCAAGCGTCCCGAAGGCCTCGACGCGGGCTACTACTATGAGCCGACTATCTTCACGAATGTCGACAACAACATGACGATCGCTCGGGAAGAGATTTTCGGTCCGGTCGTTGGGTTGATTCCCTACGATACCGAAGAAGAAGCACTCGCGATCGCCAACGACAGTATGTACGGTCTGGCGGGGGCAGTGTGGTCGAAGGACACCGACCGGGCGCTAGCGATGGCTCGAAAGCTCGAGACCGGTACGGTCTGGATCAACGACTACCACCTGCTCAGTCCAAAGTTCACCTTCGGCGGGTACAAGCGGAGCGGGTTCGGGCGTGAGCTGGGGCCTCAGGGACTGGCTGAATACCAACAAATCAAACACATCCATGTCGGCGAACCGAGCGGTGTCGACGAGAAGTACTACTTCGGGATGTTGCTCGACTGAGCGAGGTTTCACAGCGCATGAGTGACATCATTTTGCAAGGTGGGGTCCTAACCTCACCATATGTTCTCGAATATACGTACAAGCGGACGGTTGGCCCCGTGATAGGTCGCTTTCTGACCGAGTTGCGGGACGGGAAAATCGTCGGCATCAAGACCAGCGATGGTCGGGTGCTCGTACCGCCAACCGAATACGATCCGGTCACTAGCGAAGCATTGACCGAGTTCGTGGAGGTCGGTCAGTCGGGGGTGATCACAACCTGGTCTTGGGTCCCGAAACCGCGGCCCAAGCATCCCCTCGACAAGCCGTTCGCTTGGGCACTCATCAAGCTCGACGGAGCCGATACTGCCATGCTGCACGCCGTTGACGCCGGCGTACTCGGTAAGGTGTCGACGGGTATGCGCGTGAAGGTCCGTTGGCGGCCTGAACGGGTCGGTTTCATTACGGACATTGCCTGTTTCGAGCCGGAGATGATCGCATGAGTGATCCAATTACACGCATCAAGACACCCATTCACCTGGAGTTCATGGTCAGTGCCGGCAGGGCCCAGAGTCGGTTTCTGCAGGCGCTCACCGAGAAGCGGATTCTGGGTCGGCGGTGTCCGGACTGCACCAAGGTTTATGTTCCGCCTCGCGGGGCATGTCCCACCTGCGGTGTGCAAACCAGCGACGACGAAATCGAACTCTCTGACCGGGGTATCGTTACGACGTTCTGCGTTATCAACATCCCGTTCGAGGGTCAGCTACTCACACCGCCCTATGTATCGGCGGCGGTGATATTGGGAGGTGCTGATGTTCCGCTGTTCCACCTGATTGGGGGGATAGACGTGAACGAGGTGCGAATGGGCATGCGAGTGAAGGCGAAGTGGTCTCCGGACGACAAGCTGGAGCCGACCCTCGAGACAATCAACTACTTCGAACCGACCGGAGAGCCAGACGCGCCCTTCGAAGAGTACCAGGAGCACCTCTAATGCGAGACGTAGCAATCATCTCGTTCGCGCAGGTGCCGAGCGTACGGCGCGACGCAGCGCGGGACGAAGTCGAAATGGTCCAAGCGGTTACGCATGAGGCCCGACAGAAGTCGGGGCTCACTCGTGACCAGATCGGATTCACAGTTTCAGGCAGTAGTGACTTCCTGATCGGTCGTCCATTCTCTTTCGTCATGGCACTCGATGGTGTGGGAGCCTGGCCTCCCATAAGCGAGTCCCACGTTGAAATGGATGGCGCTTGGGCACTTTATGAAGCGTGGGTGCGGCTGCAGCACGGGGACATCGACGCGGCCCAGATTTACGCCTTCGGACGCTCCTCACAAGGCGATGTCCGTGACGTTCTGGTTACGCAGATGGACCCGTACTACGTGGCTCCCCTGTGGCCAGACAGCGTCTCGGTCGCGGCTCTGCAGGCTCAGGCCTTGCTGGACAGCGGCCGTTACACTGAGCGCGACTTTGCCGAAGTAGCCGTCCGCAATCGGCGCAACGGCAAGAACAATCCGAACGCGCATGTAACCGGCGACTTTTCGGCGGAGAGCATACTCGAGGACGATTATCTCGTTCAGCCCCTGCGAAAGCACGACTGTCCTCCGATATCAGACGCCGCAGCGGCGATTGTGCTGGCAACTGGCGACCTGGCCCGCAAAGTGTGTGCCCATCCAGCATGGATTCGGGGCATAGACCATCGGATCGAGCCGCACAGCCTGGGCGTTAGAGACCTGACCCGGTCGCCTTCGACCAAGTTGGCCGCCGAGAAAGCCGGTGCTCACGGACACTTTGAC
>CAZDBH010000080.1:17087-22329 GCA_964503485.1 uncultured Bradymonadales bacterium | reverse complement strand
TCCGTCGAGGTGGACCCAGGTCTCGAAGACGTGCACTCCACGGCCGCCAGTCACAGGAACCTCGTAGGGTCCATCGGGTCGAAGCAACCTGGTTTGGTGGACTACTCCGTCGCGAGTGTAGGACTCCGCTAGCACCTGGTCAGTGTCTGACGCCAAAGCGGCCTCTAGATCGACTCTCGGGTAGGGCGACAAGGGGCCGACCTGAAGCCATTCGTCGGGCAGCCCAGCTGCGACGGCCTCGAAGGGAGCTGGGTTTTCCAGGGCATCAGAATGGATGTAACTCGTGTAGGCCAGCGACCCTCTCAATTCAGAGAGGTACGCGGCCGTCAGGGGATTGACCGCAACGGTCTGCAGGTCATCGAGGGCCTCGCGTACAAGCTCATCAAAGACCGCGGTCGTGTTTAGTCCCGTAAGCCGAAGCGCACTGGCAGCGCCCTGAACCGTATTGGGATACTCCGACATCAGGCGCACGTAGGTTTCGGCCGCCCGGCCCGAGGCCCCAGACGCAGCATCGAGCTCGGCCTCGAGGAATGACATCGTCTCTGAGTCGAGGCGACCGTTCAACAACAACTCGCGCAGCGCGCTCAGTTCGACGGCGCTCGATAGGGATGCGTCATCGGAAAGGTCTCCGTGGCTACTCAGGGGCTCGAGTGTCGGTGCGACGGCACCGCCACATCCACTCAGTACGAACCACAGCAGAAGTGTGAAATGAGCGGTGATCCGTGCTCTAACCCTCATTGGCGCGCTCCACAATCAGCTCGTCATTCAGCAGTCGGTCGATGTCCTGTAGGAATCTTCGGAAGTCCGGATAACGGTCTACTTCAACAGTCTCGATCTCGAGTTCGATAATCACGTTCACAGTGATCAGCTCTGCGTCAGCAACCACGCTGACACTGGCTTGTCCCCACGCGGCATCGCTGACCTCATTGAGCTGTTCGCCATTGACGGCACTCCAGCCGGGCGGTAGGCGATACTCGATGTCGAACGACCGTCGAAACGAAAACGGGAACTCCAAGGCCTGTTCTCTTTCTGCAGGTCCCGCAATCTGAGAGGCCAACTGCGATTGGTATCCGAGCACGAGCATGCGGTCGCGATCACCAGAGGGGTCGAGCCAGTTCACCCCTTCGAATGTGTAGCTCGCTGTTACCGGTACACGAATATTCTCGAGCCCATCGAACTCGAGCGCGGTGACCCGAGCTCCCGGGTAGCGGTCTCGCAACTCACGTTGAAAGTCCTCGACCTGATGCTCCGTCGCCTCGAATCGTCTCCTCAAGTCGGGCGCGAAAACGCCAGACGCGGTCAAGTGCGCTTCTGTGACCCCTCCGGTATTGAGGTCGACTCGCAGCTCTTGTGCTATTTCGTTCTGGCCCGGTGGGCTTCGTGGAATCGACCGGAATTCACCACCCTCGCCGTCGAGCACAACTAGGACTGAGGCTCCCTGATCGCCGCTTGGCAATTCGTTGAGTCCAGCGTGACCAGCAGTTCCGTCGAGAAAGAGGTCCAATTCGGGCACAAACGTGATGGCGTGATTGAAGACGGCGAGGGACGCCGGATCCTCCTCGATGAGCCCCATGTCGCGGGTTCTGACCAGAACCACGTAGCTCTCGACACCGGCCAAGGCCAGCATCAGCTTCATGAGTATCGCAGTGTCCTTACAATCACCGAATCGTCGCTCGAAGCTGAGCGTGGTTCTGTGTGGCCGATAACCCTGGATTCCGAATTCGAGCCCTACATAGCGGGTGTTGCGAACCACGTACTCGTGGATCACCGTGACGCGTTCCTCGGTAGTGGTCGTATCCGCGATCAACTCCTCGACCATCTCCTCGATCTGAGGGCTGCTGACCAGTTGGTCCTCGGCCAGGTTCCAGTACCAATTCGCAACGTCGTCCCAGGTCTGAAAGGTCGACACGTGGACGTAGTCGGCGATCGAGGAGAACCCGGGCATTCCGGCCTCGTACTCCACAGCGGGAACGCCAGACAGCTCGAAGAGGTGGAGGCGTTGGTCCTCGACGACCTCCGTCGAGGTCTCGGCATCGAGAACGGGGGGACGAAGAGCCAGCGAGCGCCCCTCCGGAATCAGCAACCCGTACCGGGTGAAAAGCTTCGGAATCACATCCTGCACGTACCAAAAGTCGCCGAAGTAGTCGTCGAACATGTTGCTGCCGGCGATGTCAGACAAGGTGTAAGTGAGTTCGACAGTGTCCCCTTCTTCGAGGTCGTCGAACTGAACCAGGATCAGGCGGAGGTCGTAGTAGATTCCATACCAAGGCTGAGACAAGCTCTCTTCGCGACGGGAGTAGCTTTCGACGATGCTCCCGTCGGCTTTTATTACGCGAGCGTTGATGATGTCGACGCTCTGCTCTCCCGGAGTGTACTGGATCGAGAGCGTTCGATACTGGTCTGCCCCCTGCCGGGTCAGGGTGCGTATCGCACGCTGAGAAAAGCGCGTCGCCAACCCGTTGGAGTGCACCTTGGTGATCGTCTGGTCCACGACGTAGACTGCATCCCGGCCCTCTCCCAAGTCATCGACTTCGGCGCTCAAAATCAGGTCTGGCGTCAAGATGTAGTCGTCGTAGAAGTTCTCCTCTTGCTGCAGCTGACTGAGCAGTGCTGAGTATTCGGGGTTTTGTGGTTCGATCTGAAGGGCCACTTCCAAGGCGGCTGCGGCCTCCGGCAGACGGTTGGCTCGGAGGTAGTAGGCACCAAGTTGTGCCCAAGACATCGCATCGCCCGGAACTCGCTCCACCGCCGACAAAAGCGAGCCTTCGGCGTTCTCTTCGTCGCCGGTGGCCACCGCGAGATCAGAGCGATACGCCAGCAAGAGAAGTGAAAAAGGGTAGTCGGCTAGGCCGGCCTCGATGAGCTGGTGGGCTTCATCAAACTCGCGCAGCTGCATCAGCCGACCGATCAACGACGTATAATGCTGGTGCTTCGCAGCACTCAGATCCAACTGCCGCCGCAGCAACTCGAGTAACCCGGGTGTCAGTCCGATCCCTTGTTCTGCCTGAGCAGCCCTCTGCAGCAGCAGTGGTGAATCGGGTGCGACATTCAGCGCATCGCGGAAAAACCGAGCGCTGGCCCCGGGCAAATCGCGGTGCGAGAACATCACCGCGTATGATGTCAACGCTGGCACGAACTCACTTCTCGCCGAGATGATGGATTCCAGAATTCGTTGCGATCGAAGAGCGCCGTCGACGCCCAGCGACCGGTCGTTGAGGTCGGCTAGACGGTAGCCGATCCAAGCCCAGTCGAGACTGCCCTCCTGTGCGTTCTCGAATGCGGCCTCGAGAACGCGCTTCTGCTGCCAGTCGTGCTCGAGAACCGCCGTGCAGAAGAAGGCGGAAGTTGGGTCCTGGGTACAGCGCTCCAATGAAACGAAGCTGCGCCATGGCTCATCCGGGTCGCGCGGGCGGCTGCTCCAAATCGCTTGCGCTGCTCGGGCCTCCATCAATGTGGAAGGACTGGTTTGCTGAGCGAGCAGTTCGTTGACTTCGTCCATCACGGTTCCCGCTACACCGGTAGACGATGTTCCGTTAAGCGGCGTTGCCGATGGCTGAAAGTCCTGCGTTCGCTCGAATTCGAGTGGGTTGCCGTCTCGATCGGTGAAATTGAGCCTGAAGCCTGCTGCCGTGTCTTGAGCCGCTACCTTGAGCACAATTTCGTTGCGGCCGCGCGACAGTTCGATGTCCCACCAGGTGCTCACCGTGTGAAAGCCCAGGTCCTCCCCTGCCGCCACCTGTGTCCCGTTGATCCAGACCCTGAACTGCCCGTCGACCTGAAGCCACATTCGGGCAGTTTGGCGTCGGCTGACCGACACGTTGTGTACGGCATAGGCTACAGAAGCGTTGCTGGGCTGACAAAGGCCGGTGACATTCACGAATCCCAGCCGAGTGAGACTCCCCACATTTCGCCACCCAATCTCTTGGACTTTCCCTTGGTAGGTTTGAAGCTGGCGCTCCTCTTCCACAGGAAAAGGCTGATTAAAACCCGCCGAGTTGTCGCTCGAGAAGGGCCCGATCAGCCACCAGTCGGTCAGGTATCCCTGGGAGCGAAGCCATCGCTCTGCCCGGGGCGAATCGCCAGCGGCGAAGTAGGCCAGAGCCACCTGGTAGACGGCCTCCTGTCTCACGGCCTGGTGCGCTGTCCCAGAGGTCGCGATCTCTTCCAAGACATCAGTCCAGGATGCCCACGGAATCCAGTCGGAGAGGTCGAATGCCAAGTTCAGCGTCGCAAGACCCAGGATATCACCTTGGTCCTGTCGTAGCCGTTCAGCCATCGCATCACGCGTTTCGGTCAGGTCCGACCCCAGGCGTGGGTTGCTGGTTTGTCCGAGTATCGGAGACGGTTGCAGCGAAAGCGCTAGCACGAGCCCGATCACCGCTCCCAAGAATCGAATGTTCCCCATACCTCCCTGCTCCAGTGGGATCGAACCACGTTTACGGAATCTCGAGCGTCGACGAAACTCACTAACTCTGCCGAAGGCGAGCATACGACCGCCGAAGTAATTGAGACAGAGTCTCGTTTAACACGCGTCGCTCAGGGCGTTTAGAATTTTGATATTTATGTACTTTTTCACCTTGACATAGGCGCTTCGAGTAGCCACTTTATTGAGTGTGCGCACGGGTGCGCGCACGCGCTGTTTGAATGTCCGAATGTTGTTTTTGGAATTGAATAATGAATGTCACGTCGTTGCGAAGTCTATTCGTCTTCTCTCTCTATTCCCTCACACTTTTTTCCTGCGCAGACGCCACGCTCGAGTTCTACGACGGCGCACCGTCGCCCGGTGAGATCGAGTACACCGCGTCCACTGTCGTGGTCGAAACGGCGCACGAGACAGCCTGGCATCTCGAGGAGGATGTCGAGCAAGCCTGTGTCCGCAGCGATCGGACCCCGCAGCTAATCGACGAGGTAATCGATAGCGGTACCGGCTTCGGGCTGACCGCCCGGTTTCCAGACGATTCTGAAGAACATGCTGGCCTCGATGCCTCACACCTCGACCTCGAATACGATGAACTCGTGCTCGGCCCAGAGCTGGCCCGCGATCTCGTCCCAACGCCGCTCGCATTCCGTGCATACTTCGGCTTGGCCTGGCTAGCCGCCGACTATGACAACGACTGCGCCAATAACTCGATGGAGATCGCGCAGGGCACCAACATGAACGACCCAGATACCGACGACGACGGGTGGTTCGACGGTCCCTGCAATGAGCGAATCAGCCTTCACTTGACCCGGATCAAAGCCT
>CAZDBH010000080.1:0-17077 GCA_964503485.1 uncultured Bradymonadales bacterium | reverse complement strand
AGCTGGTCATCGATCCGCGAAGTGGTCTCCTTCCCTACGACGAACAAGAGGACATGGGAGTCGACGAGACCTACCTGATCGTGGACAACATTCGGCATCCCAGCGGCGACTTAGATGATTACTGGGATTTCAATGACGGCACCTCTCGTTCTTACGATCGGATTCTGGCCCAACGAACGAGAGGGACGTGGACCAACGGTCTCAAAGCCCTGGACATCGAAGGCTGGGAGGACGACTTCGAGCTGGCAAACACCTGGGCGCCCGATGATCTGCTCTTCGAAATCGACCTCGACCTCGGAAGTTACGCCGACGGCCACACCTTCACACGTCGCCGAACGGAAAGTGACTGGGACTACAAGCTGACCTTCAGGGTCGAAATCGAGATGTTTGCCGACCCAAACCCGCTGTCCGACGGAGACGACGACGAGGATGGCATCAGCGAGTCGGCCGAAGCCGACGTGGGCCGCGCGTTCGGGGGAATCACCGATCCGAGCCGGCCGGACATCCTGGTCGAGGTCGACTGGATGCCCAACCACTACCTCGGAACTCGGGCCAAGCGAATGGTGTCCACCCAGCTACACCGCCATGGCTACTTCCTCTACATCCACCGAAACAAGAAGATCGACCTGGACGACTGCCTCACTCGAACCGAGGCCATCGCCCTGTATAACGAAGAGTTCTCGTACTCGGGATACGACGCATTTCGCTATGCTGTAATGTCGGAGAAGGTCTGGATCGACGCTTCGGGAGTGGCCATCGGCGACACATTCTTCGTGGATGATTCGACTTGGTGGATCAGCTCGATGACGCTGCCGCAGGCGGGCACCTTCATCCATGAGTTGGGCCACACGATCAGTTTGACCTCGGATGATTTCAAACAGATCGATACGGTCGGCAGCATCTACTACGACAGTTCAATGAACTACCTCTTTCAGGCCACAATGGTGGATTACTCCGACGATGGTCTGGGAGGAAACACAAACGACCACGACGATTGGGCCGATATCGATCTACCAGATGGGTTGGATTGGTCCTTTGGGACCTCTACTCGGGAAAACGACGGGATCTGTGACTAGATCGACCTGTCGTTCGCTCGCCGTGTCAGGCCTGGCGGCGCGACATCAAGCTGAGACAAAAACGTAAGCCAAGCGCACTGAGTCCGACTCCAAGTGCGCCACCGATACCGAGGGCGAGAACGACCTCCATCATCCACTCCTTGACTGATCCATGTCTTCACCAGGTGCTTCGTAGCACCCCTCACCCAAACTGGGAATTTCAGACTCCCCGTTCGGAACGGCCTAATTATCACGCGGACACCGTGAGTCAACAAGTTTTCTGGGAACCCGGACTTCATTTTTCTTCGAGTGACTGTCGCACGAGGGTTTCGAGCAGGTCGAGTATCCCGCTGGAAGCCCCAAGAACCTGGCCGAGCGCGATCTCGCAATCGGGATGAAGGGCGGCGGCCTGGGCCACTATTTCTGGAATATGTTCCGAGGTGTGAAGACCTGGACTGAGGAAGAAGGGGAGGACAGTGACCCGCTTAGCGCCATCCGTTACAGCCTGATCGATGGCTTCGGGGAGACGCGGAGAACCCAGCTCCAAAAACGCGAAAGCGATCTGGGTGTCCTGCACCCGCTCGCCGAGAGCTTGGCAAAGGTGCTGTAGGTGCAAGTTGGCGCCGGGACGCCTGCTCCCGTGCCCTACGAGTACCACCGTTGTCGAGTCGCCCTGCATCGTCCGACCATAACGACTGCGCTCCAGGGATACAACCGAAGGTATCCGGCTCGCTCAGCTCACAGATTGGGGACTCCTTGCCGGGGTCCGCTCCCTCTGTTAATAAACGGATGCTGTTGTGAATGCCCCTTCGCTCGACTGCAGGACTCTGCCGGCGGACGGTTTGGGCCAACTCATGACGAATGGTAAACTGGCAGAGACGTGTTTATTCTTGGTGGAAACTTGGGACTGAATCACTTTCTTTCGCTGCAACTTTGGATATCGGGACTCCTGGTCCTCGCCATAGCTGCGTGCTCGGGTGGTGGTGAATCGCAAGTCCGGCAATCTCCCTTTGGGCGGGCTCGGACCGCGGACCTTCTAACCGAAGGTCTGCGAGTCGAAACTGCCGACCTCGACTTTGATAACCGCCCCGACCAATGGACCTACTACGAGACGGACAACAACCGGATTGTTCGCTCCGAGAGGGACATCGACTTCGACGGAAGGATCGATCTCTACGAGTATTTCGATTCGTCAGGTCAAGTGATCGAGGAGGAGATGAATCTCGACTTCGATGAGGCAATCGACGTCGTCCGGTTCTACGGGACAGATGATGTACTTGCCCGCAGGGAGCTGGCTGTCGCTTTCACGGGCGAGTTTTCCGTCACGAAGTACTACAACGCAGAAGGTGTTGTGCTTCGAGTGGAACGCGATTCCGATGGGAGCGGTCGAGTCGACACCTGGGAGTATTTCGAGGACGGCCAGGTCGTGCGAGTTGCCCGTGATATCGACGGCGACGGCGCGCCTGATGAAATGGAAGTCGCGCCCTAGTCCACCAAACACGTTCTCCGCCTTCACTCACCACTGACGGTGAGAAGGCAGGATCCCGATGTTCGAGATTTCACATATACTCACACCCGTCGACCACTCTGAGGGTGGACGCTGCGCTGTCACTGCCGCCGAATTTGTCGCCAAAGGCTACCAAGCGCGCGTCATTTGGACACACGTCGTACCGCGCCTGACTCACTTGATGGAGACCGTCCTGTTCCCTTACGCCGCGATGGGAGAGGACCTGCCCGAGTTCGAAGCAGAACTGGTCCAGACCGCCAAACTCGAAATCGAGTCCTTGATCGACCTAGAACTTCCAGGACGAGTAACCTGCGAAGAACCGGTACAGGGTATCCTCGACGAAATTCATCGTGTCGGACCCGAGCTCGTCGTCATGGGTGTCGCGGGCGAATCGAATTTCGGTGGAAACCAGCTCGGTTCGACGGCCAGCCGTGTCGCAAATCGATGGGATGGGCCCATATTGCTCACTCGTCGTTACACCGGCCAGGTGCCTTTCAAACGGGTCTTGGTCGTCTCAGACCTCGCTCCCGGCAGCGAAGCGGTAGTGGAAGCAGGAATTGGTCTGGCTCTCAGGACCCGATCGACCCTAGATGTGTTGACCGTCGTGCCTGACCCGCGTTCCAATCCCACCAGCAAGTTGCTGGCCGGTGCCATGAAGGTCTACGGTGACCAGGTCCAGCACAAAGGCCGCCGGAACGCCAAGAAACAGTTCGACCAGACCCTGGGTCGGGTCGATGTTCCGTTTCCCGATCGCGAGAGTTTCGGTTCGCTCAAAACGGAGTACACCGTCCGATTCGGCGGGCTCATCAAAGAGATCCAGGAGTTCATCGCCAAAGACGAAGGCATCTGCTTGGTTCTGGGGCGAAGCAACATCCGCGACGATGGACAGATTGGCCTCGGTCGCTCCGCCGAGAAGATCGCGGCAGAGGTTCCTGCCCACGTCCTTTTCGTACCTCTCGCGATGTGAATCGAGGCGCCTACTCGAACGGCGCCGATCGATCAACCGTACACGCCAAGATCATGCTCAAGTGAGCCAGCGGCCGATCGGTTTCTTCACGCCAGGCGTTGAAGGCGGCCTGAGCCGCAGCGCGCGACTTTTTCGTAGTTGGCTTGCCCGTGAGAATGCCCATCTCGGTCAGGGCAATCGTGACATCTGGGCTGAGCTGGAACGTGTCCTTCCCGACCATGCGCAAGCATCTCGGCCCTGTATTGCCCCCCAGACGCGAGCCATGTTTGGCCAAATAGTCCCACAGACCGACGATGTCGTCCTCGGGCCAGTTGGCAACAAAGGATGCATACGTGCCGTGCTCTTTCTGAGTCGCGGTGATGAACTGAGCATTGGCGATCGTGGCCTTGATCTTCTGAGGGTTTCGGACGATTCGGCGGTCAGCCGACAGGTCCTCCACCGCCTCCTCGTTGAACGCCGCGACAGATATCGGATCAAAACCCAGAAAGGCGTCCTCGAAACCCGGCCACTTGGCTTCGATTACCTTCCACCGAAAGCCTGCCGAAAATACGCAGCGGGCCATTGCCGCCAGAAACCGATCGTCGGGGATCGTGGCCAGCGCAGAACTGGCTTCAACGCTAGGTAGGCGGTCAGCCAAGGCCTGCTCGCCCTTGCGCTCAACCGCACGCTCATAGATTGGCTTGAATGAAATATTCATAGCGACCGATGGTGGCACATGATCGAGGCTGATTCCAGCCCTTGTCCCCCTTCAGATAAAATCGAGCAGCGCCTGGTTGAAGGCCTCGGCACTCTCGCGGTGCACAAAGTGTCCCCCCGGGAAGACGTCGACACGATAGGGGGCGTCAAACCACTTCTCAGCCCGATGATAGTCCTTTGGCAGCAGGGTTGGGTCGTCGGCACCTGCGACCGTGAGCGTTTCAACTGAAATACGCTTTTTGAGAAACTTCGGACCACCTCGAGTGAACGGCCAGGCGCGATAGTAGCCGATTGCTGCATTCAAGCATCCAGGCGCTGTGAACGCGTTCTTGACCGACTGCAACTCCTCGGCACTCACATCCCAGGTTGGAGACCAGCGTCGATACAGGGCGTCGACGTGGGCGAAGTCGTTCGCCCTCATGCGTTTTTCGGCTGATCGCCGCCGCAAGTACAAAAAGTGCGTCGCCCCCATCGCCACTCTGAAACTCGGTCGAATGCTGGAAATGTGTGGGATACCGATCGTTACGAGTTTTTTCACGCGCTCGGGCGCGAGGTAGGCGGCACCATAGGCAGTGACCGCGCCCCAATCATGGCCGACCACGGTAGCAGCCTCCTCGCCGAGGGCGTTGATCAGAGCTAGCGCGTCGCGGCTCAGCGTTTCAACAGCAACATCCGTGTCCGGGATCTCAGAGGGAGCGTATCCACGCAGAAAGGGCGCAACAGCCCTGTATCCGGCATCCGACAACGCTGCCATCGTCTCCCGCCAACTCTCAGCGGTGTCGGGAAAGCCATGCAGCAGAACGACGAGAGGGCCTTGTCCGCGTTCTAGATAACCCAGCCTGGCGCCGTTGGCCTCCACAAACTGCACGTCCTCGACCGCAACATATTCCCTAGCCATTCTGCCTCCCGGTTGACGCCCTATCTACCCAGAAACGTTCCGGAACATCAAGTCCAATATCACCAGCAAGACCATAGGCTTGCCGCAAAAAAGACGATACAAATGTTCAGTGGTTTTTGCTAGGCTCCGATCAGCGTCTAGTCAAGCTGACCAGAACCAAGGAGCCTATGGACAAGATCGTAGGACGACTGAGCAACGCCGACCTCGAGGTCCTCGCGGCACAACAGTGCCATGCATGTAATCCGCATTTTCCCGATCTCGGTTGTTGTCCCGCACACAGAGCACGAAGGGAGCTGATCGAGCGCTTCAAGCGACACCTGTACCAACCTCAACGTCTACCGAGCTGGTTCGGCGGTTGGTTTGTCTCCCAATGGCGGCGCCGATAGCTGTCCAGTCCAACGGTTCTTGCCGGCCACGGATGAATCCACACCGCTATTTAGTTCTACTACTTACCTATGACCACATTGGCTCGAAACACCGGAAGCTGGCCCCCCAAGAATTGCGCGGATCCCCGCTGTCGGCTTATCTTCGTCCATATGGCAAAGGAACCCTTCTGGAAGAGCAAGACCTTGGACGAGATGTCCGAGGAGGAGTGGGAATCACTCTGCGATGGATGCGGGAGGTGTTGCCTCGTCAAGGTTGACCATCCCGACGGTCTTCGAGTGCTGACCACGACGGTCGCCTGCCAATTACTGGACATCCCAACCTGCCGGTGCAGCAACTACAGCGATCGATGGGCCGATGTGCCCGACTGTATTCAGATGACCCCAGACCGCGCCCGGACGATCGATTGGCTGCCCCAAACCTGCGCCTACCGATTAGTCGCCGAAGGAAAGGACCTGTTCTGGTGGCACCCTCTTCAGTCCAGCAATCCGCGGACGGTACATCTCGCTCTGATTTCAGTGCGCGATATGGCGGTTTCAGAAAGAGACATCCCCGAAGAAGAACTTCAGGACTACTTGCTTGATTGGGTCGACCTTCAAGACGAGGAGGACGAACAATGACAAGCCGCTCACTCTTCCTCCTTTTGCTGCTGATTCCGGCGCCGATTCTCGCCCAGCAGCCGGTCGCCGACGGGCTGACTATCGCCATCGTCTCAGACCTCAATGAGCGCTACGGCGACCAGTTCCACCGGGACACCGTTCATACGGCGGTGCAGCGCCTCACTCAGATCGAGCCGGACGTCATTCTGATCACAGGAGATATGGTCGCAGGGCAGCGTTCAGGTCTTGACTACGCGGGGATGTGGGCGGCATTTCACCAGGCCTTCACGTCCCCGCTTGCAGGTGTTCCAATCGCCGTCTCTCCGGGTAACCACGACGCCTCCCACGGTTCTCGCTTCGAGGGCGAGCGAGCCGAGTACGGCGAGCAATGGCAGGCCCTTCCCCGACCCGATACCGACCCGCGAATAAGCATGGTCGACGGGTCAGACTATCCATTACGCTACTCGTTCACTATGGAGAGCGTGTTCTTCTTGGCGGTGGACGCCACTGGGCGAAATGCGTTCAGCAGAGGCGATCAGGTCGATTGGATCGAGGCTCAACTCTCGACCTCGGAGGCATCGAACGCGCACGCCCGCATTCTCTTCGGTCACCTGCCGCTTTTTCCGGTAGCCCAGGGAAGGGAGCGGGACTACCTGCTCGGTGGCGACGACACGCGCGCCCGGGTCGAGACGATCCTGCGCGACCGCAATGTGACGGTCTTCGCGAGCGGTCACCATCACTCGTTCTATCCAGGTCGACGGGCCGATCTGCCCACCCACCTACTGGCGCTCGGTTGCCTGGGAGGGGGACCGAGGGTTCTACTCGGCGACGAACGGACGATCGACGATACCGACGACCCCACGGAGCGGAGTTTCCTCTTACTCGAAGTCACTCAAGAGGGTGTTTCCCAATTCCGAGCGCTGAGAGGCCCTGACTTTACCGAATCAATCGATCTGGACAGCCTGCCGGGTAGGGTCGGCAGCGGCGATACGACTCTGGAGCGAGACGATCGCCTGTGACCTCGCCTGCCCCTTTGACCTTTCTGACCGATCCCGTCACATTGCCAAACACGCTCATGTGTAGCGTGAACGACTCGTATCCGGGGCCTGGTCATGACGCAGAAAGCGCTGTTAGTCCTGCTGCTGACATCACTGCTGGCCTGTGCGAACGCTGACACAGAAGCCGACTTGGGCCCCATTACAATCTCTGACGGTTCGAACACGAGGACACTTCCTGGAGAGGACGCCGAGCCAGCGGCCGATATCGCGGAAGACCGTGCCGCCGACGGGATCCGTGGCGACACCTCGGATATCTCCGAGGTCTCCGACCTAGATGACACAGAAGCCGAGACCGACGGGGAAGCGCTCGATGAGTCGTTAGAACTGGACGTCTCTGATTCCAACAGCGGCGACTTGGATTTGACCGACGGGGCCGACGCGGATCTCGACCTGGAAGAGGATGAAGGCCGTGAGCACGTCGACTGCTACGCTCTGCCCGACGAAGTGCCCCTTGTCATCAACGGTGACCTAGACGAAGACGGACCCACCTGGAATCTGCCGAACACGGCGGATTGCTCGGTCGAATCCGACATTGCGACGACGCCGTTCGAGACGTTCACGCTTTGTAAGACCACCTCAGGAGGCGAGTTCGACCTTCGTTTGGAAGGGGGGCGCGATCGAGGTGAGTTGACCCTGCGAGGTGTGGCAGTCTTTGTCTACTCCGGGGCCCGGATTCCGGATGACAGTACAACCTGTGTTGGTCAGACCCACAACGTCGAACAGCTCGGGATCATCGAAAACCTGCCCGTGTCCGATGGCGAGGAAATCCTGCTCATGGCGACATCATTTGTCGAAGGGGTGGGTGGTACCTATCGAATCACGATAACCCGACAACCAGAGTAGCGGTCTACTGACCCACGCCGAGTCGAGCTAGGCGGAAGGATTAGCGAAGAAGGCGAGAATTCGTTTCTTGATTTCGTCGCGGGCGACACGAAATCGTTCGAGCTGCTGTTCCTCACTCTCACTCTCGAAGCCGGCCGGATCGTCGATAGGCCAGTGAAGGTGGCGAATGTGACCCGGCAGAACGGGGCAGACTTCCTCAGGACACAGCGTGATCACGACGTCCATCTTTCGAACTGGAACATCGCCGATCCGTTTGGAGTGGTGTTTACTCAGGTCGACCCCGGCCTCTTTCATTACGGCAATGGGGTGGGGGCGAACGAAAGCGGGATCGGTAACCGCGGTGTAGATTATAGTCCCGGGTGCTAGCCCAGTGGCGAGATGACGGCCCCAGCCTTCTGCGATCTGGCTCCGTGCCGAATTCGCAACACACAAAAACAAGATATTCATGCAAACGCCGTTGAGTTGCTCGATCAGGAATGATTGGCGTTCTTCTAACTGGATGTGTGACTCAAAGCAAGCCTGTCGGGCATACTCGAGCAGGACACAACGCTATCTCAGGCTGGGCTAGACTCGTTGCCGTGCCCTTCGGCCAGGTTGGCGAGAATGTGCCTGGAAACCCCGAGCGACATCAGCACGCGATTCGCCACATTGCGAACCGATGCTTCGAGGTTCAGGCTGCCATCAGGGTGATAGGCGGGCTGATGGGCGTCGATCAGCGCAATCTTGCGACTTCCGAGCGTCGCCTTGAGAAGCTCGACGCACGGTTGTACGTGGTCGACGTAGAACTGATAGCGCCGCTCGAGCATCTCGGGCTCATCGTCTTCCCGCTTTCGGCCAAGCGCTCGCCGGTGCATCTCATTCTTGCTAACAGAGAGATGAACCACCTTGATAATCGGCAGGTCGATCCGCTCTGTTAGGTCAAGCACGTGCTGGGCAGCAATCTCAGTTCTTGGGTAACCGTCGAGAATTACAATTGATTCTGCCTGAGCAGCTCGGTCTGCGATGGTGCCTTCGATGATGTGCTCCGACCATCGGTCAGGGACCAGTAGTCCGTCGGTCACGCAGTACTCCAGCCAGTCTCGTTCGCTCGGATTGTCGCCGAAACGTTGGATCAGGTCTGGGTAGCTGCGGGCCTTTCTCACGAGAGCGTCGTCTTCGTGGTCGAAGATGGCCTTGTTTGGATCGATGCCGTACACCGACTTCATCGAATCGCGAAAGTCAGGCTGACGTGACTTCTCTATTGTCTCGCGCAGAGCGTCGCCCATTGCGATATGATTCTCGCGCGGGATCTGAAGCGTCCGCCGAAGGGCAGCTGCGATCGCTCCCTTTCCGCAAGAGCTGGGGCCGGCGAGGAGAATAATTCCACGTCCGCGCGCTCGGACAGATGTTTCCAATCCGAGAGCAGAAGAAGGACGGGATGGGGAGGGATCGAGGTCTGTCATCGCCCCCTGACTAATTCAGGGTCCCATCCCTGTCAAGCGCCTACTTTATGGAGGCCGTTGACCCAACCTCTTCTTCGGCGATTGCCAGCGCCTCGTCGAGTAGGGACTGGGTTGGAAGGTTATTCAGCGCATCGACGGCGCTATCGAGTTGCTCTTTCGACTTGACCCCGCACAACGCAGTGCTCGACTCCTCGAAGGAAAGGACGAAACCGAGAGCCAGCTCGAGACCAGAGTGGCCCCCGTCATTTAAAAGCGGTTCGATCCGTTTCATGGCTGCGTACTTGGGCGCCCGATCGGCCTTTGTCCACCATGGCACGCGGCTGCGAAGGTCATGCTTGTCGAACTTCCGCTCAGCAGTGACCCGCCCGGTGAGAATACCTTTGTCCAAGGTGCCCCAGCTCATGAAGCCCAGATTTCGCTCCTTTGCGATGCTGAAGAGTGATTCGGAGGGATAGCGAGAGAACAGATTGAATTCGGATTGCAGCACAGCCAGTTCTGTGACCTCGGCAGCCTTTTCGATGTCCTCGGGGAAGGAGTTCGAGAGGCCGATATGCCGGATTTTGCCCGCCTCACGCGCGGTTTGAAGGGCCGCAACGGTCTCACGAATGTCGACCGATTTGTCCGGCCAGTGCACCAGATAGAGGTCGAGATAGTCAGTCTGGAGATTCTTCAGCGATTGATCGAGCATCGCCAAGGCCAGTTTGGGGTCGTTGTCTCGCCTGATTCGACGGCTGTCGTCCCACGTGATGCCGCACTTCGAGACCAAGAACACCTCGTCTCGTCGACCCTTCAGTGCCTTGCCCATCCGCTGTTCTGAGACCCCGTAACCGTATATCGGAGCCGTGTCGAACAGGTTGATTCCAGCGTCGATGCATTGGTGGCATAGCTCGATGGCGTCATCTTCAGTCATGGCCCCGAAGCCATACCCGCGACCCTCACCACTGATGGCGGCGCCGCCAAACCCCACGGCTGACACTTTCTCACCCGTATTCCCGAAAACGCGATACTGCATTGTGGTCTCCTCTCACATTCGAAGGTCGCGATCCTCGCTCAACACTGTCTCGCTGACAATAGAGTAGGGGGCCCGTGGGCTGCTCGCCCCTTACTTTGCCAGTAACAGCGCCACGACGATGACAAGCACCAACACCACCGCGACTGCCCACAGTTTTGTCCCGCTTTTCGGAACGACGAGCTCGTCCTCCTCTTCTTCCTCGATACTCTGGGCTGCTGCCCTCATTTCGGGAAGGGCGACCGGCGTCTTGGGATCTCGAACCAATTGGTTCAACAGGGTGAGCAGCCGAGCGGCTGAGTTTGGGCGGCCCGCAGGTTGTTTCGAAAGAAGACTGCGAACCAGCTCCTCGACCGCATCCGGGACCTGATCCGGGTCGAGCCATGTATCAAACGGTGGCGGGTCGCAATACAGGTGGTCGTTGAAGAGGGTCTCTTTGCTCTCCAGATCGAAAGGGAAATGCCCGGTGAACATCTCGAACATGACGACACCGAGGCTATAGAGGTCGCTTCGTTCATCCGCCGGGCGTGTCGAGACCTGCTCCGGAGACATATACCCAGGACTGCCGAGCCGTGTGGTTTCGCCAGTAAGTGCGGGTCCGTGCGACTTGTCACGGATCGTGTCTTTGACCTTGCTCAACCCAAAGTCGAGCACTTTGACCACGATACCACCCGAGTCATCCTCTTCGAGCACGATGTTCTCGGGTTTGAGGTCTCTGTGAACAATCTCGTTCTTATGGGCTTCGACCAGCGACCGAGTGATCTGTCGAGCGATTCTTAGCGCCGGAACGATGGGAAGGGCACCTCCGAACAACAGCAGATCCCGAAGGGTCCTGCCCTCGACTAGCTCCATCGCGATGAATGGCCGCTGGTCGGCGGTGCGGCCCCAGCCATACAACTCCACGATGTGGGGGTTCTTCAGGCGCTTCAGAGCCCGAATCTCGTTGAGAAATCGCCGATACGTGCGCTCGTTGCTCACCGCATGTGATGCCAACACCTTGAGGGCAACGGTCTGGTTGGTCTCCTTGTCGAGCGCTCGGTAGACTTCTCCCGCTAGGCCTTCACCAAGGCGCTCTTCGATAAGGAAACGCTGGGCAACGGTGCTGCCTAGGAGCTTCTTTGGTTTCGCTGTCAGCGGGATCGCTTTCAAACCCAAACTCGGCTGTACTGGGCGGCGACCGACGTGCTAGTCGGCTCTCGCCAAGACGATGACGGGGATCACTCGATCGGTCTTCTTTTGATATCCGACGAATCGGTCATCCAATTCTTCGAATTGCTTCCACAGTACGTCCCGTTCTTCTCTCTCTGGTATTCGGGCGGTGACCGTTTGCCACTTCTCTTCCACCAGAACCTCTACCTTGGGGTTCTTTTTGAGGTTGTAGTACCAGCCCGGATTCTTCGGGGCTCCGGCCATGCTAGCGGCAAGAGCCCATCCTTCGTCGTGTTTTAGATACATCAACGGGGTCTCGCGCACCTTGCCGCTCTTGGCCCCAGTCGTCTTGAGGACGAGCACTCGTCCCCCCATATTGGCCTTTGTGCCGTTCGAGCGCTTGAGCAACCAGGTATGAAACCGAATGCCCTGTCGCATCAGAATGTTCATGACTCTCCTTTCCGTTCCGGATCGCCTATCTCGCCTGCGTGCAAGATACGGCAAAGCAGCGGGTACGAGTAGGCTCTTGGCCTATCCCGGGGTCTGGGGGGGGCAGGTCTCATTTTGACGTAAGGCTAGCAGACACAGAGAGTGCGGTAGGGGCCACAGCACGCCATCCCTTGTTCCTATTCTATCCTGAGACTCAGGCTTCAGCCCAACCCAGTTCGGTGAAGGCGAGGCCCAAGAGGTGGTCGCGCACAGCACCCATGGCTGGGTGATCGCATGGGACGGTCGAGGATATCTGGCCCAGGTCGGTTTGGACGGCCAGGTCGACTGGATGCATCTTTTGGGCTTGTCCCCCGGGTTCGACCACGAGGCAGACTTGTGGACGCCGGAATAGGGCCGGGTGGTCTGGGGTGCGAGACACGATTCCTCGCCATCCACTAGTCAGTAGCACCGGTGTGCCGATGGGATAGATGCCCAATGCGCTCCCCAACATCTGGACGAGGTGAAGGTCTTCATCGCCGCTCGCGCGATTGGCCAAGATCACGAAGGCGAGATCGCGGCTGTACTTGGGGCCCTCTAGACCGGTGATGAGGTGGTGGTACCGCCACACGGTACGGACCAGAGCGGACTCGAATCGAGCGGACACCTGGCCGCCGTACAGGGCTCCGAGCCGTTCCTCGCGATGTAGCCATTGGGCCTCGAACGCGAACACAGTGCGGAACACGGCATCATCTCGCATGCCACCAAGGGCAGCGGTGATGAATGCTGAAGAGGTCGGAACCCGGGTATGCGGATCGACATCGTCTTCGAGGTGTTCCGACTGCCGCTTTTCTTCCAGTGCCACCGCTCGGGGAATGCCAACCTCGAATAGCATGGCCGACATCGCAAGTCTCGACAGGGTCTTGAGGTCACGTGTGACCAGCCTACCCATCGACACGGCTACGACCGCCGACGACACGGCGCGGCTGGGCGCGTCGTGAAAGGAATGGGGCATGCTGGCAAGCGCGGTGAATGCCGTTTGGTTTGAGTCGGCTAACATCACGAGCCGTTGGCACAGTCGTTTCACTTGCCTGGACAGGAGGTAGCGACCTGCCTGAACGTCGACGATGAGGCCGCTGACCACGGTCGCGGCATAGGCAAACGTCTGCGACATGATTTCCGCAACGCTGAGGTCAGCGTCAGCTCCCAGCTGTAGCGCTTCGTCTGCAATACCCAGCGAGAATCCGTCGCTCATCTCCTTGAATCCGGGTGGTCGACTCGACCGCAGGGAACGGGACAGGAACTCGGCCGCACCAGCAAGAATCTCCTCTTTCGTCACCTCGTGAGTGAATCTCACTCGGTTGAATCCGGCGAGCATCAGGCGCTCGGCCAACTCCATCGCGTTTTCGTAAACGACACGAGTCGCGCGCAGCAATTGGCCATCAATCAAGACGGTGTCTCTGTGAAAGCTGACCACGGAGCCTTCGGGAGAGTCGACTGTATGGGTCCGGAATAGTGTTACGGCCTGGTCGATGACCCGATTAAGCGCTTCGTTCTGCAGGTCGTGAACAAGCGCGAGCTTGAAGATACGGTACAGGGTCTGGATGACCGCCTGCGGCCCCTGATGATCCGCTACTGCAAATTCGCTCGAGCTTTCAGTCATCGACAACCCTACTCGACAATGCCTCAGCAGCGCGTGCAGCAGAGTCTCTGACATCACGGTTTTTGAGAAGGCCGCCCTTGGCGGCCTCGGTTGCGGCCACCAGCGCTCGAGGTGTCTTTCCTCTCCTCGAAAGGAAATCAAGAGCCACGATTTGGCTGTCCTGCCGGTGTCGGTCCGAGAGCCCCTTTGCGCTCGACAGTTCAATGGCGACGTCCTCACCCGCGCCTTCGTCGAGCGAGTAGAGGACCTCTAACGTGGCGTCTTTTTCCTGTTTTGGATAGGCGTGGAACGCTTTCGCTTTGCAATGCCCCACCAGCGGTTCGACAAGCCGTCGTAGCTGGAGCATCCCGATCAGCCGGATCGCCTGGCTACGAGTCCGAGCCTGATCCGACTCCAGTGACTTCTTCAAGTCGACTATGACGTCCGCCGGGTCGATGGCGGCGCGGGCGTTCAGCGCAGCCCGTTGCACATTCTCATCGGAGTGCTCAGCAGCTCGTTTTAGTGCGGCGGCGGCGGCCCGCGACTTGATCGAAGACAGGGTGTTGACCAACTGAACCGCCAGTTCCCGATCTGAGTCGGGAATCAGGAATCCCAGCCTGCTTTCGTTGCCACGGCAGTGGCGGCCCAAGTACTCCAGAAGCACGGCTCGAAAGCTCGCGCTGCGAGCGTTGACAACCCCCCGGGCCACTGTGTCGAAGTAGTCCTCAGGCAGGTAGTCGAGCAGCCGTTTCAGCACGGGGGCGACGTTGACCCCCGTATTCTCGATGCCGCCGCTCTCTGGTGGCAACGCTGCTTTCTCCAGAACACGTCTGAGCCAGTCGGGCGGGAAAACCGCCTCAGCGTAGCCGGTGTCCTCGGTTATAGCGTACAGACCGATGACGAGCTGAGAGTAGAACTCGATCAGCTCCACCAGACGAGACTCTTTTAGGTAACGCTTGAAAAAGTCCCGCAGCGGTCCAAGCAGGACTTGGTCTTCACCCACCGAGAGCGCATCCAGGTAGGTCATCGCCAAGACTCGGCCCAATCGTTGGTGCAATACGCGGTCGTCTTCATCGAGCGCAACCACCGCTGCCGCAGAAACCGACTGAGACAGTGCCCTCAAGGGTGGACTGGCCTTTGAGCCACTGCTGCCAAGGCCCGATCTCGAGGCACTTCGTTCGTCGCTCAACCATGAATCAGCCCCGCCGAGAAACTGGAGCGTCGCCTCGCTGAGCGCTTCGAAACGAGTGCGTCTTGCTTCGTTCTCTGATCCGGAGAGGGCAATCGTCGTAATCAGCTGGTAGTCGAGAAATTCCAGGTCCATTTCCCAGACTACCGTCGCGAGGTCATCTTCGGGTGGCAAGTCGTTCTCTGGATCGAGAAGGAGCCAGTGCAGGAGGTTCGCCATATCATCGGTGTTCATGCCCACCGAAAGCGTGAGGCTTCGAAACCCACTGGCGAATAGGTTGTAAGGGATGTCCGAATTGGGCCCTTGCGGTTCCCACACCGTCTCGTCGTGAAACGAAAAGGAGTGAGGATGTATGAACCAACGTATCTCGTGAAGCCCGGACTCGAATGTCTCCTGCAGCGCTTGCGAGAAACCCGCTGCTCGCCGTCCCGATTCGCTGTGGCTCCAACCGTACCGTCGTATTGTAGTGAGTGTGTGCTCGAGGTGCCGAAAGACTTCGCGCAGGGCGTTCACCGCCGCCGAGGTAGACCCGTATCGGCCTGAGCCAAGATGGGCCACCCCCCTCACGGGCCCGGTACCATTCGAGACGGTCGACCGTCCCGATCCCTCATGGTCGCGGTGCGACACCCTAGTTCCTCTCTGATCTCTGAGCTTGCTCCTGCAAAATAGACGCACGTGGTCGCAGCGTCAATAACAGAACGAAGCTCTCACTGCAGGCTGTTTCAAAGCTGGCGCGCGGCCGAGATCAAATCGGTGAGTCGTAACAAGCGCGATGGCACAGATTCATGACCCCGTCTTGGGTCTCCAGCTCTCGGCATTGCCAGCCGTTGGGGCAGGGGTTGAGCGGATCATCAGAACAGGCCAGCAGACAGAAGGCCCCCAAATCGTTGCCATCTTCGTCCTGGAACGCAGCGCATAGATTGTTGGCGCCGCAGCTGTCTGGATCGTCTCCATTGCATTCGGCGCAGTGTGGGTCGTCTGATTCGGTGCACTCTCCGCTGACATCATCGCAGATTTGTCCAAATCCACAGGCGTACGCGCCCCGGCAAGGGCGGTGTACGCAGGCTTCGTCCACGCACATTTGGGTAAAGGTCAAACAATCACCATCGACCTCACACCCGTCGACGCACAACCCAAGCGTCCGATCGCAGTGAGTCTCGGCGTCGGGGCAATCACGTGAGGTGTTGCATCCACCCGGCCGTCTACAGTGGCCCTCGACGCACTCGTTTTCACCATCGCAGTCTTCCGGGCCCAAGCACGGGTCTTGGCAGCGGCCGGCAGAGCACACCGTTGGCGCCGGACACACGTCGTCCGAAGAACAGCCATCGACACAAACGCCGTGAGCCGAACAAACTTGGATTCCGGAGCACTCGTCGTCTTCGCTGCAGGCATCCTCTGAAAGGCAATCACCACTCAACGGTACGCATTGGCTGTGCTCCTCACTGCAGGTCGAACCGGTTGGACATGCGATTCCGGCACCGCAAGCTCGACCGCAGTATTGGGCTCCGTCGCTGTACACTAGGCAGCGATCAGCCGCTTCCCCACATTGATAGTTGTCGACGCACGGTTCGCAGATTCCGAGACGAGGAAGACACTGCTGACTGCACTGGTCGCAGAATTGATCGAAGCTCGGACAGTTTTGGTCTTCGACGCAGAAGGGACCATCGCTTCGCACGCACACACCGATACAGCCATCGCAGGTCTCACCTTCGCCGCAAGCCACCTCCGCGCTACAGGCCGCTCGACTCTCGCACTGGCCGCTGGTCGAGTTGCAGAACTCCGACCGGGCGCAGTCCGTGTCCTCACTGCAAGCGGGGACGCAGCGCTCCAAACCCGGATCGCAGATGTCGTTGCCGTCGCAGTCCGAATCTTCCGTACAACCATCGGAGCTGTTGTCAGAACCGTCGCCCCGCCCTCGATTCTGGTCGTTGGTCGTGGTGGCATCCGTTGCCCCATTATCCTCGCTCGAGTCGGATCCCGAGTCCGAGGAACAAGCGAGCAGAAAAGCTGTTACGAGTACGATCGGGGTGAGCAGCTGAAGTCTGGCCATGACGGACAATCCACAAAAGAAAAAAACGGGTGTCGGTTACCGGAACGCCGGACAAAGAGGTAGCAGAAAACCAGAAGGCGGGGAAAGGGAAAGGGAAAGGAGAAAGGGAAATTCGAGGCGAAAGGAGAAAGGGGAAAGGGCGGAGGAGAAAGGGAAAGGGAAA
>CAZDBH010000079.1:13409-22440 GCA_964503485.1 uncultured Bradymonadales bacterium | reverse complement strand
CAAGAAGGACTTGCCCTCGTAGGTCGAGTCCCCTGGAGAAGCGGTGTCTGGTTACGGAAAAAGAGGCAGAGGACAGCTCGCCTGTTCGTTTTGCGGAAAGACGCAAAAAGATGTCAACAAGCTCATTGCTGGGCCGACTGTGTACATCTGCGACGAGTGCATCCGGCTCTGCGACGATATCATCGACAAAGAAGTAAACCGCGATGACTCCGCCCATCCCCGATCGAAGGTACCCACTCCAAGGGAAATCAAGGCGTTCCTCGACGAATACGTGATCGGCCAGGCGCGCGCGAAGAAGATCTTGGCCGTCGCAGTTCACAATCACTACAAGCGAATCGATTCGCCACCCTCGAAAGAGGATGTGGAACTTCAAAAGAGCAACGTGCTTCTGTTGGGACCGACCGGCTGTGGAAAGACGCTGCTTGCCGAAACCCTGGCCCGCTTGCTCGATGTCCCGTTCACAATCGTTGACGCGACCAATCTCACAGAGGCTGGCTACGTCGGTGAGGACGTCGAGAACATCATCGTCAATCTACTTCAAGCAGCTGATCACGACGTAGAGCGAGCTCAGCGTGGCATCATTTACGTCGATGAAATCGACAAGATCGCCCGCAAGAGCGAAAACCCGTCGATTACCCGCGACGTATCTGGAGAAGGAGTTCAGCAGGCTCTCCTGAAGATCATCGAGGGCACGATCGCGCACACTCCGCCCAAAGGGGGCAGAAAACACCCTCAGCAGGATTTCCTGCAGGTGGACACCACCAATATCCTATTTATCTGTGGCGGCGCTTTTACTGGACTCGAGACGCACATCGCTCAACGGGTCGGAGAACGCTCAATGGGGTTTGGTGCCGATGTCACACGCGTCGAAGACCGCCCTGTTGGCGAGTTACTCAAAGACATCCAACCCGAAGATCTTCTCAAGTTCGGCCTCATTCCTGAATTTGTTGGACGATTACCTGTCGTCGCAACTCTGGACGAGCTTGACGAAGAAGCAATGGTGGCTATTCTCACGCAGCCTCGGAACGGGTTTGTTCGGCAGTAGAATAAGTTGTTGAAAATGGACGGCGTAGAGCTGACCTTTTCTGACGACGCACTTCGGAGCATCGCGCGACAGTCCCTCGAACAGAAGTGTGGTGCGAGGGGCCTTCGAGCGATCCTGGAGCGGTCGATGCTTCAGATCATGTATGAAGTGCCAAACAACGACGCAGTTCGAGAAGTGGTCATCGACGAGGGGGTTATCACCGGTGAAGGTGAGCCCACGTATCGGACTCAGGAAGAGTTCGAGTCAGCCTCGTAGATAAGACACGACCAGGTGGGAAGAGTGCGCCACAGCCAGCTGTTTCTCAAACGCAGTCCGAGGCGATTAGCACGCTCTTCTTTCCCAAGGTGAGGAGTTCATGAGTCAAACTAAATCGAAAGAGACGAGGATTGTTCCTCTTCTACCCCTCAGAGACATCATTGTCTTTCCACACATGGTGGTGCCTCTGTTCGTCGGGCGTGAAAAATCAATCAACGCGCTCGAAGACGCGATGGGCGGTGACAAAGAGATCCTCTTGTCGGCCCAACAGAAAGCAAAGACGAACGACCCGAAGCCCGACGATATCTTTCGAGTCGGTACCCTCGGTGCGATTATCCAGCTCCTGCGCCTCCCCGATGGCACCGTTAAGGTACTCGTCGAAGGCAAGAAGCGGGTCCGAATCCAGAACTACCTTCCAAACGACGATTTCTTCCAAGTCGAAGTCGAAGAAATACCAGACAAGGTAGACAAGACTCAGGAAATCGAAGCCCTCATGCGCACCATTCGCGCGACCTTCGAGACCTACGTCAAACTCAACAAAAAGATTCCGCCGGACATGTTGGCTTCGGTTGCAGCGATTGATGATCCAGGTCGATTGGCCGACACGATCGTCGCACACCTATCTCTGAAGCTGCACGACAAACAGCAAGTCTTAGAGACCGAGCCCGGCGTGCGCCTCGAGAAGCTACTCGAGCTCATGCAGGCCGAGATCGAAATCCTGCGCGTTGAAAGAAAGATTCGCTCCCGGGTCAAAAAGCAGATGGAGAAGACCCAGAAGGAGTACTACCTCAACGAACAGATGCAAGCCATCCAGAAGGAACTGGGCGGCGAGCGAGACGAATTCAAGAACGAGATCGAAGAACTCGAAGAAAGAATTCGAAATACCCAGATGTCCAAAGAGGCCACTGAGAAGGTCCAACGCGAACTCAAGAAGCTCAAAATGATGAGCCCCATGAGCGCGGAAGCCACAGTCGTCCGAAACTACATCGATTGGGTGCTGTCGCTGCCCTGGTTCGAATACACGCAGGATAAGCTCGACATCAAAGCGGCCGAACAGATTCTCGAAGACGAGCACTACGGTCTCAAGAAAGCAAAAGAGCGCATCATCGAGTACCTCTCCGTCCAGAAGCTCGTTGACAGAATGAAGGGCCCGATCCTCTGCCTCGTCGGTCCGCCCGGCGTCGGAAAGACCTCCCTCGCCCGCAGTATCGCCAACGCAACTGGTCGAAAGTTCGTCCGCATCTCCTTGGGTGGCGTAAGGGACGAAGCCGAGATCAGAGGCCACCGGCGAACTTACATCGGTGCGCTTCCTGGTAAAGTCATCCAGTCCCTCAAGAAGGCGGGCAGCAGTAACCCGGTCTTCCTGCTCGACGAAGTCGACAAGATGTCCATGGACTTCCGGGGCGATCCAGCCAGTGCGTTGCTCGAGGTCCTCGATCCCGAGCAAAACAACACCTTCCAAGACCACTACTTGGACGTTGATTACGACCTGTCGAAGGTGATGTTCATCACGACCGCGAACGCTCTGCACGCGATTCCCATTCCGCTCAAAGACCGAATGGAGATTATCGAGCTGCCAGGTTACACCGAGTTCGATAAGCTCATGATCAGCAAGAACTATCTGATCGGGAAACAACGGGAAGCCAATGGCCTCGATGACATCGACATCACCTTTACTGACGCGGCAATCCGTACGCTGATCAACGCGTATACTCGTGAAGCTGGTGTCAGAAACTGTGAGCGGCAAATCTCCTCCGTCTGTCGGAAGATCGCCCGCGACGTTGTCACAAAGGGTGGCAAGGGCAGCTACAAGGTCACCAAACACGCGTTGACCAAGTATCTAGGACCCCACAAGTTCAAGCTCGAAAAAAGCGATGGTAAAGACCAGGTCGGCCTCACCAATGGCTTGGCTTGGACCATGTACGGCGGAACGATACTGCCCAGTGAAGTCAGTATTCTCCTCGGCAAGGGAAAATTCATCATCACAGGCAAGCTCGGCGAGGTGATGCAAGAGTCAGCTCAAGCCGCCATGACCTACGTGCGAAGCCGCGCTAGGAACCTTGGCCTGAACCCGAACTTCTACCGCATGGTCGATATTCACGTGCACTTCCCCGAAGCAGCCACGCCAAAAGATGGGCCCAGCGCCGGTACAACCATGGCGACGAGTATCGTCTCGGCACTTACTCAGATCCCTGTTCGACATGATGTGGCGATGACGGGCGAAATCACGCTCCGTGGCCGGGTCATGGCGATTGGTGGTCTGAAAGAGAAGGTTCTGGCGGCTCACAGGAGCGGTATCTCGACTATCCTGATGCCGAAAGAAAACGTGAAGGACCTGAGGGACATTCCAAAGCGCGTGCGCCGAGCCATGACCTTCATCCCTGTAGAGCACATGGATGAAATTCTCTGCAACGCCCTCCGCCTCGAGGATCCAGATGCCTTTCTCAAGGCCCTCAAGGCCCCTCTCATTACGCCGAACGTGCATCTGGGAGCCAGCGACTTTGACTCCGACCACGGTGGGGATGACGACGAGGACGAGGTGGACGTAATCGCCACCAAGCCGGCTGAAGAGCCCCGCGTAGACCACTAGAACGCCTCCTCCGAGCTATCCTGTCCAGAAATGGACAGGTGGCCGACAATGAACATCTACCCATAACCTCGGAACCGTGTGGCAGGCCTCTTGCGGTCACCCGCGCGCTAGCCTCTCAAAACTGGAAACTGATTGTTCCTCCGTGTGTTCCGTGTTTACGTTCCCTCCGAGCTGAAACCAAACCGCAGGCGGTCCGGTCAACTTAACCCGCCGATTCAATACAGCTTGGAGCCGAAAGAACGGGTTCGCGTTCGAGAAGTGATGTTCCACCGTGTGTTCCGGTGTTTCCATTCCCTCCGTGATGAGACCGAACCGCAGGCGGTCAGAGGAGTGCCGAACCCCAGGAACGCCGCTCGAGAGCTAAGGAGTTAGAGGGATGTAATGGGAAGGGAATGTGCCGCCCGCCAGAACGGGCGGCACCGAGATTTGGTTACTGCTGACCGCGCTCGAGGATGAAGAACTCGACGCGTCGGTTATTGGCTCGACCTTGCTCGGTATCGTTGGTGTCGATGGGCTCGGACTCGCCGCGGCCGACAGCCTGCAGTCGGCTCTCTTCAACACCTAGGTCGATGAGGGCGCGGATGACAGAGCGTGCACGACGATTCGAGAGATCCTGGTTGTATGCGGTCTCGCCCTCGCCACTTGTGTGACCAGCGACTTGGACCAGCATCAGCTCAGGATGGTCAACCAAGATACCCGCGATATTCGCCAGGAGTTCGCTGGAGCGAGCTTGGATAACATCCGAGTTGTAGTCGAAGTAGATCTTCTCGAGGATGACGATTTCTTCGGGCTCGACCATGACGACCTCGTCTGGACAGCCATCCTCGTCTTGGAAGAAGTTGACGGTCTCAGGCTCGTCCGGACATGCGTCCTCGTAGTCTGGGAAGCCGTCTGCGTCGTTGTCCGGATCTGGACAACCGTCATCGTCACGCCATCCGTCGAGGTCCTCTTGGTCGAAGGGGCATGCGTCCGCAACGTCCAAAACGGTGTCTGCGTCGTTGTCCAAATCTGGACACCCGTCATCGTCTTGGAAGTCATCGAAGTCTTCAGGATCGTATGGACAGGGGTCGACGTCGCTCAACAGGCCGTCACCATCGGTGTCTGGCACCTCGAAGGTGGAGCCGGGTGCGTAGGCAGCCGAGGCGAGGATGCGGACGTCGGGAGCGCCGTAGCCCTGGATAATGCCTGTGCCCCATCCCGCGTTGATGACCCAGTCGTCGACCAGCAGCTGGCCAGCCAGCAGGACTTCCATGGGATTCTCCTCGAGACCGATGCTGTCGCCAGCGAAGGTCGCAGCGCCGAACACGCTACCCACGGCTCTGAGCATGTTGTTGTAGGTCGGCGATCGGAGGGCGATATCGTAGGTGAACTGGTCGCCGACTTCGACAGTTTGCAGAATCTGATCTTCACGGATCAGGTAGCCGAGGTTGAGTGCCATTCCCATTCCGTTATCCAGAACCCAATCGACGGCGATCTGTGGCTCGACTCGAAAACCCTCGCTCTGAAAGGCCTCGGTCTCGCCGGTCGGGATAGCGGCAGTCGCGAGGAGAGCCAGCGCGATGCCGTCCGTGCGGAAGGTTGGTGTCCAGTCGTTCGGCGGCTCCGGTGCGGCTCTACCGTCATAAAGCGTGCCTTTGGCTGTGAGACGAACGTCGCCGAGCCCCGCGCCATCGAGGCTTCCGGCCGGACGACCAACAGCAACTTCGTTGTCGCCGGTCTGAAAGATGTAGGTCGGCAGATCGAGTGAGAAGCGGAGGAAATCCACTGGTGCGTAGGCCCCGTGGACGTGCGCGATCAGCAATGAGTCGATAATTACGAAGGATGCTTCACCGTCGACGTAGCCGAGTAAGGGATGGCTCACGAAGTTGGTGAAGACACCCGCCTCGTACTGTCCATCAAGCGCACTCTGACCCGACTCGACCCCGATATACCCTTCTCGTTGACTCGAAGCGGGCTGTAGCCGATCAAGTTCCTGCGCCGCAGGAGCCGATAAGAACAGCCCTGAACAACAAAACGCCGCAGTTAACGCAATGACTATGATTCGCTCATTGTTTCGAGGGTTTGCTGTCACCGTCGCCTCTCCGTTCTTCGGCCGCCGTCGAGGCAAGAAAATTCGCCCCGAAAGCTGACCGTTCTTTTAACTGTGTCGTTGTTTATAGCCCTGGAGGGGCATACGAGTCAACGAAGCCTCGACCCAACAGATGCAGAACTGCCAAATCGTGTTGCCACGCCGCCTAGGCTCGGGATGGGAGGATATCGGAAACAGGGACGGAATCTGGCGAAAACGGGCTATTCGGCAGGAGCCAGCCCGGCGTAGGCGGCCTCGAGGTCCGCGCTCGGAACTTGCGAGGCTACCCGAGGGGCAGCGCGTTTAGCCTTCGGCATTCGGCCCACGAGCACGTAGTCCTCACGGTATTCGCTTTTGACCTCGCCGTTCTCGTCGCACAGCCACTCCATCGCATGACGGCGCGGCACCCGAATCTGCTCCGGCTTCACGTAGGTTCCGAACACGATGTCCCAGATTGGCGTGGTCACGCCGTGGTCTTTGAACGGACTGGAAAAGTGGTGATAGAAATGATTCCGCCTTGTCCACCTGCTGTAGGGCCCAGTGGGCGGATGCGTGTGGGTGCGCCGATGGACGATCTCATACCAAAGGTAGAACGACACAACAGACGCTGAAAAAATGGTGCCACTCAGTGGACCCGCCACCCAGACCGAGACTGGCGTCAGCAGAATCATGACGAGCGCACCCATTCGGGCCTTTTCAGATGCCGGCGAAAAATAGTGCACGTCGGCGTGATGGGCCAGATGCTCCTTTGAGAAGCGGTTCTTTCCCTTGGGTTTGTGTCCGTACCAGTTGTGCATCGCGTACTCGAGAAACGTCCACACACAGAAACCAAGCAATACTGGCACAACAATCGACACAAACATTCGAGATCTCCTTTATCCGGTTGAGGCCGAGGACAGTGGTGCCTCAGCCTCGAGTTGAGCGAGATAGTCATTGGCCGCCGCCAGGCGCTCAGGAGATGTTCCCCATCCCAAGAGCAACGTTTGCGTCAGCCCGTCAAACAGATCGACAAGCACGACCGAACCAGCGTGAAACCGGCCCAGCTTTTCCATCTGAAGGATGCCCTGCAGGCTTGACCACAGCGTGATTCCACGGCTGTTTGCCGAACCTTCGGCGATGGCCCCAACCTCAGCCGCGCGCTCGAACAGCTGACCAACGAACTGAAAGAGCACCATCACATGGTCGAGTAGAGGTCGTGCGAGTTCTTCGTCGGGAACCAGTGTGTCCGAGTGGCCGAAAGATAACCGGACCACATAATATTCTTCCGGTCGCTCCAGAGCCATCAGTCGATACGCCTTGGCCAGCGCGATGATCCGCAAAAGCGCTCCATCCGCCTCCTCGAGTTCGTGGGCCTTGGAAAACGACTCAGCTCGGCCTACAGCCTCGCGTAGGACCACATCGAGTTCGTCGACGACGCGCCGAACGAGATTCGCAAAAATCTCTTCCTTCGAGCGGAAGTAACGGTAAAACGCACCCGGTGTAACATCCAACTCGGCCGCCAGCCGGTGGATCGTCAGGCCTGCGAACCCGTCCGCTGTCAGGATTTGCATCGCAGAGTCGAGGATTTGCTCGATTCGTGCGGCCCGTTTCTTTCTCCTGCGCGGAGAATCTGTGGTAAGCGTGTATACCATGATGTATTTGTAAACCTCTTTTACAAAAGTGTCAAGATGAACTTCTAAAGCGTTGCCGGCGACCATATGTCAGGCTCCGCCAGAGCCATTCCATAGGACCAAATCGAAAACGCTCCAACCACCAAGCCGACAGGAGTATCTGCCAAACCCACACGCCGGCCGTTATGCCGAGCAGTTCCAGACGCGAATACGTTCCGAAGCCGCCGAGGCCATAGGAACAGAACAGCACGCAACAAATCGCTGACTGCAACAGGTAGTTGCTGAGGGCGGTTCTGCCCACAGCTGATACCCAAAGGGCGAGTCTACTGTTTGGGACCCGCACAAACGTGAGGACTATAACACCCATCGCGGCTGCGGCTAAGCCCAGACTTCCGAGGTACATACACAGCTCGCCCGCACCTCTCAACGCCGCCGTGCTCGGACGAAGACCGTTTAGAAAGAGCGCGGCCGCCGTCAAAGGAGCCCCGACTGCCACTCCCCAACCAACCAGCCGACCAAACTGAGGACGATGTTCCGACGGCGAATTGAACCAACTTGTCTGGCACCAGGCCATCCCAATCAGAAAAAGTCCCAGTATTCGCCAACCTATGTATAAGCCCCAGGTCCAGAACCCCCACAACCAAACGGAAGTGCGGTAGGCCGTGATCTGGGCAAACGACCCCTCCTGGAACACTTGCGTCTCAAAGAGTGGAGTCCAGTCTGCCATCCCCTCCCAAAACTGGTCCCATGTCGCAATGTTCGACGGGGAGGACGAGTACTCAATCGGCGCCGACACAAACAGGTCGATGGCTGCTTCTGCCTCGGGATGGCCGAGGGCCGCTGCGCCCGTCAACAAGCACAGGGCGGCGGCGGGTATACAGATTAGCCCCCCGCCAAGCTTCACTAGTCTCCGAGGACTCAGCCCAGCGCAGAAAAGCGCCAATATACCCAGGGGGGCGTAATAGGTCAGGATGTCTCCGTACCAAAAGAGGGTGGCGTGAATCACGCCGATCGCGAAGAGGATCAGGAACCGCCTGCGAATCAGCGAATTGACCGCGGCTGGCACGCCGCTCTTTCTCAGCATAAGGGCCAGACCCACCCCGAACAGAAAGGAAAACAGCGTGAGTGCTTTGTTGTGAAAGACAATCTCTACAACAAAGTAGCTTGCTAGCTCGGTCGATTTCGCGTCCGACCCAGGGTGTAGGTCGAAAAGGCCCGAAAGGCCCAAGAACCCGATGTTGACCGGCAGGATGGCCAGCAATGCCACCCCTCTGAGGAGATCGATGTGAGCGATGCGCTCTGAGGAACGAACGGGGCCTAGGTCACGTGCTTCAAACGAATTCGATGCCGTGCTGGGGGCCGGCTCACTCACCCGTGCTCTCGCAACGCAGCGGGCAACCCGTCTGAATGGACGTCGGTAGCACAAGGACTATCGGTACGTTCCAGATCGATGAACGAGTAAG
>CAZDBH010000079.1:0-13399 GCA_964503485.1 uncultured Bradymonadales bacterium | reverse complement strand
GATGTTCGACGTCGGTGATGGTCCAATCCCCGACGGAAAAACTAGGGAAGAACACGTCTCCCTCGAACTCTCCATGAACGACAGTGAGATAGAAGCGATCGGCCCGCGAGAAACACCGCTCGAAAATCCCCGCGCCACCAATTACAAAAACACGTTCGGCGTCTGCCCCCAATGCGAGGGCTTGGTCCAACGACTCGGCCATCGCAACGCCCTCGAATGTGAGGGTGGGGTCACGGCTTAGAACAATGTTCAGCCGACCGGGTAGAGGCCGGCCAATTGACTGATAAGTCTTGCGGCCCATGACAATGGGAGACCCCATGGTTAGGCGCTTGAAGCGTTTGAGGTCGGCTGGAAGCCGCCAAGGCAGGTCGTTGTTGGCTCCAATCAACCGGTTGTGGTCCATCGCGACAATGAGACACAGCTCCGGCAAAGACACCTCCGCTGCTGCCGATTCCGATCGGTCGGCGCTATGGGGGCTGGCCATCAGACCGCTACCGGCGCTTTGATGCCAGGGTGGCACTGGTAGTTCTCGACGCGGATGTCGTCATAGGTGAAGTCGTCAATATGTTTCACGTCTGGGTTGAGCCACAGCCTGGGCAGTGGGTAGGGCTCCCTCGCGAGTTGCCTGTTCGTCTGTTCCATGTGGTTCGAGTACAGGTGCGCATCCCCGAACGTGTGCACGAAGTCACCGAGCTCGAGCCCGGTCACTTGCGCGATCATCGCCGTGAGTAGCGCATACGACGCGATGTTAAAGGGAACCCCGAGGAAGATGTCGGCGCTGCGTTGGTAGAGCTGGCACGACAGACGATTGTCTGCGACGTAGAATTGGAACAACAAGTGGCACGGCGGGAGTTTCATATTGGGGATGGCCGCGACATTCCACGCGTTGACGATCATCCGTCGGGAGTCCGGAGTTGTGCGAATCTGGTCGATCACCTGGGCGATCTGATCGATTGGAGCACCGCCTTCGCCCTTCCAAGATCGCCACTGTGCGCCATAGACAGGCCCTAGGTTCCCTTCCTCGTCGGCCCACTCATCCCAGATCGTTACTCGATTCTCCTTCAAGTACCCGATGTTGGTCTCCCCCTTAAGAAACCAGAGCAACTCGTGAAAGATCGAGCGGAAATGGAGTTTTTTGGTCGTGACCGCGGGAAAGCCCTCTGCCAGATTGAATCGCATCTGATGGCCAAAGACACTTCGAGTGCCGGTTCCTGTGCGATCGCCCTTTACGGTGCCATGCTCGAGCACGTGGCGCATGAGGTCGAGGTACTGCTTCATCTCAGTCCGTCCCTGGAATGGAGGCTCTGGAGCCCGGAAGTAGAGGATTTCGTTCTTTCGTTTTTACTTGAGCTAATCCCGTGAGGGAAGGGGGAGTTTCGAGCCCATCGCCATAGGGTGGCTGCCGGCCTACCGCAGCGTCCGCCTGGCTAAGTCGACCCGTCCGACGACAATACCCCGCGGATTGCGGCGACGCATGTTCAGGTAAAGCGCCTGATGGGCTGCTTCGTCCTTGTTCTCATCCTCCATCGAGGCCCACAGAACGAGCCCGAGCTTGTGGAATCGCAGGCCTGTCACTAACACGGGATGGGCCAAGCGATGGTGGATTACTAGATCCGTGGCGCCGCACTTTCGGACGGCGCCGATCGGCCAGAATTCGAAGGCTCGCTGCCTCACTTGCAACGACTTCGAGCCCACAATCAGGCCGGTGCGATCGGCAAACCCCAGATCCCGAACGGCTCTGAGCACAGGGCGGTGAAACGACGTGATGAACGATGTGCGCTCCACTCCGGTCTCTGCCAAGACCTTGAGAATCGGTGCCACATTCGTCGTGTCCGCTTTGACCTCGACATCAAGCCAAGCCTTCCCACGACAAAGCCGACACACCGAATCCAGCGTTGGGATCGTGGACCCGTCATCGAGCATTACGCCGGCGAGGTCGGCGAGATTGGTGTCCGCAATCACGAGATCCGCCGACCCAGTTCGGCCAGTTGATGTGTCGTGACACACCACCGGCGTGCCGTCGCGAGTCAGATGGACGTCGATTTCGACAGCGTCAGCGCCGGCCGCAATTGCTTGTGAGATGGCGGCGAGGCTGTTTTCCGGCGCGTGGAACGGCGTCCCGCGGTGGGCGATCAGGTACATGGGGGTCTGGAAGGGTTATGGAGTCGGATCGGGCTCTGGAACTTCTTCAGCAACTGCCAGATCGGCTCCGACAACCAGGTAAGGTGCCTTTTCCAACGACGTAAACGTCATCTCGCGAAGCTCGAATCCGGCGAAGTCGCCCAGGCCACCTTCACCGAGGGCGCCCGTCACGAGCGACGGCAACATGTTCATCAGTCCGGCCATCGTCTCTTCCAGACCCTCGTCATCCAGGTCGAAGACCGGTTCGTCATCGAGATCCATGACGCCAACGATACCGATCGACGGGGAGATGCCGCCATCGACCCACTCCAGGTCGATGTCTAGGTCGAGATGCGCCGCAAGCGTTGCCCAGCGCTCGATTGTGCCATCGTCCAGTTCCACCGAAAAATCGATCAGCATATCGCCGATCGTCGCATTCATCGCCCCGATGTCTGGATCGAGTTCAGGCAGTCCAACGGGCGGCAGCAGTGGGCGAAGCTCCAAGATGACCGGAGCATCTCCCGGATAGCGTTCGGCCAACTCAGGACCTACCAGCAAGGAAAGGCCGGCGACGTTCAGCGGGATCGGAATCGAGCTCCCGGAATCTCCCAACAGCTCGGCAAGATTGATATCCAACATACCGGTTTCCCACACAGCGTTCAGAAGCGCGTTGATGAGATTGTAGGCCATTGCGAGGTTGAACGACCTCTCGGACGGATAGTCATCCAGCGTCCCCTCGAGATAGACCGGGCCGGGCCCGCGCACTTCTTCAACCACTCCGAAGACCGCGGCGTCAGCCAGTAATGCGAGGCCGGCAGGCGAAATGGGAATCTCTGTGACCAGCAAGTCGAACTCGAGCGTGGCGCCCAGCAGGTCGATCGTCCTTAGCATGGTGCTGGGATCGAAGAGGTCGTCGAGGGTGAAGGAGGCCAGGGCGGTCTGCATGATGAGTTCGACCAGCTCTGCGACAAAGTCAGAGGCGAGGTCTGTAATCCAAGTCGGTAGATCACCGAGCGTAAACCCAAACTCGTGCAGCTGCAGTTCACCCTGGCGCAGTTCGATCCCAATAACACCGGTCTCCGAGACCGTCGGGATGATCTGAGCGTTGATCTGGGCTGGGTTCGCAAGTACGCCAACCTCGATGACGATCGTCGTGACCCATACGTCCTGTTCGGCGCGGATGTCGATTTGCAGGTCGTACATCCGCAGATCGACGTCGATGTAGCCGTCCGCCGGCGCAAGGTCCATCTCAACATCGCCGTAGGAGAAGTTGGTGATCTCAACCGGGCCGCTCCCCAGCGCGCCGCCGATCGCGCTGCTGAGCTGGTCTTCGATGAGAGGCGCAGCGAACTCCTCGATGACGTCGAAACCATCCTCTCTCAGGAATGCCACAATCGCATCGGTTGTCCGCGCCTCGCGGTCGCTGAACTCACCAAAGATCAGCGAGCGAGTCACGTGGGTGCTACGCCCAACGCCGTCAGTCGCCACGATCTCCAGTAAGTTCGTCCCAACTATCGGCGTGTACGTGTACTCGAAGGCTCCCTCGCTGAGTTCGGCTTCGATGCCGTTGATCGTCACAGAGGCAACACCGCTAACAGTGTCCGACGCATGCCCGCTAACCGTCACCGAGCCAAACTCGACCGCGTCCACGAAGGTACCCCGATCAGGTGACTCGATGACCAATTCCGGTGGGCTGGTGTCGATGAAGACCGTGACGCTGTCACTTTCAGCCCCCTCACCGGTGGCTTCGATAACCTGCTCCCCTTCCTCCAAGACCAGGCGTACATCCCACTCACCGTCGCTCACGCGCACCGACTCCTCGTTGACCGCGATTCGGTCGAGGTGCTCGGCCAGACCGGTGATATCGACCCTGGGATTGCCGATGATATCGCCATCTTCAGGGGAAGTTATCTCGAGAGTGGGGGTGGGAGGCTCCTCGGGCTCTTCGACTGGTGTGTCGTCCGGTACCTCATCTGGAAACTCAGGCTCTTCTTGCTCCTGGTCGCTACCACTAGACTTCGCAGGATCGTCACCGCAAGCTGATAGACCAAAGGCCAACAGACCAGCGAATAGCCAGATTCGTTTCTTCATCATGTTTTAGATCACAGGTGTTTGTCGCCGTGGACGCACCGTGACTGTAGGGTGAAACATGTTCTGGGTCAAGCGAAGACCGGCTCGACGCTCGGCGGCAGGCCAGCTAAGCATGCTCGGGCGCACGCTTTAGGCTTGGCCAGTTCGGAACTCTCAGCTCCCAACTACTCCTGCCTGAAAGCCCGTTGGATCAGATCGGCCTGTTCCAGTCGGTGACTGGCGGCCGAACCGGTTGCCGGGCTAGCACTCTCCGGGCGCGAGAGGTCTGAGAACGGATGGGTACCAAGCATATCCCCGATGCGCACCTTCATGAACTGGGAGGCGCCCATATTCTCGGGCTCCTCTTGAACCCAACGAACGGGTACGTCGGGTTTGTATCCGGCTAGCGCGTCGATGAGTTCGAGTCGCGGAAGTGGGTAGTACTGCTCGAGGCGGAGGATCGCGACGTTGTCGAGCGCCTGGGCGCGTCGTTGGGAGACGAGCTCATAGTAGAGTTTTCCACTGCAAACCAGCGCTAAATCGACCTTCTCGGGCGTCGCAAACCCGTCGTCGGGAATCACGCGCTGGAAGCGTCCACTGGCCAGTTCGTCCAGAGACGAGTTGGCCGCCGGAAGCCGGAGCAAGCTCTTCGGTGACATGACAACCAGTGGTTTCCGCGAGGGTCGCAGCACCTGCCGTCGCAGACAATGAAACAGCTGTGCGGGCGTCGTCAGGTTCACGACCTGAATGTTGTCGCGGCCCGCCAGCATGAGGAAGCGTTCGAGCCGAGCGCTGGAGTGCTCAGGACCCTGGCCCTCGAATCCATGTGGCAGCAAAACGCAGAGTCCGCTCAACCGGTTCCACTTTTCTTCGGCGCTCGACATGAACTGGTCGAAAATCACTTGAGCCACGTTGCAGAAGTCGCCGAACTGGGCTTCCCACATCACGAGACCGTCAGGGCAGTCGAGCGAGTAGCCGTACTCGAAGCCAAGCACAGCGGTTTCACTCAGCGGCGAGTTGACGATATCGGCCGCCGCTTGGCCCTTGCTCACGTGCTTGAGTGGCGAGTAGATCGTTCCGTTCTCGCGATCATGCAAAACAGAGTGGCGGTGTCCAAACGTGCCACGCTCGGCGTCCTGTCCGGTAAGGCGCAGGCGATAGCCGCCAGATACCAGGCTGGCAAAGGCCAATGCCTCGGCTGCTCCCCAGTTCAACGGGCGTTCACCTGACGCCATCTCTCTGCGTTGCTCGAGCAATCGGGCCGCTTTGCGGTGAACGGTGAAGTCTGCTGGTACCTCTGTGAGGTTGGTCAGCAACTTTTTCAGCTTGGTCTTGGGCAGGGACGTTTTGACTTCGGGTACATCGCCATCGGACCCACCGCGGTATGGCGACCAGATCCCGCGGCCGCTGTCGACGGTCGTGTACTCGAAGGAATGTCTGCGAGACTCGTCCAAGTCGTCTTCCAGGCGCTTGCGAGAACGAACCGAGATGTCGTCCGCTTCCTCCTGTGTGAGCCCGCCCAGCTTGAGCAAGTTCCGGACGTAATTCTGCCGCACCGTGCGCTTCTGCCGAATCGCGTCGTATAACTGTGGTTGAGTATAGGTCGGGTCGTCGCCCTCGTTGTGCCCGTGCCGCCGGTAGCAGTACATATCGATGACGACGTCTTTCTTGAACGTCTCGCGGAAGTCCATCGCCAGTTGAATGACCTGTGCGACGGCCTCGGGATGCTCGCCGTTCACGTGAAAGACCGGAATCTGGAGCATGCGGGCGACGTCAGTCGAATACTGAGCCGAGCGCGACTGCTCGGGCATCGTCGTAAAGCCGATTTGGTTGTTGACGATGAGGTGGACCGTGCCACCCGTCGTATAGCCCGGCAGTTCCGAGAGATTGAAGAGTTCCTGCACCACACCCTGGCCAGCAAACGCCGCGTCACCGTGCACTATAATAGATAGGACTCGGCTGTGATTCTCGTCGCCCCGCCGGTCCTGCTTCGCTCGAGTCCGGCCTTGGACGACCGGATTCACGGCTTCGAGATGACTCGGATTGAAGCACAGCGACAGGTGAACGTCGTGCCCGTTCTCGGTGCGATAGTCGCTCGAATAGCCCATGTGGTATTTGACATCACCCCGGCCTAAATAGTGCTCCGGATCGACGTCCTCGAACTCGCGGAAGATGAGGCTCGGTGCCTTGTCCATGATGTTGGCCAGCACGTTGAGTCGGCCTCGGTGGGCCATGCCGATGACCACCTCTTCGACCCCGTGCTCGCCCGCCATCTCGATCGCATCCGCCAGCAGAGGCATCATGCTCTCTGCACCCTCGAGCGAGAAGCGTTTCGCGCCAATGAACTTGGTCTGTAAAAAGGTCTCGAATGTCTCAGCGTCGGTCAGTTTGGTCAGGATGCGTATCTGATCGTTGCGAGATAGGATCCGCGCATTGTTCGGGTTCTCCATCCGCTCGCGCAGCCATTGCTGAATCTCGAGGTCATCGATGTGCATGTACTGTGCGCCGATGTACTCGCAGTAGGTCTGCTGGAGCTGCTCTAGGACCTGCCGAAGCGTGCGGACCATCGTGTTGCCGCCAAGCCGAGCAACAAAAGAGGCGTCGAGGTCCTCCTGGCTCAATCCGTAATACTCGAGGGTCAGCTCGGGATGTGGGGCGATGGGCCTGCCGAGTGGGTCGAGCTTAGCCAAGACGTGTCCGCGAACGCGGTAGGCTCTGATCAGAGCATCGATTCTCTGCTGACGCGAGCGAGTCTCTCGGACCCGCGAGGCCAGCACGTAGAGCAAATTCAGAGTTAGTTTGTTGTGGCTCTCGAGCACGCGCCTGAAGTCATCTCCATAGATAAACAGCGTCTCGACGCGTCCTCTTGCCAGGACGTTGGCAACTCTCGGGCGGCTGTCCAGCACGGCCAGTTCGCCGACGACCTCCCCCTCGCTCATCTCGGCGATGATCTCGCCTTCCCGCTGCACTAGAACGGTGCCCTTTATAATGATGAAGAGCTCATGTCCCTCGTGGCCTTCCTGGCACAGTAAATCGCCGTCATCGAAGACGCGCGAACGCGCGATCTCTACGATCCAGGACAAGTCCTCGTCAGACATGGCCTGGAATATGGCCAGGTGGCGGAGCGTCGCCAGACGTTCAGGATCGACACTCCCGGTAAAGACCTCGTTCTCAGGTGTTGGCGGCGTTGGGTCCGCAGTACGCGGTCTTCCGTTCGACCGTCTGGTCGGTGGATTGAAGATGGAAGCAGTAGCAAAGGAAGGGCCGACCTCGCCGCGAAACCCGTTCTGGCCGAACTCCCCAAAGTAGCTCTGCCACTCCGGTTCGACGCTATTGGGGTCGTCGAGGTATTTGGAATAGAGCAGTTCCAAATAGGCCAGGTTCTGATTTCCTAGCGGGCTATCTGACATACTGAATCAACCCTGCAGTCGCCGGCTGTTGTTACGAACGTCTCGCTCACGTCGCTCACTCTGGGGCATCTTGCCTGCGCCTGCCCCGAGTGACCTGTTCGACCAGCCGAGGGAGTACCACAAGAAGTGGCCATGCAACTAGGCATAATGTGAAGACAATCCTTCGAAAAGTCGCAAGCCGCGAATTGTCGACGTCGACACCAAGAATATACCCGCCCGGTCCCAAAGTGTCACCGACCGGAGCGTACCCCGACAAGGTGATGGCAAACTGGTCCGCCAGAAACGTGTCGTCCGCCGTCGGCTCTCCAGTAGTGACGCATTCGTCCATGCGGGGCACGTCGTATGCGATGTACGGTTGGCCGGGCATAGCGCCGAGCTCTTCGCCCTCGATGTCTCCATCACCGTCCATATCCTCGGCGACTGGATCCTCGTCGACGACGAACTCCCAATAGTCGATCCCCAAAATGGAGTGAAAAGGTGCCAACGGATCGTCTTGGCGGCGCAGTGTGTAGATGAACTTGATGTCCTGGTTATCGGCGTGGACTCTCAGGAGTTGCTGCTGAACCCGACGGAACGTCTCCGTGTCATAGTCTTCTGTCGTTCTGACCTGATCGAGGTCCTGAACGTCAATTTGTGCAGCAGCCAGCTCGGCGAGGCGCCGAACCGCAGGTCGCATTTCTTCGATGATCGCCTGCTCGGCCAACTTGACCAGACCCGTGGACAGCCCGAGCAGAACCAAACCAACGATGACGACCCGCGCGGCGAGGCGGGCAAGCTTCGCCAACTGGCTGGGTCGAGTCAGGTCCTTCAAAACCTCGTCGGCGCTCTGATAGCGCTGCTCAGCCTTTTTCTTGAGGCATCTGCTAATGACGCGATCCAAGTCGGCTGGTACATCGGGCAGGAGCGAACGGACGGAGGGCGCGGCCTCAGTCAGATGAGCCGTAGCATAATCTTCGCTCGTCTCTTCCACGAAAGGTGCGCGGCCTGTGAGACAGCGGAACAGAATGGCGCCGAGGGAATACATATCGCTCGACGGCCCGCAGGGTGTGCGCATCCACTGTTCTGGGGACATGTACTTGGGCGTTCCCATTCCCATGCTGGTCACGTCCCAGCTACTCACGTCTCGGCGTTCGAATTGCTGGACTTCGTCTTCCGTCGGTGGGGTATAGGGTTCGTCCAGAGCCCTTGAAATACCAAAATCGAGGATCACGACCTCGCGCTTGTCCTTCATCAGCATGATGTTGGAGGGCTTCAAGTCGCGGTGCACGATTTGGGCAGAATGAGCCGCCGCCAGCCCATTACAGATCTTGATAGCCAGCCGCCTCACCGCCTGCGGTTCCATCCGAGGCTCTCGGCTCAGATAATCCGAAAGGGCCATCCCTTCGAGAAGTTCCATCGAGAAGAAGTGGACGCCCTCGTCCTCTCCCAAGTCATAGATGCGGACAATGTTCGGGTGGGTTACAGTGTGAGCGAGAGCAACCTCCTTTCGGAAGCGCTCTACATTGCGCGGATCCGTCGCTTGGTTGGGCCGAAGCGCCTTGATGGCGACCGTCTTCCGAAGGAAGGCATCCTCGGCAACGGCAACGACACCCATGCCACCCTGCCCAACTCGGCGAACGATCAGATACCGGCCTGCAATCCAGGAGCCTCTCCGCCAGCGAGCGTTCGCCTCTCTCAGCGCGTCCTGCTCATCTGCTTCAGGTGCGGTCGGATTGCTGGTGATTTTTCTGGTCGCCGAGTCGTCCACGGGTCCGATTGTCGTCCTTTGGATGCGGTGGGGCAACTCTCTACCCCATTTATTTTCAAGCCTGGCAACTTTTCTAGCCAGGTAGGTGGGGTCATTACACCCAGCATTTGACCATTCCTGTCCGGTGTACATGCTTGCACACCCCCTTTCGCCTTTCGGGCGGTCTTGAAATAGTAAAAAACGTTTACAAAACACAGGTTTGCGAATCACGAGTTAAATTCGGTGGTTGAAAGAAATCAGAAGAATGGCATGGAACTTGTACTAGAGAGGCCGTGAGCGCGAAAAGCGCCAGAGAAATAGAGAACAAACAGTCTACTAATGATTAGGTTGAAGGGAATATTGAAAATGAGAAACAACAGCCTCTGTCTTTTGATTGCGGCCATCTTCGTAACCACAGGTTGCGCGGAAGTCGTGGATGCTCCTATTGACGACGTTCAGTCAGGCAAGCCCGAAACGGCCGCCTCCGAAGGCGGGAAGGAAGACCGCTGGGATGGAATCAACAATCCATCTCGTTTTGATTCAGCCGACGAGTTCAACTATGTGCTCGCCGAGCTTCCTTTGAACGGTCGCTCCGAGGAAGAAGCGTGGCCTTCAACCTACTACCCCACTTACGAAGACTCGATCCAGCACAGGTGGCAAGGTCGAACTCACCTGTCCCCCGCGGAGCTGTATGACAAGGCCTTTAACGGCTGGGTAGCTTCTGAGGGTTTCGAGGACTTGCGTCCCTTCGAGCCGGGCAACTGCGACGAGGACCACTGGGACCGTAACTACTACGACGAGCTCGGACCACTCGCCAATCACGTCAGCCGTAACATGGGCAACCGTGACGCACGAGACGGTGTCGACAGCGACGGCGACGGTGACGTCGACGAGTGTGGCGACCACGACGGCGTCCAGACCTGGTTCGGTCTGTGTCACGCTTGGGTGCCCGCATCCATCCATGAGCCGCGTCCTCTCGGACCCGTGACCTACGAAGGCGTCACCTTCGAGGTTGGTGACATGGAAGGTCTTCTGATGCTTGCATACAACCGAAGCAGCGCAGCCATGATCGGCGGCCGATGCAACCTGTTCTCCACCGACGAAGAGATGGCCACAGTTCGCCGCTGCCGTCTTCCCGACACGCAGCCTGAGGAAGGCGACACCATGCGCGAATGCAGTGAGTGGGAGCTGAACAGCTACGTCGTCGAGCGCGACGAGCACGGCGCTGTCGTTCAGAACCAATGTGACGACACCAACCCGGGTAGCTTTCACGTAGCCATGACCAACCTTCTCGGTCTCGAGCACCGAGCCTTCGCCTACGACCAAACTTGGAACTACGAAGTGTGGAACCAGCCAGTTGTGGCCTACGATATCTCCAAACTGGAAGAGATTACGGCTGCTCAGGCCAACGAGTTGCTGAACCTCACCGGCGACACCTACGAAATCAACACCGACGCGGCTCAACTCTTTGAGGTGCGCGGTACTTCGACCTACATCACCGAGGCCTATGCCAGCACAACACCTGCTGCTGCTAGCCGATACGAGCGAAACAACCACCACAACTACATTCTGGAGGTTGACGCAGACGGGAAAATCATCGGCGGCGAGTGGTTCGGCGACAGCGTGGAAGACCATCCTGACTTCCTCTGGGACCCGGCACGTCGCGAGACCAGCTCGGTTGAGCCACTCGACTTGGAGAACGTCCGGATGCTCGTGCAATTGTCACGCGGCGCACCCGTCCCCGGTGACGGCGACGTAATCGAGGTGTCAGGCCAGGGCGGAATCGCAATCCCAGACAACACCCCAGCAGGCGTCAGCTCCACAGCTAACGTCACAGAGACCGCTACAATCGGCGGCGTTCAAATCGAGCTGGATATCACCCACACCTACAAAGGCGACCTTCGAGTCACCCTGTCGCACAACGGTACAGACCGAATCGTCCACGACCGAGTCGGCGGCAGCGAAGACAACATCAACGAGACATTCACCGTGCCCGGATTCAACGGTGAGGAAGCCAGCGGACAGTGGACGCTCAAAGTTCAAGACCTGGCCGGTCAGGATATTGGAACGCTCAACTCTTGGAAGCTGCTCATCACTCCCGGCACAGCTGGTGGTGGCGACACGGGTGGCGACACAGGTGGTGGTGCCAACACAACTTCAGTAGCAATCCCTGACAACAACCCGGCCGGCGCTGCAAGCGCAGTCAATGTCACTGACTCCATTACCCTCGGTTCAGTTGAAGCCCACGTGGTTATCCGACACACCTACATTGGCGACCTCAAGGTGACCCTCTCCCACGGTGGAGTGACCCACGTACTTCACAACAACCAGGGCGGCGGTGCCGACGATATCGACAAGGTCTACACCCTCGACGCATTCGACGGTCAGAATTCAGCTGGCGAGTGGGTTCTCAAGGTTGTCGACAGTGCAAACCTCGACACAGGAAGCATCGAAAGCGTCACGCTGTCCTTCACGGGTAGCAGCGACGGCGGCACCGACACCGGTGGCGACGACGGTCCCCAAATCTACCCGGGCGCCGGCGGCATCAGCATCCCTGACAATACCCCCGCTGGAATCAACAGCGAGGCGGGCGTGCCGGCCAACACAACGGGCAGCATGAGCGCACGGGTCAACATCACTCACACGTGGCGAGGCGACTTGAAAGTCACCCTCACCCACGGCGATGACAGCTGGGTCCTGCACAACTTGGCAGGCAGCAGCGCCGACAACCTGAATCAGACCTACGTTCTCGACCCGGCACCGACTGGTGACTTGGGCGGAACCTGGACTCTCAATGTCAGCGACAACGCCGGCCAAGATTTGGGTACCTTGGACAGCTGGGACCTCGTGGTTCAGTAGTCATCATCAGATAGATACGACCTAGGTCGTAGAAAAGCCCCCACGGATGGGGGCTTTTTTTTTGCCCTTCAAAAGAGAGCTATCTTCGTTCTCTGCTCTCATCCTCCGAAACGCGATCACCTCTAACGCTCACAGGGCTCTCCCGGGAGCGTCCAAACAGCCTCCAAACTGCACTACGTCCCGACGAACTGGCGCGAACAGGCTGAAATCCGTACTTTCAGCCGGGTTGCTGTACGTATCAGATATTGTTGGGTTTTTGCTATTCCCAGAACGGCTTGAAGATCTGGATCTCGAGATCAGCCATGTGCTCCATGTTCACTTCCGGAGCAGAGGCTAACAATGTCGGGAGAGCGCCGGCCAAGTCTGAGAAGTTGATGATTCCCATACTTGCGCCGACTCCGTTGAGCGAGGCTATCTTTCCGCCGCCCAAGCTCAGCGCGTGGTGAGAGAGTTTACCGTCTAACCGATAAGCGATCAGCCGGCCCTCAGCCGGTGCGCTCGCAGTCGCCTTCTTGACGAATTCGGCGATCACCAAGGCAATCAGGGCGTCGCAAAGGGCCTTGAATTCTGCCGGGTCATCCCCTTCGTTTAGCCCATAGCCCAAGGTGTCCCACAGCTCTTTGTCGTTGTCTGAGGACTCGTCGTATTCCAGCTTCTTGGTGAGTTCCAGCTCAAGGACTGCTGTTGAGTCCTCGAGCACGTCGATGCAGTCATCGACTTTGATGCTCGAATCGAGATTGTCGTCCGGGGTCATCAGCTCATCGAGAGAGTCTGCGTCATCGACGGATGCCCAGGCCGCTTTGACCTGTGCGAAGGTCATTTTGCCCGCCTTGTAGAGCAGGAAGAACACCGATTGGGAACAGTTCATGGTCGCGTCGGCGAGATTGCCGATGTCGCCCTCATTTGCCGCCGAGAAGAACGACGCAAAGGTGCTTTGGTCGTCATCCATGTCCAACTGTTCCCACTTGAGCTTGCCGTCCAAGTCATCGGCGGCATCGCCGAGGTCCGAAAACTGGACCGGTGGCGCCGCCAGAGCACCAGGTGGTAGGCTCGGACGCAGCATTTGAATCTGCTGTTCGTAGGGTGCAACGGCGACTTGTGCCACAAATGCTGCGCGGGGGGACACGTCAGGCGCTCCGATAGACCTATCGGTGTCAATGCGCTGCTCGTGTTGCCTCGTCAATTCTCGGTCCGCTTGTTTTTGGGACGGCAG
>CAZDBH010000078.1:22390-22636 GCA_964503485.1 uncultured Bradymonadales bacterium | reverse complement strand
GGGAGGAGACGGACGTCGAACCGACCCCTGACGAAACTCAAACAGAGCCCGACCAGTCTCAGCTGGACGAATCGGAAGACCAAGTTCAGGACATGCCGACTACCGGATGCGTGGATGCATTCGAGCGACATACAACGGAGGAGGGGCTAGCTGAGGACAACGACCGATGGTCCCGCTCGACGCTGGCTCATGCAGGCCTCTTGATCGGCCAGCTGGGCGATTGCACAGGCGTCGGCTGGCAGAGCT
>CAZDBH010000078.1:0-22380 GCA_964503485.1 uncultured Bradymonadales bacterium | reverse complement strand
GCCGGCTGCGACGCCACCGATCGCGCCTGTTCGGAGTTGTCACTCGGTGTGTGCGGGTGCTGCGAGTGCGAGCAGACGCCAGAGCTGTCTCTCTGCAGCGCAGACGACTATGACAATCTGAGTTTCCGGGCCCTCGCAGGAGACGAGGTTCATATTCGAATCGAACCCCTGTGGGCTCATCCGCCTCGCGGTTACCGGGAATCGATTATGGCACTCGTTTGGCAGCCGGGAGCGGATACCGACGCCGACGCCATCCTGCCCGATGTCGATCAGGGGATCCGCGCTCGGTGGACCGAAGGGGGACGGTTCCTCGAGGCAGAGATCGGGAGCGCAAAGGACAGTGATGGCGGCGTATTGACCGAGTACGTGGTCACTATTCTCAACCAGGACCCCGAAATCGACGAGATTCCCTACCGCTTCGACGTCCAGGTTCTTCCGGTAAGCAGAGGTTGCCCGGCAGACGAGTGGGACCCAGCCTGGGATGTGTACGATGAGCTCGCCGATTCCAGGTGTGAAACCGGCGCCGCGTGCAACTTCGTGACAGAAGTAGAAGGCCAGATCTGCCCGTGGGACACCGGCGACTCCCTCCGTTTTTCTGTTGATGCATCCGGTCGTCATCGGGTCAGAATCGCCCACTTGGCGGACGCACCGCTCCTCAGTGCCAGGCTATTGGACGATGAGGGCAATGAGCGCCTGTCGCTGTGTGCATCGCTAGATGATGTGTGCCGGACCACAACCTACTTCGAGGAGGTCGTATTTCTCGAGGCTGGCCAGTGGGGAATCCGTGTCGAAGGCCTCGGGGACTTCTCCCCCAATCGCTACACTGCCAGCGTTAGTCCAGCCGATTGAGCGACGTTCGCTATACCTTTCTCTACCGCGACTTAAGTTTTTTGCACCATGTAGGTGAACCGGATGAAAGAAACCACCCGGGTTTCTGCCCAGAATTCCCCAGAAACGACGACAGGGGGCCAAGTTTGCGGTTTGAATTGCTTTGATTGGTCGAGCGCGCCCCGGACCTCTAGATTGAATGTGAGTTTAGGGCTTCGGATGTGAACGCTAGTCGGTCCCGATGCGATGACGGGGGACACCGTTCACAATTAAAATATGTGGGGCGTTACGTGTTAGTACTGGCGAAGCGTTCACATCCGTTACCCTCCTCTCAACCTCCCCCTATACACGCACGCTTCTGTCGGTCGCTCGAGACCTGAGTTCCAACACGGACGACAGTGCAGCATTTTCGACGGCGCCCCGCGACGCCTCAAACTGTCCAATCGACCGCGCTCATCATTGCAGATAGCTGGAGGTCACCCTTACAATGCAGAAGCTGTCTTCTACACCCGAAGCGTTCATGTCAGATCGGTCAGGAAAAGTGGTCCGACTTCCTTTCAAAGACCTCCTTTGGAGTGTGTTGAGTCGACAGCGCGGCTATCTCAGGACCGACCAGATTCGTGTCGCAGGCTTCACCAATGCGCTCATCAGCTACCACGTTCGTGGCGGAACGCTGGTGAGAGTCGCCCGCGGAGTCTACCGCCACTCGGACTTCGAATTCAAAGAAGGTGATGAACTCCTGATCTCATACTTGTGGGCAAAGGAGCGAGGGGTCGTCAGCCACGACTCGGCTCTGTACCTATGGGGTTTGGTTGACCAACTCCCAGAGAGCGTGTCACTCACGATGCCAAAGTCGATGCGGCGACAGGCTGGGACGCCGCCCGTGGCGACGTCCATCAGCTTTGCCAACCTATCCAGTGACCAGGTATCTCAGGTTGGCCCGATATCGGCGACTCCGGTCGCCAGAGCGATTGCCGAGTGCCTTGCTCGAGATGGTTTCGCCGAGGGACAGCTGGCCGCCGCCTTGCGCGGTTTGGAACGCCATTTGGTCGGCCGGGAAGAACTCGCCAACGCGATGCGAACACTGGTGAGCAAGCAGGCCGGAACCGAGTTTCTCGAACAGCTCGACGAACGCCTGGCCAAAAAAGAGAAAGAGGAACTCAACAAAGCTGTCGTTCGTTTTCCCGGTAAGAGGCAAACGGGCACACTCACAAACTTGACCCACCTACCCACGGAGTTCGTGGGCCGGGAGCAAGAGCTTCAGCGCATCGCCCGGCTCGTGGCGCAGGGCCGATCGCTGATTACACTCCGCGGGCCTGCTGGTGTGGGAAAGACACGACTCGCCAAGCAGTTCGTATTGACCCACATGAGTTCGATCGCCGCCGCTTTTCAAGCCGGTGCCTGGTTCTGCGACCTAACCGAGGTGCGCACCGTCTCAGGAGTGGCTCAAGCAGTCATGGATGTCCTTCCTCTACCGGACGATATTCCGGTCGGGGCGGGTGCTGGTGGAGTGGTGGCCGAGACTCTGGGACGGCTGGGGTCGGCACTCATTGTTCTGGATAACTTCGAACAGGTCGCCGAGCACACGGAGGCCACCGTTGGGCAGTGGCTCAACTCACTCAGCAACGTCCAGTTCATCGTCACTTCTAGGGAGACTCTGAACCTACCCGGAGAACAGTGCGTCGAGGTTCAGCCTCTGCCGACGCCCGAGGCCAACAGCCGGGGAGCAGCTCTGGACTCGGACGCGGTGCAGATGTTTCTGGATCGAACTCGTGGAACGCAGAGCGAGTACGAGTTTCCCGACTCCCACGTAGAGCCTGTCTGCGAAATCGTCCGCCAACTCGACGGTAATCCGCTCTCGATAGAGCTTGCTGCAGCTCGAATGGCGATCATGAGCCCGTCTCAGATCCTCGATCGGCTGGCCGATCGATTCAGCCTCCTCAAGTCGGCGAATCGTTCATCCGACTCTCGGCAGACTTCACTGATCGGCGCCCTCGATTGGTCTTGGGAACTGCTCAACGAATGGGAGCGCTCCGCCTTCGCCCAGTGCGCCGTGTTTCGCCAAGGCTTCACTCTCGAAGCTGCCGAATCGGTCGTCGACCTAGCCGGTTTCGAAGCGGCTCCCGATGTAATTGATGCCCTTCAGTCACTCAGAAACAAAAGCATGCTCAGGGTGACGCCCGGTCCGGAACAAGAACGTGCCCGTTTCGGGATGTACGAGAGCCTGCGGCAGTTTGCCTCACAGAAGTTGCGAGGAAACGCGGCAGCCGAGGGGGCCTACGACCGACACACCGACCACTTTCTCGACGTCGGAGAACGCTGGGCCCGAGCGGTCGAGCGCAGAGGACAGCGCGACGCACTCGAAAGTCTGGCCGCTGAGAAGGAGAATCTCCTAGCGGCGTTCAGCCGGCTACTCGCCTCGAATCGGAGCCACCAGCAGGCTGAGAAGGTCGTTAGATGCGCCCTCATTCTAGACCCTCTACTCTATCTGCGTGGCCCAACCGATTTGCACGATAGCATTCTCGAGACCGCCATTGAGTTTGCAGCAGAGGCCGGCTTGAACTCAGTCGGTTCTTGCCGACTGATCGCGAGTCGAGCCTCCAACCTGCGCGCAAACGGGCGAGTCGAAGAGGCCGTCGCTGACTACGAATGCGCGCTGGAGTTGGCAGCAGAATTCGACGACGCCGCCACTCGAGGGCTGATTCTAAGCCGATTGGGCTTTGCCCGCTCGACCCAGGGAGACTTCGAAAGGGCCTCTCGTTGCTACGAGGAAGCTGAAGCACTGCTGAGTGAGCAGCAAGATGAGTCCGAGCTCGGTATCCTTCACGGGCGAATCGGCGCCAAGGCGTATCTGACGGATGACCTCGTAACGGCTCAGGCGCGATTCGAGGCAGCCCTCGTCGCTCACAAGGCTACCGGCAACCAATGGTACGAGGCGATCGTCCTCTGTAACCTCGGCCTGGTCCACGACCGAGCTGGACGCTTTCGAGACGCCCTCGAGACGCTCACCGTAGCGCTCGATCTAGCCCGCTCAGTCGGAAACCCCAGGACGGAGTCGGTCGCTCTGGGCAATCTCGGGCACCTTTACCTCGACTACGGTCGGCACGGCCTGGCTGAGGAGCTGCTCCAAGGGGCGCTCGACTTACACCGGGCGATGGGGAACGAGCGATCGAGTGGAATCATCACGAGTTACCTCGGGCTCTTAGAAGCTGACCGTGGGAATCTCGAGTCGGCTCGTCGGGCGTTTAACCAGGCAGTTCGAACGCTCCGCGACTGGGGAAACGAGCGCTGGATAGGAAGGACCGTTCTGCAAATCGCGTTTCTAGATGTGCTCGAGGGCAGCCTCAATTCGGCCAGAACAGCCGCAAGCGAAGCCGTTGAGCTGTTGGAACGGAGCGAAGACCATCGTTACACGGCGGTGGCCTGGGCCCTGATCGGCGCTTGTTTCGCTCTGGAATCGGACGACGAGGCTTCCACAACGGCCTTCGCAAAGGCGCACAGCCAGATCCAGCACGAACCCGATTCGCCCTTCGCTGCCACAGCGCACCTGCTAGAGGGAAGCCTGTTCTCACTGCGGGCAGCCAAGGGGGATGTGGACGAAGCCACGCGAGTGCACGATGTCGTCATCGCCAGTATTCGAGCGGGAATCGAAGACGAGTCCCATCCGTGGGGACGGCCCTCGCTCGTTCGGCAAGCAGCCCTATGTCGTCTCGCGCTTCGCATTCTCGAAAACTCGATCAGCCCCAATAGCCTTCGACGGATTCGGGCCCTCGGCCTCGACCGGAACCACGAGGCGCTCATCGTCACGGCCGAAGGGTCTGCATTTCGACCGCCCGGAACGGACTGGGTTGATATGCACAAGCGAAGAGCCCTTCCTGGGATTCTTCGGCGTCTTGTAGCGCAGCGACGGACGCAGGATGCGGACCCGTTGACGGTGTACGACTTGATCGAAGCCGGCTGGCCCGGTGAGAAGACGCTACCGGAGGCAGGGGCACACCGCGTCTACGTAGCTATAGACACCATGAGAAAGTTGGGCCTGCGTGATTGTATTCTCAGAAACGACGATGGCTACTTCCTGAGCACGGAAGTCACCTTGCTCGTCGTGTAGCCGGCTCCGGTCAATCACCCGCTACAGTAAACCAGCTGTCTGAACCGCCTTCGTTTTGCCAGGTGTCGCGCCCGGTGATCGAGAATTGGTAGCGCCCATCCCCCAGCTCACCATCCAGCTCGAAGACGGTTTGGGTCGGGGTTTGGGTACTTACCGACAGCTGCTCCGTCACGAGCAGGGTGTCTCGAGTCAACACTAAGGTCCCGGACCCCGAAGAGGCGGCGGCCTGGTCGGCCACGGCGATCATGTTCGGGCCGGACGGGTCAGCAACGATGGCGACCCCCCAAGGTACTCGGCCGACAGAGACGTTTATCGGGTCCCCAAACGAGCAATCGCCCTCGCCCTCTAGCACGACGACTGCAGCCCCATTCCGATCGGCGATGACGACGTCGACTGCGCCGTCGACGCCCACATGGCCTACGGTGGTGCGTTGGAACTGCGATCCGAAAGCGGCAGGGGTCCAGGCGGACGCGTCAAACCCGCCGTCGCCGTCATTCACGAAGCAACGACTGCCAGCGGTGTTCGCTACGAACACATCGTCCACACCGTCTGCGGTGAGATCGCCGACGCCAACGCTCAAGAAGCCGCCCAAGGCGAATCCTCCGGTGGAGAAGGGTGGGTCGAGTTCTGCCGAATAAGCCAGCGTCACCACCTTTGAAGTGCCCACCACCACGACCGAGGACAGCCCCGAATCATCGAGGATTCCAGTATGAATCTCAGAAGGGGCGTCATCTACGCCAGCCCAGTATTCATCGGCGACCGCGATTGACTGCCAATCACCTTCGGGCCGATGCAGAACAGCCAAGTCTCCAGATATGGCACAGCCCACGACCAGTTCGCTTCCAGGGTCTGGGTGGATGTCAGCGGCCGCAACAAGGTCTGGTACACAACCCGCTTCCAAGGTGAAGGTCGAATCTTCGTCAAAGCTACCAGGACCGTCGCCCGGAAACACTCTTACAACCCGATTCGACGAATCGACCGCCACAATATCCAGATTCTCGTCGCCGGCAATGTCGGCCACGTCTACGCTGATGAACGTTTCTGAGACGAAGAACCGGCTGAAAACGTTTTCGAGTGAGCCCTCGTTGTTGACAAACGCGTCCAATCGACCGGCCGAAGCCGTGACCAGGTCGGAAAGGCCGTCGCCGTTCAGATCCACAGAGAGGATTGCGCGCGTTGAATTGCCCGTCGTTAGGGTGTCGCTCTCGTTCCAGGTGCCCTCCTCACCGACCAGGGTCCACTCCAAACTGTCGGTGAGTACGTTCGAGTGTTCGTCGCTATGCGATACGGTCAAACTTGGCCTTGCGCTCACAGTCGCGCCGAGAGCTGGGTCCGAAACATCGAAAGCCGGCGCCTCGAAGTCGAACAGAAGGTCCTCGAGCACGAATTGAACGGGTGAGGAACAACCGAGCAGTTCACCGTCTGGGTCCAACTGCACGATCACGTTGTTGGAGCCAGATGGAACGTCGCTCACATCGAAAACGGCCGTGCCCGAGCCACCTCCGGCGACCGACGGAATCTCGGCGTCGAAGCTCGGCTCTCCGTCAGTTGGAACGTCATCGCCGTTGAGGTCGAACGTGGCCCGGAACGGGAAGGCGCCGGTCTCGACGTCACCTACGTTCTCGACATCGACCCTGAGCTCAGCCGCCTCAGCTGAATCTGTTGGGGGATCGACCGACACGCCATCCAGCCGAAGTAGGCCATGGGGCTCCAGAATCAGCGCCCGAACTTCTGCCGTATCGCTGGCTCCCTGGTCATCTGTAACCGTCAATCGAACGACGAGCTCGCCGGAGAGCACCGGACGCAGGGACAAGGTTGGTCCCAGGTCATCGAATCGTTGGTGGGTGCCCCCAATCTCGACACGCCAGTCGAAGCGGACTAGCTCGCCATCGGAATCATTCGAGGAGCTGCCGTCCAGGGTGACATCGCACGACAAGTTAGTTTCGCTTCCAGGAGACGGCAGGTCGATGATCGCCTCGGGCCTCGCGTTTTCCTCGCCAACCGTGTCAGGTTCGAGTTCGAGCACGAACGCCGACCCGAGTCGAAGTGGTTCCTGAACAGCCAGTTCCGCCAATGTAACCCAGTCGAGGGAGTCTGAGGCACCGCTCAAGACAACGGTCTCGCCCAACTCGATGTCATAGAGCGCATCCTGGCCCTCGCCTCCCAACTGCGTAACAAAGGTCACGCCCCCGGTGGTGGTCGAAACCTGAGCGACGAATCCGTTCTCACCGACTGCGAACTCGGGCGGGTCACCCGTGAACAGGTCGGGGGAGTTAGTGGTACCCACAACCCAAGCGTAGCCCGAAGAGTCGACAGCTACCCCCCACGCTAGCTCGTCTTCAGCCCCTTGAATTTCCGCCCAGGCCACTTCGTTGCCAACCTCGTCAAGGGAGAGGAGGAAAGCGTCCTCGCTGCCATCGTCGGAGCGCGTGAGACCCGCGACCGCGATACCTCCGGCCGGGTTCACTGCCGCACTGGTCGCAAAGTCATCTTCGGCGGTCCCGAACAGCCGTACCCATTCCAGCTCCAAACTTGTATCGAAGCGTGCGACGAGCACGTCGAAGCCGCCCGCCGGTTCGGTCAGAGACGCGAGGTCATCTCCGTCGCTGAATCCGACCACCCAGAGGTTGCCTTGCTCATCGTCGACAATATCCCAGGCAGCCTCAGTTCCCATGCCTCCCAAGTAGCCAAACGCAGTTAGTTCTTCGTCAACAACGGTCGCGATGAAGGCGTCTGAGGCTCCGCCGTACTCGCCAATCGTCCGTTCGGCCGTCCCAATAGAGCTTGATGATGTCTCGCCTACGAAAAAGAGTGTTCCGTCGGCTCCTGCTTCCACGGCCCGGGCGATGTCGAAGCCCTCGCCTCCAAACACCAACGCGGTTGTTTCGTTGTCCGGGCCAACCCGAACGACGGTTACGTCTAGGTCATCACCGTTGTGGGAGCCACCCACCGCGGCGGTTTGGTCAGCAGAAAGCGAGACGATGTCGCGAAGGGTGTCGAAACCGGGGTCATCCAAGAAATGGGTTTCGTCGCCACCGACTTCGCGGAAAGCCACAAAACCCTCCTGAAGAGTTGACTGAACGACCTCGCCGGCCTCCAGCCAGGCGCTGCTGACATCTCCGGTGGCGAAGAGAACATCACCCAGGCGTCCGCCAGCCCAGGTGCGATCAAAGGTCGGGCTATTCGCAAGATCAGTGAACACGAAAGTGGGGTCAATTCTAACCGGTTGGTCGGCGTCGTGTGGTCCGAGAACGATACCTAGAATCTCATCGTCGCGTGAGTTGATACCTGCCGGAATCGGTACCGCGCCACCACCCGAGCCTTGGCTGGCCTCCGGCGCAGTAATCACCAGGGTTCCCGCCTCCGTTTCGGCGTTGATCTGGCCAGAGCGCTCGACCTCGATCACAGAATCGGGGAGGGTAAACTCAATGTCACCGGCATCAGCGCCCGCCTCGAGCTCGTAGGACAGTTTGAGTCGTCCGTATCGTCCAGAAAACACGGCGGTTATGCCGGGATAGAAATCCTCTATCTGTACCTCTGCAAAACCAGTTCGCTCCGACTCGTCATCCTGTCGATGGTGGAGGCGACGTTCAACCGGATTGCGACCCACGGGACGGGCCTCGTTCGTTCTCAAGTGCTCGAGACGCACGACGCGCACCTCTGCGTCCACGTCGGGTGGTCCGAGGCGTACAGGCTCGTCGAAGGACTCGAGCGAGGAATTCAGGACAAGCAGCTCGACAGTCGATCCTTCGATGCGAGCGGCGTAGTTGGGAGAGTTCGCGACAAAGACACCCTCGGATGTTTCCTCAAAAACCAGCCCCTCGAGTTCGCCCGCGGGCTCGGGCAACTCGAGGCTGCCTGAACCGATGCTCACGTCGAAGGCGGCGTCAGAGGCGTCGCCTACATCACTGGCGTCGATGTCTGTACTGTCGGAAGAGCTGTCATCAGCCGGTACATCGGAGGCTACGTCTGGCGTGGCTTCTTCAACCGGATCGTCACTGCAACTGGGAACCAAAAGGCAGCAAAGGACAAGCGCCGACCAATCAATCCGCATATGATTCATAGTACCTCAGTTTCTAACAACCGATTCGACAGCCCTCCAACAGAATCATGAGACCTGCACGGAAAGCAAATTCGCCCCGGCCGTCGTCGACGGACTGCGAAGAAGTGAGGTTTAGTCAGGCGGGGGACACGTGACTACCTATAAGTGATACAGGGGCCAAGTTGGTATGTCAAACTGAGTCCACAGAGCACATTTGCATACATGGCGAGCCAAGGCAGTTTCATCGCCGAGGCTGCCCGAGGCAATCGCCCCGGGCGAGCACTTCACAGAGAGGGCGTATGCTTGAAGTCGGAGGGCAAACCGGGACGCTCTGTTAGTGGGCTTCCCAAACAAACTGAGGCGACGTGCTGATCGCTGAGAAGACCCAGTCCTTGTAGGAGTCCCCCAAATCAACCCACTCACCTGCGGCGAAGGCAGTACCAAAGAGTTGGCCCGGATCGGCGCTCAACGGGTTTCCAGTGCGGCCTGGTTGGAGGAATCGAAGATCGCCACGACCGACCGCCCGACTTCCGGCGTAGACCGCCACGGCCCCGACGTCCGCATCGGTTCTCGTGTCGTCGTGTGGGTAGCCGATGAAGAGTTCCACATGGGGGTTGGCGTAGGGGCCAATATTCGTCTGAAGCAGGTACAGCACTTCACCAAACATATCACCGTCGAGGGCTGTTCCCAGATGCCCGCCCTCCAGACCCTCTCTCAGGGTCACGAGCCTCGAGAGAGAAGGCCCTCGGTCGGCCTCGCTTGGCAACAAGAGAACTGCACCGGCGTCGGTAATGGCTGCGGTAGCACCGTCGAGATCGACATACGGCAGGCCGATGGCGAGTGTGTCCGCAGAAGTGCAGTCTTGGCCGGACGCGGTGGCATCGCAGGCGAGATTGCCAGCCAAAAGCACATGACCGAGTCGCGCACCCTCTTGAGGTTCTTCATCAAAAACATCGGTGTAACTGGCCAGTGCGCCTTGGGTGATGAACATCATGCACGTGGGTGCGGCTCCGGTTGGATCCTCTTCATTCAGCTGGAAGAACGCGATCGCGCCGGCGTCGCTAGTGGTGCCATCGACGTAACCGGGAATTCCGACGGTGAGGAACTTGGTGCCGCTGGCATCGAAGTTCCCGCGTGTGAGGCTGTAACCGAAGTCGAGCACGTTGCCGGGGGTTTTGACACCACAACCGCGGTAGGCGACGACTTCGTCGCCGATCGCGTGGTAGTGGCTTTCAGTCACCATGATCACCTTGCTCATATCGAGGCTACCGTTGTCTCCGTCGATCACAAACACAGCACCTGTGTTCGTGTAGCCCTCTCCAAAGCTCTCATGTTCAAAGGTTGTCGAAGGCGCGCCGATCAGCAATTCCCGAGCCGCGTCGCCGTCAACATTTGCGACACTCAACGAGAAACCGAAGTCGAAGACGTCAGCGTCAAAAACCTTCGATAGGATCGTATCGCCATCTCCGCAAGGTCCCTTGTCGTCAGCGCAGATCAGCCCACTCGGGTCCGGTAGCGTCGCGTTTGAGTCGTGTGAGGCGGGTTTGCCCCCTCGGAAGTCATAGATCGCAACCCAGCCGGCATGTGAATCGGTCCTGGAAGTCGAGTAGCCCGAAATCGCGATCTCTTGCCGGCCGGGCGAGTTGTTTACGAAGTGACCGATCTCGAGGCCTTGGCAGGCGTAGTTAAACGGTGTGTCGAAGACGAAATGCTGAACGATAGCACCGCCATCCCAGAGGATTGACAGCTCAGTCTTCGTGGCGCTCGTACCACAGACTACGATGTCATCCTCCCCGTTGCCGTCCAGGTTTCCAGAAACGATGTGTGAGGTGTCTGTGTCGACGTAGTAGGCGTCGGTTGTGCGCGCGATTTGGCTATTCAGAAGGGTCATGGCGGTGAAGACCCTGTCAGTCAGCGCGGCATTGACAGTCCAACCCTCCGAGTCGATCTCTGCCATATCATAGAGTTCCGTTTCAGTGATCTCTTGGCTGTCGTCGCCCGTTGAGATCAGCGCAAAGCCGGACCGTCGCACCACCTGCACCGCTTCCGCAGTGGTGGATGCGCCAAGCAGGACACCATCGATTCCGTATTGGATGTCTCGAATGAGGTCTGATGGCGAGTAGGTCGCTGTGGCGTAGACAAGTTCTCTTTCTACTCCAAACTCCAGCAGGAGTTTTGCCAGGACTTCCAGGTTGTCCGACATCACCCCGACATTCGTGAGGGTGGGGTAGCTCGCCAGTAAGGTGTCGAGCGCATCATATTGGTTAATCGCGCCGTCTCCATTCAGGCTGAAGATTACGACTAGGTCGGCGAAGTCAGAACCCATCAGTTCGCTGGCGGCGCTGAGAATGGCGCTGACTCGAGCGAGGTCAGCCCCAGTAAACGAACGGTCGAAGCTCGAACCCAGTTCACATTTGTCGAGCGTTCCCCCCGGTTCGTTGGATATGATAACCCCCTCGTCGGCGCAAACACCTGCCTGCACACCATCGGTTTCCGATGAATACAACACCCCGTCTTCGCTCAACTGAAGTGGGATCCGGAGGGCAAGCGCGCCCATCTCAATGGCTCCTGTGTAGGCCTCCACCGTGTCTGGTGGGGCTCCCGCCCATCCCCCATCAGCCAACACGAAGTTCGACCCCCCGAGCACTTGCGCCAGGTTGGCGATTGCACGGATGACGATCGTGTAGGCGCTGAAGGCTTCAGTCGTGTCCAACGGCCCGCTTGCTCCAGGCACGCCGGTGGCTGTTGCCGTCAATGTGACAGTGAGATCGGTGGTCGCTTCGCTGGGTGTGTAGCAGTTGCCTTCCAGCGTTTGGCCACCAGCCGTCCAGCTTTCGGAGATGGTACCTTCGACCAAATAGGTTGCTGAGAAGCAGATCTCCTCTCCGACTGGCGGAAGCGTGGGATTGCAGCTCCCAAGCAGCCAGTCGCAACTCATGGTGTCGATGATGTCGCTGGGCTCGCCCACGTTGACCGTTACGGAGGCGGACGCTGACAATCCGCCTGAGTCAAGGACCGTGTATTGGAAGGTGCGCGCCCCGATCGTTCCGAAGGGGGGTGCGTAGGCGAAGGCGAGGCCTTCTTCGGTCTCGTTCTAGTTGACCTCGGCCTCTCCCAGGTCGAGGCGGCTCCAGCCCGAAAGGGTCAGGTTCGACCCGCCATCTTCCACGTCACTGTCGTTGCTGAGCAGACTGTCTACCGTGATCGTCAGGCCCTGACCGAAGGCTGTTTCCCTCGTGTCCGCATTGGCAACCGGCGTGTCGTTCACCGGGTCTACACTCAAGTTGATATCGACGTAGCTGGTGATCACATTCTCGGCCGTCCGGATTGGATCGCCCGTGTCCTGTACGTTGATTCGGACAACCGCTTCGCCCGACTGGTTTGCCCTCGGCGTGATGGTGATAGTCCAGACAGCGCCTTCGCGTGCGATTGAAACAGCGCTTTCCTTGACGAGATCGTTGTCGCTCAGGATTTCAACGCTATCCGCCAGGTTAGCAACCGCGGTCTCGACATCGGACACGGTCACAGCGAGAACGGCATCATTGTCCTCATTGACGGTAATACCGATACTGCCACCAGTTACGTCGATCAGCTCAGTCTTACCGTAGCCAATTCGAGGCGCATCGTTGACCGGGGTCACGCTGATTGTGACCGTGGCATTCTCTGACGAATCGATGCCATCAGACACGTAGAACTGGAAGCTATCGTCGCCGTGATAATTGGCTGACGGGGTGTACACCCAACCTGGTCCGGTCGCGGAGCTCACCGCTTCTAGGCTGCCGTTACCGGGGCCCTCACCCACAATGAAGAAGTTCAGCCCATCGTCGTCGTCGTCGCTCCCTGTGAGTGTGATCGCCAAGCCGCCCTCGACGTCCTCTGTGGTGTCGACGCTCTGGTCGTTGGCGATGGGGGCTTGGTTGTTCTCAGTGACCGTTAGCGTGACATCCTCGCTATCACTTCGCTCTGTGCGGTCGGTGACCGTAAAACGAAGGTCAGTTGAGCCAACATCGTCGGTGCCAGGCACTCCCCAGAGGTAGTAGGTGTTGATCGTCTCCGTGTCACCCACCTGGCATGCAGCCGGCAGGTCCCCATCGGGCGCATTGTGGGTCAGGTTCATCCAAGCGGGCGGGTCAACTAGGGCTCCTGCCTCGTTTTTCGCTTTTAATGTGAAGGCCAACTCGGCTGGATCCCCTGCATCGGGATCAGTGGCCTGAACCGCCACGCAGTATTCGAGGTTTCGGCCCGCGGTACCTAGCCCAAGCGGCCTGATGAACGTAGGCGGGTCGGGCATAGCGGTCGTATTGAAGGTAACGGTTGCCGAGTCTCGCACCCCATCCGGATCTTCGACGAGGTAGGCAAAGCTCACCTCACCGACGAAATTCAGCTCTGGAGTGATTGTGATGGTGCCATCAGACAGAGAGACCTCCGCGTTCTTCGCATTGCCCACGTCAATCACCGTGAGCTGATCGCCGTCTGGGTCGTCGTCGTTGTCGGTCAGTGCGCTTCCGAACACAGAGAACTCCTCGTCTTCGGGACTGTCGTCCAACGTATCGGGATTGGCGGTTGGTCCGTCGTTGGTTCCCTCGACTTGGATGACGAGGTTCAAGCTGCCACTCTCGGGTACCGTGTTGGTCCCATCGGAGACCGTAAACGGAATGGTGATGGGATCGATCCCCGGCTCGTCGTCGCTCGCGACGTATCGAATGAGACCTGAGTTGATGTCACCCTGTTCAAAGCTGGCGCGTTCCCCGCCCAAGGCGTCATCGCCGGAATAGAGTGTGCCTGGCATCCGATCCGGGATCTGGACGGTATACGTAATCGTGTCGCCCTCGTCGTCGGAGTAGCGAAGGTTGGCCGGCGTGATCACGACAAAGTCGCTTTCCTTGACGTCGATTTCTGTGTGGTTGACCGAAACCGGTGGGTCGTTGATCGTGGTGATACTCACAACGAAGGTCTGCCCGACCAGAACCCGCGGCTCACCCGTGTTCTTTCCGTCGTCAATGACCTGAAAACCGATGGTGTGGTCATCGGTCGCGTTGCCACCTCGGTGTACGTATCGAAGTCCACCACGGTCGATATCACTCTGAGAGAAGGTGTCCCCGTTGAACAGCTCGGCCTCGTCCAACCTCAAGTAGCCCGGCCCAGAGTCGGTCTCAGAAAGGCCACCCGACACTCGATAACCGATGTCGCCGGCAGCTGTTTCCTCGTCGTCGAAAGACAGATCGCTGGTCGTCACGACCACTGTCTCATTTTCGTCGACCGCCAGTCCCTTATTCGAGACTTCGAAGGGCATGTCGTTCACGGGTCCGATCACGAAGGTCAGAGTCCCCGAGATTGGGTCCGAGTCGCCATCCGTCACCGTGAAGGTCGCCGAATCGGAGGCGGCATCCCCAATCGGCTCTTGTCCCCGGTGATCATACCGGAGCGCGTTCGCGTTGAGATCAGCTTGCGAGAATGAGTGGTCACCCTCCATGGAGAGGGGAGACTCGGTGCTTCCCACGTACAGTGCCCCGTACGTCGGCGTGGCGGTCAGCGTGTAGATCAAATCACCTGGATCGTGGTCGACATCACTTGTCGACACTGCGGTCAGCCCGAAAGCAGTTCGAGCCCCTTCGTCAGCATCAATATCTCGAGTTCTTTCGAGAACAGGTCGGTCATTCTCTGGATCGATGCGAATCGAGACAACCGCTGGGTCGGAGTCCAAGAGGCTGTCATTCACCCTGAATGAGAATGTCGCCATGTTGTCCGCATCGTTGAAGTAGTCCTCGGCTGGTGTGAAGGTCACTACGGCCCGTTCGTCGTCGAGCAGTCGGAATTCGCTGAGGGTGCCGGCATTCTCGGGCCGGACCCCCTCGACGAGCTCAAAGGACAGCGGATCACTGTTCGGGTCGCTACCACTTACAGTGATCTCGAGAGGGTTGTCCTCGACTGTCGAGACACTGTCAGCGTCGGCCGTAGGCGCGTCGTTGTTGTCGCGGACCCGAATGTTGACCGTGCCGTGAGTGACGGAGCCAAGGCCCCGGGCATCGGTGAGCGTGTACTCGAAGTTAAACTCGGTAGCGGTGGCCGAGCCCTCGTATCTGCACACCTCATCTTCGCAACTGACTCCACTGGGTGGGGACGACACGTCGAAATCAATCGACTCTCCCTCGGGATCCGTACCCGTCAGCTCAAACGTCTTCGATTGGTTCCGAACAATGATAAATGACAAGTTGTCGCCGACAGGCGGGTCGTTCACTGGGGTGACACTGATATCGACCCTGAAGAGATTGGAGACCCGATCCCCGTCGTAGGCAAAGAAGGAGAAGCCATCTTCCCCCGCGCCGCGGTTGTGGTTGGGAAAGTCAGTCTCTGGTGTGTATTGGAAGGGGCTGTCCGTTTCGACGCGGTAGGCGGAGAATTCACCAATGGTGAACGGACCCGTGAGTTCAGTCAGTACGCCGTGCTCGGGAAGGCTGTTTCCGACGATGTAGTAGGTCAGATCACTTTCGACATCGGTGGCTTCCAGCTCGATCGTGACGCTCTCTTCTTCAGCCGTGGTCACCAACTCCGGGCCTGTAGCTACCGGTCGGTCGTTCACGGCTTGAACATCGATTTGTACCGTGGCGGCAGTCTCGGACTGTGCGCCACCCTCATCTCGAGCGTGGTATTGAAACTCAACCACACCGTTGTAGTCCGAATCAGGTGGCTCGTAGTCGAACCCGCCATTCGATCTCAGTGTGAGGGTTCCGGTGACCTCGGAGGCATCTCCGACCAGCTCCGCGGTGAGCTCCGTGCCCTCTGGATCGCGGTCGTTGCCGAGAACTCCCGCGCGAACCTCGGTAATTGCGAGGGAGCCACCTTCTTGAATCTGATATGAGTCATCTTCAGCGACCGGTGGATCGTTCACCTCGGTAACTTCGATGCGAATCGTAGCATCTTCAGATACAAGCGCCCCATCGTAGGTTTGGAACGTGAAACTGACCATGCCGTTGAACGCGTCGGCGGGTGTGAATTCCAGGGTCGGGTTGCTGGTCCTGGTGAGGTCGCCCGAATCTCGGTCAAACGTTCCCTCAGAGGCTTCGGGGAAGCTCGTGACGGTGAATGATACCGCGCTCTCTATGTCGCTCCCCGTGAGCGTGATTGAGATCGGTGTCTCCTCCCCAGTCGTCAGGTCCAACTGGTTTTCTGCGACCGGCTTGTCATTGACAGCCGTCAGATTGATTTCGACCTCGGCTGACTCGGATTCAGCCGAGTCTAAATCGGTGACGGTGTAGCTGAACGCCACTCGCCCATTGAGGTTGGCCGCTGGAACGAAAGTTCCGTTCGGAAGTGTGCCTTCGACACGGCCCTGTGTGTCTACGCCCGAAATTTCGTACACGAGAGAGCGGGTGGGTGTCTCGACATCGCTGCCCTCTAGCACGATCGAGACGGGCTCATCCTCAGTCCCACTGAAACTGACGTCTTCGGCCCTCGGTACATCGTTGATGGCGGCGACGTTGATCGTCACCCTCGCGGTGTCTTCGGAGATGGTGTTTTCGACTGTATAGGTGAAGGTCACCTCGCCGCTCAGATTGGCTGCGGGAACGAAGGTGACTGTGCCCGCGTCGACATCCAAGTCGATCAGCTCGCCGGAACTTGGAATTCCGACCGAATAGGTCAGGTCAGCGCCGACAGGGTCAGATCCGTCCAATGTAATCGGCAGGCGAACATCCTCGTCGGTCGCGAGCGTCATGTTGTTCGCAACCGGAGGTCCAGCCTCGCCACTCACACTAATCGTGATGGTAGCGACTTCAGAGTCCAACTCACCGTCGCTTACGCGATAGCTAAAGCCGTCAACCCCACCTCCAGCTGGAGTGTAGAGCAGAGTAGGGGCCTCGCCGCTCAGCGTGCCGCTGGGTGACCCGATGATCTGGTAAGTCAGTTCGTCCGGCTCGTTGTCGACGTCCTCGCCCGTCAGCACGATCGCGAGGGTTCCCCCGGCGTTTGCTTCCAATTCTTGATCCGCCGACACAGGAGCGTCGTTCACGCCGGTAACTGCGATGTCCACAGTTGTTGTGTCGGAGTCGTCGATACCGTCAGAAACAGTGTACGTAAACGAATCATCGCCGAAGAAGTCCGCATCAGGTGAGTACACCAACTCCAGGCCTTCTCCGCTCAGCGTTCCGTTTTCCGGCTCGTCCAGGTAGGTGACTTCCAGTTCATCGTCATCTGAGTCCGCAGCGTCCAGCGAAAACTCGACATCGGTGTCCTCGTCGGTGCTCACCTCTTGGTCCTCGGCCGTCGGCGCGGTGTTTTCTCCGACCGCCGTGATTGTGATGGTCGCGTCTGTTGTGGAGTCGGCCCGGTCAGTAACGGTTAGAAGAACCTGAAATTCGCCGATCTCAGTGAATGTGTGACTTGGCTCATCATCCAATGAGAGCCCGGTGTCGCCGAAGTCCCACGAGTACGAATAGGGCGGTAGTCCGCCTATGACCGTTGATGAGAACTCGACCTCCAACGGGATCACACCCAGAGTGGTGCTCGCCACGATTTCGTCGATCGTGAGCTCCTCGCTCTCGGACACGGTGATTGTGATGTCCGCGGTAGCGATGTCCCCAGTTGCTGACCCGGCAGTGAGATTCACGACGAAGGTGCCACTCCTCTCGAAGGTGTGGGCAATCGTGCGCCCGGTTTCGTCTTCGGAGCCGTCACCAAAATTCCAGGTGAAAACACCTGCTGCTCCGGTCTCGACCACCGCTGTAAAGCTGACATCAAACGGGAGGGAACCGGAAACCGAGGTCGCGTCAATACTCACCGACAACGACTCTTCGCTCGTTGTTTCGTCCCCGCCGCCGCAGGCCGCAAGCAGACCCGAAAAGACAAACATGGCCGTGAGCCGACTTTGAAGTGTCATATTCTGTATCAAGGTCCTGTCCTTATCCATGTGTGACCGGTCGTACGAACCAAGTCATCGTGATTCTGAGTTTTGAGCCAGCACGCTTTTGACGAGACAAAAATCTACAGTGTTGGTGATTCGGTGTCGAGACCCGCGCACCGGGAAGCAGTCGCTCAAAACGCGATAACTCTGGCTTTGACGAGGGCATTGAGGGCGTTGCCACCAAACACGACGTGTAGTGCATTCTCGGAATCCCCTATCCGCTTCCCACGGCGTGTTCGAGGTGTTCAGTGGACGGCTCAGCGAGTGACATTCCGCCGGGTTGGTTGATTGACCGTCCAGAGAACATGCTACACAACCACGGCATCTTGCGCCACTCAACGTAGGCAAAAGTTGTTGAAAGCCGCGCTCGGACGGGCTGGTCGGCGCAGGAATCAGTCTGCTGCTCCGATATCGGTGTAGAGGGTGTCAACCAGAAGCTCGTTCTCGGCTGCCTCGTGTTCCATGAGCCGTCGACCGAGATGAACGGCGCCGCGTCGGACCTTCTTGACGTGGTCCGTCAGCTCCTCCAGTTCCTTCAGGATCAGTTTGTGCTCTTCGAGGAGTCGGCCCACCTGCACCAAATTGCGCGGAGCTTCCTCACGAACCGCCTTTTCGAGGCCGTTCGGGCCTTCTTCAGCCTCAAAATGGGGGATGAGCTCGGTCTCGAGTTCAAACAAAAGATCGGCGAGATCCTTGATGTTGGTGGTCTCCCCCAAGGCCTTGGCCAGGAGTCTCACCGAACGGTGCTCCTCGCCGATCTGCTCTGCTGCGTTTCCGGCTTCGCTCATGGTTGCACCTGAACCTGGGTTATACCTCCCCATACGGGGCATTAGTGACGTGAAACTTCAGCGATGGCCTCGAACCCATTACTCGGCCACATCTGTCCGTCATTATCTATGACAAGCGCTTCGGCGTCTTCGATTTCATTGATCACTCTCAATCCTGCTTCGTGTCCGAGCACGAACACGGCCGTTGCCATCGCGTCCGCCCATTCTGCGCTCGGGCCGACGATGGTGACCGAACGGCAGCCCTCAGCTGGATATCCGGTCCGCGGGTCAACGATATGATGATAGCGCTGCCCGTCAATGACAGAATAGCGTTCGTAATCTCCCGAAGTTACCACTGCTCGATCGTGGGCGTTGACCACGGCGACCAAATCGGTGGGCGCGCCGCGGGGATTTCGCACGCCAACCCGCCAATCGCGTCCGCCGGCGTCACCGCCCACATAAATGTCGCCACCACCGTCGATGTAGAAGTGCTGAAGACCGGCCTGGCGTAGCACCTCTGCTGCTCGGTCCACGCCGTAGCCCTTCGCGATTCCACCCAGCCCGATGGCCATTCCGGGTCGGGGAAGTAGTATCGTCTCATCGGTGAGTCCTATCGCACTATACTCGACCAGGCTGAGGGCTGCGCTGACGGCTTCTGGATCCGGCACTGTCGCCACTTCGTCCCCCACCTGCCAGACATCACCCAACGGACGCCACGACACATCGAAGGCGCCCTCGGTTTGCTCGGAAATGGCGATGGCGCGAGCTACGATAGCGACCAACTCTGGGGGCGCGGCGACAGACGAACCGGCACCGGAATTCACCAACGAGATGGGCGATGTGGGAATCCACTCGCTCATAACGGTCTCAACGCGAGCGACCTCGGCGAAGGCCTCCGAAATGGCGGTCTCGATCTGTTCCGGGGTCATCTCAGACTCTGGGATCACACGGATTACCCAGCGCGTACCCATGAGACTCTGTTCAGCGGTCACGGGTGCCGCTTCCTCGGCGACCATCGACTGCCGCATGCCTGCTAGCGCCAACCCACTCACCAACAGAACCGCTACCAGAGAACCAAGCCTCGAGAAGCCGAGCTCATGCTGTTTGTTGGGACAGGCGTCGCCGAGACAGTCATCCTTTGGTTTCCTTTGGCCACACGCACCACAGGAACCAGCGTGAACCTCACCCTCCGGTGCACCGGATGCCCGCTGGATCCAGACCCAGAGTCCGCATACGAGCGCTGCCCCGAATATGGCGATAACGTGAGTCATCTCATCCCATGTTGCTGAAAAGCCCAGCAAATCCCATGAAGGCCATCGACAAAATACCAGCGATGAAGAAGCTCATCGCAGCGCCGCGAACCAATTGCGGCACCGTCTGGAGCTCATTCTCCTCTCGAACTCCCGCCATCAACACCAGCGCCAAAGTGAGTCCGACTCCTGCCCCAAGCGCATAAATGAGCCCTTCACCGAGGTTGTAACCCTTGTTGGTCTGAAAGAGGGCCAACCCAAGGATGGCACAGTTGGTGGTGATGAGCGGCAAGAAAATCCCTAAGGCTCGAAACAAGCCAGGACTCATTTTCTTGATGATCATCTCGGTCAGCTGGACCGTGCTCGCGATAACCACAATGAACGAAATCAGTTTGAGGTAGGGGGCATAGGGCAGAATAAAGGCGTTGAGCCCCCACGCGCAGACCGACGTAATGATCAGGACGAAAATGTTAGCCAGACCGAGCCGAAACGCGGTCTCGATTCGGCCAGACACCCCGAAGAACGGGCACAACCCGAGGAAGTACGACAAGGTGAAGTTGTTGATGACGGCCGCCGAGGCGAAAATCCAGATGAAATGACCCATCAGGACACCTCCGCCGAGTTAGCCGCGAGTTCTTCGCGATTCGCTTTTCGTTCGTCTGCGCGCGACCGCACATAGGCCAAAAGAACCAGCAGGGCGCCGAGTACCAGGAAGCCTCCAGGTGGAAGCTTCATAATGACCCACGGTTCAAAGTTCTCGCCGAAGAGTGACACTCCAGCGAGTTTGCCTTCTCCGAGTATCTCCCGAACCCCTCCGATGACTACGAGGACCAGCGTGAATCCGCCAGCCATGCCGACTGCGTCGGCAACGGCCAAGCCTACCGGGTTCTTCGACGCGAAGGCCTCCTGCCGACCGAGAATCAGGCAGTTGACGACGATCAGCGACAGGAATGCGCCCAACTGTTTGTGGGCGCCAGGCATAATCGCAGCCAATACGAAATCGACGGTCGTGACGAAGGTCGCGATGATAATGATGTACGTCGAGATTCGGACCGCTTTGGGGATGTGTTTTCGCAGCAGTGATACCAGGGCGCTCGAACAGACCAGAACAAAGAAGGTCGCGAGCCCCATGACCAGGCCGTTCATGAACGTATTGGTAACCGCCAAAGCGGGACACAGGCCGAGGAGGGCGACAAACACCGGGTTGTCCCGCCACAGGCCTTTGACCATTTCGTCGTAGGCGTATTTCTCCTTCTTGGCCACGCGCTACTCCTCCTGCTCGGCGTCAGCAAGACGCTCGGCCCACACACTCATACTCTCGTTGAGGATATCAACGACCGCGTCAGACGAGATGGTCGCTCCGCTGATGGCGTCGACCTCCCACGGCTCTGAACGTCCCTTTTTGGTCGCGACGATTCCAGGCGCAACCTCCAGCGCTTCAAAACCGGCGTGGAATTCTGGGTCGTTGACGATCCGGTCGCCGAGCCCGGGGGTTTCCTTGTTTTCGAGAATGGCCAGTCCGACGATGACCCCTCGAGCGGGATCATAGCCGTAGAGGAGCTTGATCGTATCTTGGAAGCCAGCTCCTTCGGCGGGAACCGCGTAGCCGATTAGGTTGCCCTCGGAGTCGTAGCCGGAGTAGACGGCTTCGCCCTCTGGCAAGACACCTTCCGGCCCGTCGTAGGCAACGAGCTGTCCGTTGTTGACCACCCAAGTCGAGGTCTCTGCTACGTTCGGCAGCACCTCTTGAATGGCGGCCTGGACGTCGTTGTAACGATTCTGCTGAATACGAGGGTAGGTCGCCAGATAGATTCCAACCAAGATGAGGCCGGCGAACAGGCCGGCCACGCCCATGGTCAGCATCAGGCGGATTGTCCCCGGTTCGTCTGGGGTTTGATCAGGCTGTTGTTCAGTCACCAGCTCAACCTCCAAAACGCCGCGGCTGGGTGTAGCGGTCGATGTGCGGGACAGCTGCATTCATTAGTAGAACCGCGTACATCGCCGCTTCGGGCAGACCGCCGAAAAGTCGAATCAATACCATCAGAAAGCCGACCCCGAGCCCGAATATCCACGAGCCCTTCTTCGTGAGAGGCGACGTGACCGGATCGGTGACCATGAACACCGCCGCGAAGAGCGCACCACCAGCAAAAACCATGAACAGAGGACCGGGGTAATTGTCAGGCGACGCTAGGTGCATCACACCCCCAAAGATGGCGACCCCGAGCACGGTTGACACAAGGAGACGCCAGTCGAAGGTTCGGCGAAACAGAAGGAACGCAGCGGCCACCAGCAAGACGACCGCGCTCGTCTCACCGAGCGAGCCGGCACAATTTCCCCACCACAGATTGACGGTGTCGGTGAATTGCCCCTCGAATTTCGCCAGTCCCAGCGGTGATGCCGTGGACACCACATCCGCCGATTTCATCATCGGAAAAGTAAAGGTGCTCGCCGGTATGCTAAAGAAGCCCCCGGACGGCGCCGTCCAG
>CAZDBH010000077.1:9919-22902 GCA_964503485.1 uncultured Bradymonadales bacterium | reverse complement strand
AGAGCTATCGCGACTGGCCGGGGATCTGTTCCCTCAACTGGCGTATTGGCGAGACGATTCACGTAAGACGACCGAAGGGCTTTTTCAAAACGAATGGCCCAACACCGTCAGAGGTCACGGTTCGATTCGACAAACCGCCTGGATTCGACAATTTGTCCAACAGAGAGTTCGACGAGTTGCTCCGTGAGGAGGTTTTCTTGAAAGAACGCGAGCTCAATCGCAAGCGGCGTAAGGCTGGCAAGCGGGTGCTGGGCCGGGCACACATACTCAAGCAGAACCCGCTCAGTTCACCCAAAACCCCAGCACCTCGCCGCCAGCTCAACCCGAAGGTTAAGTCGAGCTGCCCCAAGCGTCGTTCCTCTGTTATTTCCGTCCCACCCTCATGAAACCTGCGTGACTCCGATGCAGGTTTTCCGAAAAAAGTTAAAAAAAGTACGCAACAAAATGCTTCGTTTGCCGAAGACTAGGCATGACGCAACCAAAGATATATTTGCCCGACTCCACCTATTTCTTCACAAGACGCTGCACGGCTTCGTCTGTACCAGCGCGGACCAGAAACGGATCCTGCGCCTCTTGTGACAGTTCAATGGCGAACAGTCCATGTTCAGACAATGGCGCCTTCGTATGCGAACAGATCCAGGCCACAAACGCCAGCGCAAACTACGGATGGTGGTGTGTGAATCCAGACTGGAACATATGCACCCGTTAGCCGCCCCACCCCAGACCGCAACTTCTAAGGCGTCCTGAGATGACACCCTCCAGAACTACGGCAGATTTCGACGTCGGTGTACCAGTGGATAGACGAGGCCTCGTGGAGGACCGTCCCCTACTACTCCGCAAGACACTACGGTGTGGATGGGCGAGGCGCCGTTCATCAAATCGGTTCGATGTCTTCGAGAACCCGATCCAATGCTACGGCGCGAATCCGTTCGCCCAAAGAAAAGGTGGCATTGCCGGCGTGAACGACATCGAGGCGGTCCAACGATAGTGTTTCGAGCGCAGAGTGCATGGAACGCGTACGCCTGGGTGACTCAGTCCGTTTGAACTCGAACCCAAGGCGTTGATTTCCACGACATACGAGCAGGTCCAGTTCGGCTCCAGCGTGAGTGGCCCAGAAGAATGTCTCGTTCCTACGTGCTTGGAGCTGCTGAATCACACAGCTCAACCCAAACCCTTCCCATGAGGCCCCCAGGATTGGGTGGCGTTCAACATCCACACGTCGTTCTAACCCGAGCAGCGTGTGCAGGAGTCCTGAGTCCGCAATGTAGACCTTTGGTCGCCGTACCTGGCGTTTCGACACGTTTTCGTGCCACGGAGCCAGTACCCGCACTACGTAGGTTCCAGCGAGCAGATCGACATAACGCCGCACGGTATGATCGCTCACACCAAAACTGCGAGACAACGCGGACTGATTGAACACTTGACTGTGGTTGTGTGCGAGCATAGTCCAGAACCGACGCATGGTCGTGCCCGCCAGACCGATGGCGAGCTGCGGCAGGTCTCGTTCGACGAAGGTGGTAATCAGGTCGCGACGCCATTGGGCGCTGCTTGCGTCGTCGTCCGCAAGGAAAGACCGCGGAAAGCCACCGCGTACCCATAGGTCATCCAGGCGGTCGTGTCCGACCTCGCCCAGCCCGAATCCCTCGAGGTGAAAAAAGGAGACTCGCCCCGCAAGACTCTCAGAGACTCCTTTGACCAAGGTCGGCGAAGCGCTTCCGAGAAGGAGAAATCTGGCTGGCAACGGCTGCCGGTCGACTAAGACCCGCAACAGTGGGAACAAGTCCGGCAACCGCTGTACTTCGTCAATGATGACAAGCCCGTTCAGTGATCTGAGAGCAAGACCAGGATCGGCAAGTCGTCCAAGGTCTCGGGGATCCTCGAGATCCAATCGATGAACTTCACCTTCCCACTCGGCTTCGATTTGGAGAGAGAGAGTGGTCTTTCCAACCTGACGTGCACCTAGTATGGCCACGGCCGGGGACGTTCGAAGCCTTTGCAAGACGGTTGGTCCGGCGTGTCGTGGAATCATACTTGAAATTTCGCACACTGGGCACGAGTTTTCAACTTTAATTCGGATTGGCGTGGTGTTGTTGAAGAGGGACCCGGGGCTCTCACGCTCATGCAATACGAGAGCCTTCCGGAGGATGATACGATTGCTCAGGTGCTGAATATCCTGCTCTAGCTGACATGGCAGGAGCTGATGACGGCAGACTCACCCTGGCAGACCGTTCTCTAGACCAACGGGGATCGAAGTCACTCAGGAAGTCCAAGCGTTCGTAGTTTCGGCGGCCAGATTGGGCTCGACTCTTTGATAGGCGATGGCCGCGACCGTCTGACTTACTGAGAAATGTCCGGTCATGTCCGGGAGGGCAAAGTAGGTATCTCCGTCCCCGCCAAACTGGGTGCCAATGGCGGCGAACAGGTCTGGGAAGAGGTTGACCTCCACACTGCGCCCGTCGCAAAGCAACCACCCGACGGGAACGGAACCGGAAGCAAAGAAGTCAATCACACCAATTTGAACAGACATGTTCTCTCTCTCTTTCAGTCTGAGTCTGTTTGACCGGGGATTCGTGGATAGACGCCGCAGTAGACGATGTTCCAGTACAATCCGTCGACCGGCGCCTCGGCAGTCATGTCTGGCACGGCAAAGGTCGTGCGGCTGTCACCACCGTACGTGCCGCCCGTGAGTGAAAAGAGGGTCGTGTATTGACTGATCTGAAGCGACTGACCGTCGCAGAGGAACATGTTCTGCGGGTTCCAGTTGAAGGCCAGAAGGACCAGCGATGCCAGCTGGTATAGGTTACGGGGGGTATTGCCCTCTTCGTCGCGAACAGGAAAAACCCCGTCTAGATTGATGTAGTAACGCAACCCGCCCAGATTGGCTTCCGCGTCTCGCGTATCGGGCAAGGCGAAGTTTGTGCTACCGTTGCCGCCGAAGGTCGTCCCGATCAGCTCGAAGAGGTTCATATTGCTGCTGATCCGAAGCTCTTCTCCCGCGCAGAGTTCGAACCCGTCCGGTTGTTGCCCCTCTCTGAACAGACGAACTTCACCGACGGTGTAGTTGGCACCAGTATTGTGGGGGTCTTGGTCGAGATAGCCCGAGTTCGAACCGCTTCCGGCAGTCACGTAGGGCGGCTCATCTTCGACAATTGCCTGGTAGGGGCAGGCCCCCCTGCAACTACCGCATGAAGTACAGGTCGTGTCGTTGATCTGGGCTCGGCCCGAGGGGGTTGTGATCGCATTCACAGGACAGACCATCTCGCAGACCACGTGACCACTCGAGTGACAGACGATGTTGAATTCGCAGTCTTCGGTGACAAGAAATTTCACGCTTATCCTCCTTGTTCAACCGGAGCAGGTTGCGTCGAGAGCCGTCGCTTCGCTCTGGGCATCCTCTTGGTTCTGGGTATCACCGACCGCGCCGAATAGCCGGGCCAACTTGCCGTAGGCCCAGGACTTTTCACAACGCGTCTCGTCTGAGTCGTCATCAAAGTCGTCCAGCAGCTGTGCTGCCTCAGAGAGCACAGTTGCCGCTTCCTGCAGACGGCCCATCCTGATCAAACCGCCGCCAACCCCAGGACGCTGTACGATGTGATCTGTCAGTACGTAGAACTGCTCTTGGCTATCACTGCTGTGTGTCGATGCAAACTGCAACGCCGCCTCTCGACCGTCACGCCCAGTGACGAATGCAGCAATGTCGACCAATGCCAGCCTGTGGTGCGTTGAGTGGAAATCCAATCGTCCCAAGGTTGCGAGGGCCTCGTCTGTGCTGCCGGCCGCGTAGAGCCCGAGTGCGAGATCGGGATAGGCAACCTCCACGATGTCGGAGGTCGCTGTTCCTAGGTCGCCCTCGTTGAGGATTTCCGCTATCGAGTCAGCCAACTCGAGAGTCTGTGTCTGATGCCCGAGTATCCCGAAACGCCTTGCCACGTGGCCGAGATGAGACACCTTGGCCTTGAAGTGGACCAGCTCTCCACCCATCGTATTTGCAGGCGTGGCGTACGCATGATCACTTGCGAACTCCAGCATGCTCGTCGCCCGATCCTCGAAACCGTACAGCGCTAAGAGCTCCGACGTCGACGTTGCGGCGAAGGTGGCGATGTTGTGGCTGTGGTAGGTTCCGATGGCGGTGGCCTCGCCGGCGAGCTCGTCAAATGCGGACTCCGCGTCGTCGAATTTGTGATCGCTCAGTAAGGTGTAAATCTGGCGTTGGAGCGCAGCTAGGCGGTCAACTGCTGTCTCCGGCACAGATTCGACCGCGTCGTCGGAGCACCCCCACTGGGGCAGCACTACGCAGCATGACCCAAAGCCCAGATAACGAAGAAAGGCGCGTCTGTTCATGGTGCCACTCATTTGTAGCGTGACGGCACTGAAGTCATGCTCAGCGCCGGCTTCTGATTGAGACAGCCAGTTGGTTTCCTTCCAGTTTCAGCTTTCAAGACCCGATTGTCTAGTTTTATCGGGGGATGGGGCGCGGTTGCTTATAATCCTCTGGACTAGGCGTTGGAATCGCGCCCACCGCAGGATCTAGGCGGACGGGTTTTTTGGGGGGCGGTCGCGATATCCGATCGAACGACTGCTCGAGAAGACGCCACAAGATTTAGGGTGGGGCGGGTTTTCGTCGGCCGGGTTTCTCGTCGGTTGGCGGGTTCGGCTCCCTCGAGACAGCCGGTTCGGAGATCGACCTCAAGGGTCTAGATTCTCACCGTCTACCTTCGATTTTAATGCCGGCTAGTGAGGGTACCTCAAACGCCTGCGTAGCGGCCTAGTAAAGGGAAACCTCTACCCCGTAACAGCCCGACACAACCCCGTTGAGGCTCCGATCGGCCTCGGCCGCCACCACACCAGACCAAACATCGACACCAGAAAAAACCTCTAGCTGGGTGGCCTCGTCCCGCAACAGATAGAGGCGGTCGCCCTCGCCCGCCAGGAACATGGTGTTCCAAAGTGAGTGTTGAGCGACGCTGTCATCGCTGTACTCGTAGGCGCCATCCAACGTCGACGCGTTGGAGAAAACAAAGACATTGTGGCCCGACAGGGTGTCCAAGTTGTTCGCTACGACCATTCGATCGCTGCACGCGTCCACGTACAGGCCCTTGATGCTGTGGGGGAGGTCGTCGTCAACGATGTGAATCACGCGGTCGGCGGTCGCCCAACTGCGCAATCTCGAGGCGCTCTCGAAGACATGGACGTAGGTGCCTCCGCAGGTATCAGCCACATAGAGGGTGTCGCTTCGGGTGTCCAAATGAAGGTTGTTCACGCACTCCATTGAGATCGTGACGTCCGCGCTCTCGTGACCCAACAGCTCGCTGGCGTTGTCGAAGACGCGCAGGAAGGCCGCCCCCGTATAGAGCCGGTCGCGCGCCGAGTCGATCTCGACGGAGCGAAGTCCCGCCGAGATGACTTTCACGGGTGGGACATCGCCGGTAATCGTGCTGGCGTTGTCAAAGACAGCGACACCCTCGCTGTTAATACCCACGTACATCAGGTCGCGCCGCCAATCGACCGCCACGCCGTCATATCGGTTCAGCCCGGCGAAAGTCGTATTGTCGCCCACCAGCGCACGGGGCTCGGCCGTATCGCCATCGGCCATGTCTTCGATATGGTCGGTGATCAACACACCGTTGGCCGCGCCGAAGGTTTCAACGTCCAGATTCCAGTTGGATGTGAAGAGGCGAAGGTCAGGCTCGCGGCAGGTAACCGTGACGTCGATCTGCGGAGAGCCGTCAGCGACACCCGACCCACCGCTCACATCACAAAAGCGATCGGGGCACGAGGGTTGGACCATCACCGTTACGGCGAAGCTCTCGCCCAAGGGCACGGACTCGGCGAAGGTACGGGCACCGTCGGCGCCGAACTCGAGCCAGTGGTCTTCATTCAGACCCATCACAAGCTGGGTCGACTCGGTCATGCCACTCGCGGCAACCGATATCGTCGAGTTCACGTCCTCTTCGCCCGTGTCCGGCTCGGTGACCTCGAGGATATCTGGGTCCGACTCCCCAACCTCATCCGGCTCGTCTAGGTCGACCAGCTCGGTGTCGGGCGCCACGTCACCAGCTTGCTGGCTGGACTCGTCGACAGCATCGTTCGCGTCCAAATCGGGTAGGTCCAGGTCAGAAGGCGTGTCGTCAGTATCAGTGACGTCCAGGTCCGCGGTCGGAATCTCGACGTCCCGGTTGCTCTCCCGTAGCTCGGGCTGAGCCCGTGGTGCGCCCACCGGGGTGTCGCTTCCGTCGCAACTCGGAAGGAACACCAAGAAGACAACCAAAGTCGCTTCCCATCGATGTCGCCGAATCGCTGACATGCTGCACTCCATTGCCGAAGTCCGCGAGGGTAGCAGATTGAGGGGGGGGGGGGTGTGGGGGTTCGGCCGGCGGGCCCGGGGACGGCCCGCGGGCCTCCAGGGGTTTAGTCAGCTCATAGAAGTCCCATTAGGGCGTTGAACAACCTATTCATTTCTGTACCCAGCTTCCTCTGCAACTCGCGTTCCTAAGCCACCATTCGCTGTCATTCGCGCCAGTCAGCCAACCATCGCTCTGCCCTCGGTTGCCTCCCCACATTTCGGCGACCCGAGTGACTCGCCTTGGCACGCCGCTTGCGATAACTCTGAGCCGGTGTCGTCGTCATGGCCTGGGGACGGGACCACCTATGCTTGCGCTGACATTCATAGATGGTGCGACTCGTAAGGGGACAAATGAACAGATTGATTGGTCAGACCTTCCACCCTGGAAGTGTTCTGTCTCTGAGTTTAGTCGCTGCGATGGCCCTTGTCGGATGCTCCGAGAACGGGTCCGTCGTCGAGGACACCAACCTCGATGACGCGGGCAATTCGGACGCAACCAGTCCCGATCTTCCAGAGCGGGAATGGGAATGTACTGCGGAATCCGATGACCCCGATGGTCTCGCCGAGCTCGGTTGCCGTGCCGACTTTGATGCATTGGCCTCGGCGCCGTTGGACGCCTCCATCCCGGGCGCGAGTTCGGTGAAGGTGATCATCGACCGGTTCAACGACAACACAACCGTCTTCCAGAACAGCACGCGATACCCAACCCACTATGACTACGCCTCCGAACATTTGTCTGGGGGAGTTCTTCCAATCGTTCCTCTGCTCGCCGAGTTCAATACGACCGAGTACAGCTCGCCCAGCCGCAGGTTTCTGCTCGGAGCGGTTAGTTGGTACGACGGGCCGGACGTATTCGTATACGAGATTGCGCCATACGACCTGGCAGACGCCGACATGATTGTGTCAGCCTTCGAGCAGATCGAAGAGGCCACCTACTTTGGGGCAGAATTGCGATTCTACGCCAACTCGGCGAGCGTCGAGGCCACGGTGGAGGCCTACCGCGAGCGGCTCAACGTCATCACCACTGACGAACTGTTCGCCGGTATCGACTACCAACCCCTAAACCCCGCCGAGGCCTACGGGCGAGTCACGTTCATCACGGCGGATGAACTCGAGACCGACTACGTGTCCTTCCGCGATATTGCCGTACTCGACCGTGTCCCCAATGACATCTCTGCGGTCGCGGGCATCATCACCGAGGAGTTTCAGACCGCGCTGTCACATATCAACGTGCTTTCCCGCAACCGCGGGACACCCAACATGGCGCTGCGAGGCGCATTCGAGAACGCTGATCTGCGTGAGCTAGACGGTACGTGGGTGCGGCTGGAGGTCACGGCGACGGACTACACAATCGAGCCGGCGACCGTCGAAGAAGCAGATGAGTGGTGGGATGCCCACCGACCCGAAGCGGTGCAAGTCCCAGGAGTCGACGACTCGGTTACCGGCCTGGTCGATATCCAGGATGCGGTTGATCTAGAAAACCCCTCCTTGGCTGACGCCATCAAGGCCGCGACCCGAGCGGTGGGCGGCAAAGCGGCCCACTATAGCGTGCTGGCCAATATCGATGGGATGCCGACGCCCCCGGGCTTCGCGATTCCGGTCCACTATTATCTTCAATTCATGGAACAGAACGGCTTCGACGAACGAGTGAACGCGATGCTCGACGATACCAACTTCGTCAACGACCCAACCGTCAGAGACGCCATGCTGGAACAGCTTCGCGACGATATGAAGGAAGCGAGCATCGACCAGGACCTTCTCGACCTGCTCTACGCCAAGCTAGAAGCTGACTTTTCTGGTATCCGCATGCGCTTTCGGTCGAGCACAAACGCCGAGGATTTGGACGGATTCACTGGTGCCGGGCTGTACACATCGAAGAGCGGCGATCCCAACGACCCGGACTCGCCCATTGAAGATGCCATCCGAAAGGTCTGGGCCAGCGTCTGGAATTTTCGGGCTTTCGAGGAGCGCACCTACCGCAGCATCGACCACCTGTCGGTGGCCATGGGAATTCTGGTACATCGCTCCTTCCCCGACGAGGAAGCCAACGGCGTCGCGCTGACCAATAATCCCTTCGACCCAAGCGGCCTCGAGCCCGCCTTCTACATCAATGTACAGGCGGGAGAGGTGTCAGTGGTCCAGCCGCCCCCGGGGGTCACGACTGAGTCGCTTCTGTACTACTTCAGTCGCGCCAACCAACCGGTGACCTACCTGTCGGAATCCAGTCTGGTTGGGCCCGATGAGCGGGTCCTGAGCGATGAGCAGATGTTCGACTTGGGAACCGCGCTTCAGCTGATCAACGAGACCTTCGCCCCAGCCTACGCCAACGGTCAGGACTGGTGGGCAATGGATGTCGAGTTCAAGTTCGACGGTGAGCCGGGGGAAACCCCTCAACTCTTCATCAAACAAGCGAGGCCCTACCAATGAAATGCCTCTACCTCACACCGTTTGGGATGCTCCTAGTCGTGCTCGCCACGGGCTGCAGCGGTACCGAATCTGAGGCCGACAGTGCCACGGACTCAGGAGCTGACACCAGCACGGATGATATCAATCAGAGCGACATGAGCTCGAGCGATGTTCCGCAGAGCGACACCAGTTCTGAGGACACGAACTCGGTCGGCACATCCGAGGCCTATCTCACCTGCGAGCGCTCGAACTACGTCGGTGGGTTTACACTGGCACTTACCGAAGAATACACGACCATTCAGGGACGAGTCGCCGATGGGGTCGACCCGATATCGGTGTCAGACGTCTCTATGAATTCAGAGGGATGTGAGTTTCTCAGGCCGCCCCAGCTGTTTTGTAGCCCGGGCTGCACCGGCGGGGAGACCTGCTCTACAGATGGTAGCTGCGTCACCCTGCCGGCCCACCGCGATGTCGGTGATGTGACGATTGTCGGTCTGGGCGTCGAGGTGGTGATGAGCTCACGCGCTCCCGTCTATTACTACACCTTCACGGGCGACTTACCCCATCCAGCCTTCTCCTCGAGTTCGCTGATCTCCCTTTCGACCAGCGGGGGCGACTACGCCCCCTTCGAGCTGGCCGCACCGGGCGTCGATGCCCTCGTGACTGAGATGACCTCGGTCGCGATCGAGAGCGGCAGCGGGGCCGAATTGACCTGGGAAGCAGGCCCGGAGCACGAGGCGGTGCGTTTGGAGATCGAGTTGAATATCGCCAACCACGGTGGAACTCCGGCCCGCATCGAATGCTTGGTCGAGGACGACGGTGAATTCACGATACCCGCCGAGCTGGTCACGGCCTTGCTCGAGAACGGTTTTTCCGGGTTTCCATCGCTGCGGATGACGCGGCAGGGCGCAAACGCCGTGACGGCTGATCCGGGTTGTGTGGAGCTGCGACTTCAATCTGAAGTGCAGCTGCCGGTCGAGATACCGGGCCTCGTTTCGTGTTCGAGCGATGATGACTGCCCCGATGAGGGCGAAACCTGCCAGGGAGACCTCACATGTGGCTAGCCTCGAAACCAAGTTGGAGAATGATGAACTTGCTGAGATCTGTATTGCTACTAATCGCCCTGTTTGCGATCGCCGTCTTGGCTGTGGGTTGCCTCGACAATGTTGATACGCACTCGTCGAGCAGCTCGTCTGTCGACTCCGGTTCGGGGGGCGACGTCTCGTTTGACATGAGCGGGGTGAACAACGACGACACGGGAGCCACCGGCGAAGATACCACCGCTTCGGAGACAGACGTGGCCGAGGACACGCTCTCGACTGAGGACACGACCTCGACTGAGGACACGACCTCGACCGAGGACATAGCAACAGACAACGGAACAAACACCGGCGAAGATACGGTGGCTGACACAGGTAGCGGAGAGGACTCCGGCACCACGGATACGACAGGCGAGGATACCGGAACAGCCGACGTGTCCGACCCGGTCACGGATGGTCCGCTGGGCGAGTGGTGCACGGAGCAAGACGAGGACTTCAGCTTCTTCGTCACCAGTATGGACGCGCTCTGGGTGCTATCTGACTCAACTCCCGGCGATATGGATGGTGGTTTTGGGGGCGACTTCGGTGGGCTCGATGGTGCCGATGAGATTTGCCAAACCATCGCCGACGCGACAGGCTTCGGCCATCTCACCTGGCGGGCCATGCTGAGCGCAACAGACGACGGCAGCGGCAATTCCGTCGACGCTATCGACCGGATAGGTAGCGGGCCCTGGTATGACGCAAACGGCCGTCTAGTTGCCACAGGCACCAGCGGTTTGGTCGCCGAGGATCGCCCCGACGGGACCGCCCAATCGGTAGACGACCTGCCCGACGAGTGTGGCATTCCCCTTTCGGCGATCGGCGATGCCCACGATGTGTTGACGGGTTCGAACTCCGAGGGGCGCCTCTTCCGTGACAGCTACGAATCAACCTGCAACGACTGGACGAGCTCCGACCCCAATGTTGGGAGCGAAACCGTGATGATCGGTCATTCCTTTCCGCGAGCGAGTAGCGGAAGGCCCGGAGGGGGAGGAAGAGGAGGAGCCAGTTGGATAAGCGATCACCCAGTTCGCGGCTGCGGAGCTGGCGCCAATCTCGCCGACAACGGAGCTGGTACCGGAAATTGCGTCGGCTGTAATGGGGGCTACGGCGCGATTTATTGTTTTGCGTTGTAGGCAATCGGTAAGGCGGACGAGCCTCAGAAGGGCCAGAAGACGGGAATGAGGGCAGCGGCGGTGAACCAGAACAGCAGGCTGAGAGGCGTCCCAAACTTCAGGAAATCTCCCACCTTATAGCCTCCCGGGCCATAAACGATGAGGTGGGTCTGATAACCCACCGGCAAACTCAAAGCGACCGACGCTGAAAACGCCACGCAAATGAGAAATGGCCGGCTGCTGACGTCGAGGGCGGCGGCAATCTCCAACGCGATTGGGACCCACAGCACTGCGGCTGCGTTGTTGCTCAACACGTTGGTGGTGAGGTTGATAAAAAGATAGAGCACCGCCAACACAAACCAGGGGCGCACACCAGCCGAGAGTGTCGCACTGGCAGAGATGAGTGACTCCGCCATGACGTCGGTGAGTCCCGTGTGTTCCATGCCGCGGCCGAGGGCGATCATGCCCGCGATGAGAACGATGACTTCCCAGTTGACGGCGCGATAGGCTCTAAAGGGCGATAGGCAGCGCGTCACAATCATGAGCACCGCACCAGAGAGGGCCAGCAGGGCGATCGGGAAGGCGCCCATGGCCGCGAGGGTTACCACCGTGCCCAGAATCAACAGCGCCGCTACCGCCTTTCGGGTGTTCTTTACATCGAGAGGGCGGGCGCCCTCGAGCAGGAGGACATCGCGCTCACCGCGGAGTTCTTGGATGCGTTCCGGCTCGCCCTGAATGAGGAGCAAATCGCCGACTTTCAGAGGCATCTCAGCGATACCTTTTCGTACGTGAAGGCCGTGCCGCTGGATGGCGATGACGCTTGCGCCAAAGCGACGCCGAAAACCGACCGTTCGCAAGGTTCGGCCCAACAATCTCGACCCGGGCGGCAGGATGACCTCAGCCAGGGTGGTTTCACTCTGTCGTACCCGGGGGTCACTGTAGGATTGTTCCCCGACAACCCCGGCACGCCCGGTGTGGTGAATCGCCGCGATGCTGGCTGGGGGGCCCTTGACCATCAGGATGTCCCAGGCCTCGAGAACGGTTTTGGGATCGGGATTCCAGCTGCTTTCCTCGCTGCGGATCAGCTGGATAACCTGGATCTTCTTGTGGCGGGAGACCAGCGTGTCCTGAAGTGAGCGTCCCTCCCAGTCCGAGCCAGGCTGCACCGAAATCTCGGTGACGTACTCCGTCAGGAGGCCCTCTGGGGCGAGTGTCGTGACAGTGCGTCGATCGGGCAACATGCGGGGACCGAAAACGAGTACATACACCAGACCAATGGCAACGAAAATCAGCCCCAACGGCAGGAACTCGAACATTCCAAGTGGCTCGAAAGATGGGACGTCGGGCGAGTCCGCGAAGGTATTGACCAGCAGGTTGGTGGATGTCCCGATCAGAGTGCACATGCCACCCACAACCGCCGCGTACGAGAGTGGCAGCAGAACTTTCGATGGGCTGAAGCCGTGGCGCTCAGCCAACCCCAACAGAATCGGGACGAATAGGACGACGACCGGGGTGTTGTTGAGAAACGCCGAGCTAACTGCGACCACGATCAGGACGAGTGGAAGGGTCAGCTTGGCCCGATCGCCCGTCAGAAACGTGATGACCTGGGTTAGATAGGCAGCCGCACCGGTCCGAATCACACCTTCTGTGAGCACAAACAGGGCGGCTACAGTGATGAGGGCGGTGTTGGCGAAACCCGATAGGGCGGTTTCGACATCGAGGATGCCGGCAAAGACCAGAGAGACCATCACCCCGACGGCGACGACGTCGGGCGAATAGCGATCCCAGACGAACATCGCCACGGAACCCACGACCAGAACGAGGACGAACCACGCACCCGGTGTCATACCCACACCTCAGGGGTCACACTCCCTCTCCAGCTGCCACCAAAAAACCGTCCGTCTGACTTTAGCAAATCTGGACCGCCGATTCATCACAATCAGGGGTCGAGTTCTGGGCTGGCTCAGTTTACGGCGACACGGGCCAGCGCGGCCATTCGCTCGACCAGCGCAGGCCAGTCTTTCACTCTGAATTCTGGTT
>CAZDBH010000077.1:6861-9905 GCA_964503485.1 uncultured Bradymonadales bacterium | reverse complement strand
CGGAAAGCGAAGCCGGTCGATCTCGCCGGGCTCGCCTTCGATCCAGGGAGCCACGCTCTCATATCCGGCGCGAAATGCATCTCGAAGCGCTGTGTAGTCGTCGCGGCGAGACACATAGTAGAGGGTGGTGCCGACGTCCAAACCACATGTCGCCCACATCACATCTTCAAAGTCGATGGGTCGCAACACGCCGCGATGGAGCTTCACGTTGTACTGATGGAGGTCACCGTGAGTGATGATGACCGGGTCTCGCTCCCGAACGGCGTTGATGAGCTCGTCCGAAGCAGCCAGCGCCTCGCGGAACAAGCCCTCGTACCCGAGTAGCTCCGCCTCCCAGAGTTTGATCTCACCGGGGAAGTGGAAGACGCAGGTGTAGTCGTTGATTGTGAAGCTTTCGGGAGGCGTCCAACTGGTCGCGAAGTCGTGCAACCGGGCGTGCAGAGCACCGTGCTTGGCATAGGTTTCGGGTGTGATCGACTCGGCAAGGTCCTTGCCCATGACCCAGCTGTACACGACGCACATCCGCTCCTCGGGTACACCCGGGGCTCCGGCCGAAACCGCAAGTCGCCCGTCGCGCGCGGGTAGAGGGGAAGGAACTTCGATCTGGGAATCGAAGGCCAGGGCGGCGAGGAAGCTCGCTTCTGAGCGAACCGTGGCGGGCGAGTGTCCGTGCCCTGGCAGGCTTACCCTAATGACAAAGCGGCCCTGGGTCGCGTCGACGCGGAAGACACAATTCCAACTGTTTGTGATCAGGCGAATCCGCTGAACGTCGAGTTCGTACTCCCCTAGAGCGGTCTTTGCCAGTCTGCGCAGTCGGCGCGCTCGGCCTCGAAGCGTCAGCGACGCATAGGGCTTCATTCTCGTTCTCCTTCACTCATCAGGGAATCAGAAGCAACGTCCCGTTGTGCCCTCTCACTCGGAGGACTCGAGACGGCTCATTGCCTCTTCACTGCCGGGGTACAATGCCAGCGCACGCTCCCAGTCCGCAATTGCGTCTTCTGTCTGCTCCAGCAGGTTGTACACGTCGCCGCGTTGGATGTGGAGCGCGTAATTGTCGGGGGCGAGTTCGAACAGGCGGTCGAACTCGGCCAGGGCGTCGACCGGGCGGTCGAGGCGCAGCAGACACTCGACTCGTTGCCTCCGAAGTTGGTAGCCCCACCGCGGGGATTCGGCTACCCCTTCAGTTGTTCGATCGAAAGCCTCGCTGACCAAATCCTGCTCCAACAAGGCACGTACCAGTCGTTGCCACGCCAGGTCGCGCATCTGCCCCTCAGGCAGGTTGTCGAGCGCGGACTGCAGATCGCTCGAGGCCGCTGCCCAGTCCTCGAGCATTTCGTTTGCGAAGCCTCGTCCGTAGAGTGCATCTGGTCTCGTGGGTTGGATCGTTAGAATCCGGGTCCAGAAGGCGCGCATCCGCTCGTATCGGGTTTCCTTGTAGATGTTTGTGCAAGCCGCCGAGAAGAAGGCCTCGACGGGTCCAAACGGGTTGAAGCGGTACTCGTTCTTTGCGGCGAATGTGTCGAGTTCCGCCAGGTGGTTCAGGGCTTGGGCATTGTCATCGCGCTCGGTCGCTAGCAGTGCCATCCCGACTTGGGCGATTTGGTAGCCCCATCGAATCGCCTGCTCGAAGTTCGCCTCGGCGGTGTCGAGGTCTCCCGATTCCACTGCGAGGTAGCCCAGGGAGCAGAGGTAAGCGGTGAACCCCTTTTCATAGACCGAGCCGCTTAGTGAGCCACCCCGGGCCGAAGCGAGATAGCGCACAAACGCTGCCGGGTCGGAGGTTTTCTCGCGCTCCTCGTACCCGCCTTCGCCGCCGGCATAGAAGGAGTAGACGCCGTCGTGGAACGAGACGGACATCATTCCCTCTTTGTTGCTGTACCCGAAGGTGAATCCAGCATGTAGGGCAGCCAGGAGTGTCTTTGCGCGCTTGCTCATCGTTGGCCCATTGTATCTGATCGCCAGTTTACGGCTAGAGTGGGTAGTCGCCAATCCACGAAATCGTATGCTGGGGCAACAACGACGGAGGCCAACTGGACACGCCAATATTCTAAGGAATAGGGCGTGCCACGCTCCGTTAGTCTGAGGCCGCTATCCACTCGAATTGCTGCGGATTGAAGTCCGAGTGGGTCACGGAGAGGACAGCGGAGGTCTGGTCTGTGGTCAGAGCAATCACCGCGATACCATCTGAGCTGGTCTCGGCCTCAGAGTCCTCACAACTCCCACATCTGACCGTCGCTCCTTCGACCACCGCGTCGTTGTCGTGGTTGCGGACGACGACTCGCAACTCGATTTCATCGCCGTCGTCGAGGCTGGCCTCGACCTCCAGCGTACTAAAATAGATGTTACCGGAGGCCATGTGGCTGAGCACCACGCCACTGTCGTTTAACGCCGTTTGGAAAGCGCTTCTTCTGCTCGGATCTTGTAGCTCCATCCCGTGGTCGCTGAGTAAAACGAACAACGTGTTGTCGAGGGCGTCCCGATTTTCGTACGCATTGAGGATCGCACCTACGCGACGGTCAGTCTGCTCTAGCTCCGATCGCACCAGCGGAGAGTGGGGCCCTGCAGCCTCGCCCGCTCCATCGGTGGCAAGGAAGGAGACTTGTAGGACTGTCGGAACCGGAATCGATTCATCCCGCAGCAGATTCTCGATCTGAAAAACAGCGACCTCGTCAGCCATTCGATACTCAGGCAGGCCCTTTTCACCGACCGCGAAGTCGATCGAGCTGAAGTCTGCGTCGATCATCGGTATGTCGTTGATGACGGCGACATAGGCACCCTCGCCAGTGTCCGGATCGTAGGCGCCGAGGGCTCGCTGGGCGGCTTGCCCTACGGTCTCGATGCCAGGAGAGACGACGAGGTCATACAGCTCCAAGACCTCCTCGGGGTGCTCGAGGAAATGGGCCGGATCGGCCAGTAGGCTCGACGGGCTCCCCGCGGTGCTCGCCCACCGCAGCCGCGGGCCAGTCGAGGGCTCCCTCCGGAGCCGCGCCCCCGTAGTAGAAGCCGCCGGCCTTCCCTCCGGGCTCGAACAGGGCGACTGCGGC
>CAZDBH010000077.1:0-6851 GCA_964503485.1 uncultured Bradymonadales bacterium | reverse complement strand
GTTGTTCGCGATGAAATTGTGATGACCCGACCAAAGCCCGGTAGCCGCAGTCATGTGACCGGGCGCCGAAACTGAGGGGAAGTTGGCCACCGCGCCGTGCTGGAAAATCGCAGCGTCCTCAGCCAGGAAGCGGAACGACGGCAGCTGAAGGTCCGGTGCCCCGTCATCGACTAGGTAGTTGATTTCGGTGGCCAGGAGGCCGTCGAAGAGCATCACGACGACATGCTCTGGCCGGTCGCAGGGGTCTACCGCCAAGGCCTCCCAAAGAACACGCCCATCTTGGCGAGTGAGGTAGAGGCCATCGTCGTAGGTTCCATCGGGCCCGATTCCACCGATCGTTTGTGCGCCAAGCGCGGCCAGGAGGGTAGGGGCCACGTCGGCGAGCAGAACGGCGCCGTCGATGACGGCGTCAGATCGGGCACCAGCTCCCGAGAAGATCAGGGTCGAGCGCGACTGCAGCAGGCTGATGGACCCATGGGTGCTGCGAACGGGTTTCGCCCAGGGATAGAACGAACTCACGGCGTCGGGTGCCGAGGGCGCGTCGAAGAGGGCTGCAATTCGCACGAGGGGAAGGGGGTAGGACTGCTCGTCGGCCGGAACGAAGCCGACCCGGGGGTCATCTTCGTGGTATCCGAGGTCGGTCATCTGCACAGCGTTCGGATTCTCGTAGGCCGACAGGAGCTCCTCGTAGGTTCCGAAGCGATCGGCGGATACCGACGGGAAGATGTCGCTGATGTCGCCCTCGGTGACGACGTACTCAACCCCACCGGCCTCCGCCAACTCGCGCCGAAACTCGAGAGTGTTTCGGTCTTCCTGCGGACCCGACTCAACGATGTAGTGTTCAGTTTCAGCGTCGTAGGTCGCGACGAAGTGGACTCCGGCGTCTGCCAGAACAGCGTCGCGCAACGCTACATATGCCGCTCTCTCCCAGGCATCGATCCCCGCATGGGGCGTGGTTATGCCGGGTAGGGGTCCCGTCGGACTCGGCGCCTCCGTCGGTTGGGCCACGCAGCGGCCTGCGTCAGCATCGGTGTCCACGAGATCAGCCCGGTCGCCGGTCGAATCGCCCAACTCGGTTTGAATGACGTCTTCGGTGGCACCGTCGTCGGGCGGCGGATCGCCCGAGAGGTCGTTGAGGTCGCCGGTGTCAGGGCTCGACGCGGTGTCGGGGCCGACGGTTGGATCACTTTCGCAACCGCATACGAGTTGGCAGCCGATCAGTAGCGCTATCTTGAGAAGAATTGGTCGCATCTGGCCCTCCGGCTTGCGTCTCGGCGACGCACGGCAGGTGGCGAAGGTAACGGGAGCGCTCTCGACCAGTCAACCGTTACTGGGCAAGAGAGCCTGTCGTGTCGCCGATTTCCGGAAAATCGAGTGATTGAAAGAAAGGGGTTGGCGACCGCGGAAGGTTGAAATAATCTGGGCATATTCTGTCGTCAGAGTCCCAGGTCGAAACCTGGAAAAGGGCAATGGTGAGAGCCAGGACTAACTGCTGACAGGAGAAAGAAATGGACTGGCACGAGCTGCACAAGAAGAAGGTCGACGACTTGCGGGAGATCGCTAAGGGGTACCCCGACGTCGGCGCTGTTTCTGGGATGCACAAAGAGGAACTGGTCAAACTGGTCGCCGACCACATGGGTATCCACAAAACCCACCTCGTGGTCGAGGGCATCGACAAAGCCAGCATCAAAACCGAAATCAGGGCCTTGAAGGTCCAGCGCGACGCGGCGCTCGCAGCCCACGACAAGAAGGGCTTGAAGAGGGTGCGCAGGGAGATTCACAAGCGCAAACGACGAATGCGCCGAGCTGCTCACCTCGAGTGAGTAGCTCTCGCGACATGCTCAAAGCGCCGGGTCTTCTTCCCTAACCACTCTGAGCGTCAGGATGTCCGGCGAGGCCCCACCAACAGAGACGATGGCGAGGTCAGAGTCGTATCGCCCCATGCTCAGAAAGAGGGCGTCATCGAGGCGGAAGGTCGCGGTGTAGATGTCGTCGCCCATTTCTGCCCGATCAAAGCGGAGTACGGCTGACCGCTGCCACGTCTGTCCGTCGGAGTATTCGAGTGCGAATTTGCCGGTGTCGCGGCGTTCGTCGGGATTGGCGGCAAAAACGACCTTCACAATGTAGGCGCCGCCCGCGTATGCGAGCTCCCAGTCACCGCCGCCCATGCCATTAGGAACCCACTCGAAGGCCTGCTCACCCGCGAATTCGTCGGCGAGGTCGAAATAGAGTGCTCTGCGAGCTCTAGACGCAGTCGCGTTGCGTGTCGAACGCGCTTCGTACGGTACGACTCGCCCGAAGCCCCAGTTGTCCCAGGCCACGTGTGGTTCGCCGTCGTATGCGTCCACAGAACGCTGGGGTGTTCCGCCGCCATTGTCCATGATGAGTGAACAATGACGACCCAGATGGCCCACCTGCGGTGCCCGAAGGTAATCTTCCTCCCAGGACCCATAGGTTCGCATCTCGCCGTTCACCTCCCTCACTTGGCCCCAGGTGTCGACGCCGTCGACAACCGATGCATGCATGGCGTCGATGGCTTCGTCGAAGTCGACGCCCGAGGGGAGTTCGGCGCCATAAGTGGTCAGATTGCAGAACGCCTCCGGTGCAGTGGCAGGTTCGGAGCCGATGTTGCGGCTCAACCAGGGGACGAACCCGTCCGGGTTGTATTGCTCGATAGCCGACCAATCAAAGCGCAGGTCATCCTCCTCAGCTCGGCAGGAGTCACCGTAGGCGGTGGAGGGCAGGGCGTAGGAACTGACCAACAGACTGTCAGTTGCCAGTGCGATCGTGTTGACAGCAGACAAACGGAATTGGCGGAACTGGGCCTCGGTGTTCTCGGCTTCGTGGAAGGCCTCGAGATCGGTGTGTACAAATGCGAGCGGTGTGTTTCCCGTGGCCCGATAGGTCAGGTCTTCTTGGACGTAGACCACGTGCTCCAAATGTTGCAGGAACTGATAGTTCAAGCTCGCGGTTGTCCCATGGGTCGCGATGCCCATCCCGTTGTCGTGGGCGATTTCGGTCAATTCTGCGAAGGCGCGGCCACCCATCGAGATGTTCACAGCCCAGAGGGAGAGTGGCATATCGACGGAGGACGAAGCTGCCAACGTGAGAGCACGGTCTTCGAGGTCTCTGGCCCAGATATCAATCGCGGTGAAGTCCATGAACCCAGCTTTGGCCAGGTTGGGTAGCTCACCAGACTCACTGTTCAGGCCCGTCGCATAGAGCGCGTCGAATCGGTCGAAGGTGTTGAAGGTCTCTGCTAGTCGTTCCAGATAGCGAAATCGGTAGTCGAGGTAGTCGGTGTCAGCGAACTGGAAGAGTCCGAAATCGCCGTAGCTGTTGCTCAGAACGTACATCTTTCGCCAGGTGTTGAGCATCGTGTTGATGGCGTTCCCGACATGCCCTGTGCCAGTGTACATGGTGATGGGGTCACTGCTCGTGTCCTCGATGCTGCTGGCGTCGAACAAGTCGATGTCGCACTGATTACTCGTGAGTTCGCACCAGTCCTCGAAGGCAGTCCATAGGTCTCCGATTCCCTCATCGCTCAACCACGAGGGGGAGTAGGTGCCGTTCACATTGCCCTGATTGGGCGCGTAGATAACATTTGGCCGGTAGTCGTCAATCTGAGCACACTCCCTAATGTCATCGGCGTTGAACCAGGCCAACGTCTCATCCCAGGGAAGCGTCAGCTCCTGAGTGCAATCGGTTCCGCCGGCCTCTTCACATTGCGCGATACACTGCTCTTCGTTTCTCGTGGCCAGTCCGGTCAGCAAGAAGTCAGATTGTTCGGTGTAGGAGGCTGGCTCGCTCTCAATCCCGCTGTGGGAGCCGGAGTCTTCCGACGACTCGACTGCGTACCACAGGGCATTCGTCCCGTAGCCGTGCCAATCATCTGAGTAATAGATGGACTCGCAGTCCTCATCGCGGGGGTCACTATTCCAGCCGACAATCACCCTACCCGTGGTTGACAAGTCAACCCAAGAAGGCAGCCACCAGTCCTCGCCAGGACAGCTGACAACAGCGCCATCGACGCCCTGACCCGCGGTACCGCCATAGGCGCAGGCTCGACTGGCCTGATCTCGAAGCTGTGGGGATGTGTTTGGGACCGTGTCTGGCGCTGTATCGATTGGGCTACTAAAGCCAGCCCCGAATGCGGGCACGCAACAAATCGCAATTCCAATAACCGTCGCGGGGCCAAGGATTCGTGTCATTTCAACCTCTTCAGCAAATTCAATAGCAAATTCAGTACTTGGGCGCGTACTCGGATCGCGCCGTCATTCCACCAGCGGAACTCTACCAGTGGTTAATGACGTTAATTTAGTAAAAGATATTTACTTATTTCTTCTAAAACTGTCAAACCGGGGCACAGCGAGCGCCTAGCCGTATCACTTTTTGGCTCACACTCGTCCATTCGACCGACTTGAACATTGCTAAACCAACATTCAACCGCTCGGCGCCCACTCTCGGGTGAATCCGGGTAAAGTTGTGCAAAAACAGGTGCTTATTGGGGCTTTCGGGTGGATTCGTTCGTCGGGACGGGTCCGTCTGTCAGACTTGAGTCACCCGTTAGGAAACCGACTCTGGAGGAAGTGGCTATGCGATCAACATCAACACTCAGACGTCTCCGGAAAACCTCAAAGCGCGCAGGCGCGAACGACTTGGACAAACGCTCGGTGCGTTTGCTCGACGTGCCGACGGTGATGATTGATCGGGAAGGACGTCGCTTCGACTGCCGTGCCACCGTGGGAACAGATGAGGCGTTCGTCACGGGCCACGACGGCCTTCAGTACGGCGACTACATCAAGATGGTGTTTTCGCTGCCAGATGGCGGGTACCCAATTCAGGTGATGGCTCAGGTGGCCGTGGTTACCAACAGCCAGCTGGCAAAGGTCCTCGAGCGGCCTGCCGGTGTGACCCTGCGTTATCTCTGCCAGAGCAAAATCCTCAGAAGGCGTCTCAGCAACCTCGGTCCGCGAGCGAGGAACAGCCAGGAGCCTCGCCTGCGAGCCAAACGACACGGATCACACTTGGTCGTCCGAATCCCGAGCGTCGGTGGGCGCGGGTTCGTCGCGACCGACGTAAGCGATACAGGAATGTTCGTCGCCACCCGGAAGTCCCTGCCGGTGGGTCGAGTCATAGGAATCAACATCTTGGATCCGCACACTGGCCTTTGGCATAGGGCCAAAGGAGAGGTTGTGCGGAGCCAAACCGGTCACGCGGGCCGAGTGACCGGTTTTGGTATTCGGTTTCGGAGCTTCAACGCCCCCTCTCTTCTCCATTCGGCCGCCTGAACCGATACGAGAGAGGGCGTCAGTGCAGCCTCGAGGTGAACCCGCGATTACCCACACCTCGGGGCTGCCATTCGCTCCGTTGCCACCTTGTGCGAAGCGCCAGAGGCGCAGTCAAAATCGAGTTACGAAATTCCTCATAAAGGGCTAGCCCCCACCCCCTCGATTCGGTATGAAAAGTCGCAATCTGAGGAGGAACGAATGACTCGACGACGAATCCTTATTTTGGGAGCCGCAGGTCGCGACTTCCACGTCTTCAACACCGTGTATCGAACCGACCCGAACTATGAGGTCGTTGCGTTTACGGCGGCCCAGATTCCGGACATCGCGGGCAGGCGCTACCCAGCGGTCTTGGCCGGGCCGCACTACCCAGAAGGGATACCAATCGAAGCTGAAGAAGAGCTCGAGCGGTTGATCCCGAAGTTGGATATCGACGAGGCCGTTTTCGCCTACAGCGACGTGCCATTCGACCACCTCGGAAAGATGGCAAGCCGGGTAATCGCGGCCGGCGCTCAGTTCACTCTCTTGCCGGACAAACTGACGATGCTCGATACCGTCAAACCCGTCGTCGCGGTGTGCGCCATCAGGACGGGCTGCGGCAAGAGTCAGACCTCGCGGTACATCGCTCAGTTGCTCGGTGCCACGGGCAAACGTGTCGCGACAATGCGTCACCCAATGCCATACGGCGATTTGGCCGCCCAGGCTGTCCAGGCATTCCGCACAATGGACGACATGGTCGAGGCCGACTGCACCATCGAGGAACGCGAAGAGTACGAGCCCTACATCGAAATGGGCATGTCGATATTTGCTGGTGTCGACTACGAAGCCATCCTGCGGGAGGCCGAGAAAGAGGCCGATATCGTCCTGTGGGACGGTGGCAACAACGACACGTCTTTCGTGAAGACCGATCTACATATCACCGTGCTCGACCCACTCCGCGCCGGGCACGAGACGGCATACCATCCCGGTATGGTCAACCTGTTGATCGCCGACGCGTTCGTCATCAACAAGTGCGACTCCGCCACAGAGGAGCAGATCCAAGCCGTCGAGGCGGCGGCTGCAGAGTGGTGCCCGGACGCTCCGGTCATCAGAGCAACCAGCGTGCTCGACGTGACCGATGAAGATGCGGTCAAGGGCAAGCGCGTGCTCTGCATCGAGGACGGCCCAACGCTCACCCACGGCGAAATGAACATCGGCGCGGCCTACGTTGCTGCCGAGCGCTTGGGCGCGACCATCGTCGACCCACGGCCCTTCGCCGTCGGTTCGATCGCTGAAGCCTACACGAAGTACCCTCACCTGGGTCCGGTTGTTCCGGCCTTGGGGTACTACCCGAAACAGCTCGAAGAGTTGCAGCAGACCATTGCGGCAGCCGACGTCGACACCATCGTTGTCGGCACGCCCATCGACCTGGGCGCGATCGTCGAGTTCGCTCGGCCGTCGGTGCGCGTCAGTTACCGCCTCGAGGAGATCGAGGGGCAGAATACGACCTTGAGCGAGCTGATCAGCAAGCTCTAGGAGCCCGTCGCGTATAACGCCCCGGACTCCAGCCGTTAGCTTTTAGCG
>CAZDBH010000076.1:0-22923 GCA_964503485.1 uncultured Bradymonadales bacterium | reverse complement strand
GACGGTTTTCACGAACGTCGATCTGGACGTCTTCGAACCATCCAATACCGTCTCGTTCCAGCGCCCAAATCGCCCGCAAATCAGCATCCAGCTGCTCAGCGCTCAGTACCTCACCCGCTTGGGTGCCAACCACACCGAGAACCGCCTCCACATCTACTCGAACCGCACCGACTACTCGAACCTCGATGACGGCACCAGAGGGAAGACTCGGTGGTGTGAAGTCCTGTCCGAGGGAAGAGGAGGGCACAGATGCGAAAATCGCCAACGCGGTTATGAAACTGAGGATGCGCATCGCCGCCACCTTAGCCGGCCACTCATCTCCTGGCGAGCGGCTCGGTGGCTCCAACCAGGAATCGCCCTGGTTTGTTTCACCTAATCGAAGAAGCCGAATCTAGTGACCGGGACAGAGAGCAGGGACGCCGTCAGTCTCAATTCAGCGGTTGTTCGGTTGACTAGGTAGGATTCACGAAACAGTTCTACGAGTCGGATTCCAGGACCAGCTACACCGTCGGTCGCTCGACAGTGGTCTGTCTCCCAATGAACCACCCACTATTACCGGTCCCGAGCACTACGTAGGATCCAGGTCTCTCTTGGGTCACCAAAAGAGGGAGTTCCTGATCGATCAATCCATCAGCGAGGTGTCGCGGGGCCCTGACCCCTACCGTTGCTTTGGCGCCGAGACCCGATGGAAGAAAGAAGTTCACTGACACATGGCTGACCTCGTTGAGAAACGGCACGGACTGCACACGAAAGCACCGGGATGGGACGACGGTTGCTCTGTCTACCAGACTACCCACCTTCTTCTGACCGTAACTGTAGACCATTCGAGCAGCGACCATGACCGCAATCGCCACGAGCGCAACCAGCACCCAGTCACCCCCTAAGTACGTGAAAAAGAGCATCAAAGCTCCTAGCCCCAGTGTACCGCGGACGGCACGATCGTACGGATTTGCCAGCGACTTCTTCACCGCTGCTCTCTCGGAGTCACTCATCTCACCACTCATCAAAGCCCGGTCCATATTCATTCCTATTCATAGTTGTGGGTTCGAGATTAGATTTCGGTGTGCCGCCGATGATGTACACTGTATATGTTTATTGGGAGGGCGTCAATAGATTTCGGGTCAGGCATGGGCGATGGACGGTGCGCTCAGGCTCAGTGACTCGAGTGTCTTGGCGCCATCGCCTTCTGAGGTCCGGAAGTTCCCGGCGGGTGACGGCCTTCGCTCGAGACACCCCGTCATTTGACCAAACACACCTCTTGTCTCATGATGTGTTGATGGAAAAGGTCTTCAAATGGACGACACACGCCGCTGCTACGGCCGAGGAAGTCGCGTATTGGCACGCTCAAAGCGTCGAAGCCCGCGTGTCGGCGGTCGAACTGATTCGACGGGTCACCCCAGGAGTCTACGATGACGCTCCCGCCAGATTGGAGCGAGTTTATCGACTTGCTGTTCGTACACCAAGTTCGGTTTCTGATAGTCGGAGCGCACGCGGTAGCAGCGAACGGTAGACCGCGCGCAACTCAAGATTTAGACGTTTGGATCGAGCCAACTCCACCCAATGCGATGCGTTTGTGCAGAGCATTGGACGCGTTCGGGTTCAAAGATCTCAAAGATGCGGCGGAAGAGTTCGCAAAGCCAGACCAGCTTGCCACCTTGGGCAATCCACCACTCCGGATCGACATCATGACCAGCATTGACGGTGTCGGCTTTCTCGAAGCCTGGGACGACCGCCTCGACGGCTCCTTCGGGCAGTATACGGTATCCTTCCTTGGCCGAAAGACACTCATTCGCAACAAGCGGGCCAGTGCAGGCCCAAAGACCTACTCGATATCGCGCTGCTCGAAGAAGGTTCTTAGGTCGACAACGCTCCGCTGGCCCGCAGCGCTCGCCACGTTTTCATCCCCCCAGACAGGTTCTCAGCGTCGTAGCCGAGTTGGCGCAACATACGTGTCGCGTAGTAGGCGCGCTTGCCTACTTCGCACAAGAGCAGCAATTTTTCGTCGGGAAGCTCATCGAGTCGTTCTCGAAGTTCGTCGACCGGGATGTTGAGTGCACCGTCGACGTGCCCTGCCGAGAACTCACGCGGCGAACGGACATCGACCACGCTGAAGGCGGTGTCGTCCCGATCACCGGCCAGAGATTGCCACTCGGCCAGAGGCAGGTCGCCCTGCAGGTTGTTTACAGCGATCATCCCAGCCAGATTTACCGGGTCCTTAGCGGCCCCGTACTGGGGCGCATAAGCCAGCTCGGCTTCGGCTAAGTCCCAGACCGTACCCCCGTGCTGAATCGTTGTCGCAATGACGTCGATTCGACGGGCGGCGCCCTCTTCGCCCACGGCTTGGGCGCCTAACACGCGCCCATCCTCCATCGAATACAACAGCTTGAGTGACATGCTTTTTGCGCCAGGGTAGTAGCCGACGTGGTGGGCAGGGTGAAGATAGACCTTTCCGAACTCCGACATGCCCTCCCGCAGCAGGGTCTTCTCGGAGGCGCCAGTCGCGGCTGCCGCCAGTCCGAAGACGCCCGCGATAGCCGTCCCCTGGACGCCGCGAAACTCGACAATCTCGTGGTCTCCGTCTCGACCGATGGCGTTTTCGGCCGCGATTCGGCCCTGTCGATTGGCGGGTCCGGCGAGTGGTATGAGCTTCCAGTTGTCAGTGAGTAGGTCATGCACTTCGACCGCGTCCCCTACGGCCCAGATGTTGGGATCTGATGTCCGCATATAGGCGTCGACACCGATGCCGCCTCGTTTTCCGATCGTGAGGCCCGCCTCGGCAGCGAGCGTTGCCTCAGGTCGAACCCCGATCGCCAGCAGAACGAGGTCCGCTGGAAGTGTGCCCCCGTTCTCGAGGTCCACCTGAAGCTGGCTGTCCTTTCGGAATCCGGTGACTCCGGTATCGGTAAGCACCTCGATATTGTTCTCTTCCAACCGTTGCCGAACCAAGATAGCAAGCTCGGGGTCAAAGGGAGGCAGCACTTGATCCGCCTTCTCGAGCAACGTGACGTGAAGGCCCAACTGGTGAAAGTTCTCGGCCATCTCAATCCCGATGAAGCCTGCCCCGACGATGACAACACGGCTAGCGCCCTCGGCAGCTTTCTTTATCCGTTTGCTGTCAGGAATCGTCCGCAGCTGGAAGATGCCTGGCAAGTCAATTCCAGACAGCTCCGGTCGGACGGGCTTCGCTCCGGGCGACAGAATGAGCGCATCATATGTTTCGAGGTACGTGTCCCCCGAAGGAAGGTCCCGCACCTCTACTCGTGAGGTTTCCCGATCGATTCGAGTGACCTCCGAACGCGTGCGTACGTCGATGTTGAACCGATCGGCGAACAGCTTGGGGGTAGCCAACAGGAGGTCGGCCTCCTCATGAATCACATCGCCGACGAAGTAGGGGAGTCCGCAGTTCGCGAAGGATACGTGCTCACCCCGATCAAAGACGATGATTTCGCACGACTCGCACAGTCGCCGAGCACGTGCTGCGGCTGAGGCGCCACCCGCGACACCCCCGACAACGACGATTTTCATGACTTGCCTCCCGATGCACCAAAGAGCCTCGCGAAGAGGCCCTTGGTTTCGTTTCCACTCGAGGTGGCTTTCGTTTCTCTGCATCGACACCGTTGGTCCCGGGGTACATCCCTCAGAACGGCGTCAATGTGGGCCCCGCAGCCTCGCCAATCCGGTCTTCCGCACTTCTTGCAGTTAACTCGACGACACATTTCTCCCCCTATCCCACTTCCGTTGTTCCAATTCCAAAGAGCCCCATCGTTTGCAGCCCCTTTAGGGCCAGAAGGACCCAAGGAGAGGCATGCATCAGCAGATCGAAGTAGTCGATCGGCTTCATTAACCGCCAATCGGTCGAGATCATCTGGAGCTTCTCAAACAGATGAGGCGGATTGAAGGGAGCCAATCCCAATGTGAGGCACAGTAGAACTGCGATTCCCCAGGGCAGTTCCGAAAGCCAAGTGCTGAAATTCGCCACGCTCCACCTTCTCCGAGTCGTCCATCCGAGCCGCTTCGCGAGCCCTTCAGCTAGAAGAGCCGGCAAGGCGGGAAAGTGTTTCAAGAAAAGTGAGGGACTGGGTTGAGAAGGTGGCGCTCTGCGAGGATTTCGCACAGACGCGGCGGTTTCGACTTCACTGGACGGACCGAACGGCGGTGCTTACAATCCCGTTCGGCTTCAAACTGAGCCGCAGGACACTGAAAATGGCCGATTCGGAAACCAAAGCCTTCTGCGATCCAGAAGAACTCGGCGAAATGATGCGCAGGGGCGATCTGCAGGCCCTAGAGCGGATGACCCGTTGTTTCGGTGACCGACTGCTCGCCGTGGGCCTCCGTCATTGCAAAGACGCCGACCAGGCGCTGGATGCCATCCAAGATGCCATGGTGTCGGGCGGCGAGAACCTGACCAGTTTCACAGGAAAAGGAAGTCCCGAAGGTTGGATGTCGCGAATCGTGGCCAACGCATGTCACCGAATGCGCCGAGGCAGAAAGAACGATCCGGCCCTTCACGCCGCACTGGATGACCAGGTTCCAGACGAATTCGAGACGGGACCAGACGAAGTGCTCATCCGGCGCGAGTTCCTCGCAGGGTTGGGTGAGGCAATGCTCGAGTTATCTGCCACTGATCGGGCGGTGTTTTTGCTGGCTGAGGGCCACGGATGGACCGGACCAGAGATCGCCGAATCAGTCGATCTCTCGGCAGCAGCGGTCCGAGTTCGATTGACGCGCATTCGCAAACGACTTCGTTCGGAAATGACATCGCGAGGACTCATCTCTGATTAGCCGGTGCGGCTCGGCGGAGTGAAAGGCCTGACTCGCACTCGCCGTTGACTGAGGTCGCTTCTCACTGGTCGCCGTGGTCGTCTTTTCGACAACCAATCTGAGCACCCAGCGTGGTTTCTGCTTGGTGCAGTGAAGGAGCGAGTCAGGGGCCGGTCAGTAGGGATAAAGCAGGTCAATGTTAGTTAGGCCGTATTCGGCTGCTAGTAGGTTTCTGAGGGTGCTCATGCCGTTGTCCGAGACTCGAGATGGTGCCGCCAGATAGATCTTTAGGTAGTAGTCGACGGCAACCGCCGGATTGTTCTGATTGGCGTCCCCGTAGCCCCAGAGCGTTGCGTAGAAGTGGTCGGACAGCGACGAAATCGCCTGATTGATCTGAGCCGCCGTGTCTGCGTCTGAAGCCAGGTACATGTCCCAATCACTCATTGAAAACGCCAGCGGGTCGGCTTGAACGCCGTACTGGGGATAGCCTTCGTTGGTTCGATCAGTCGCATGCCAGGCTGAGGTCAGGACATTGGTATTCGATGAAGCGCCTTCCCAGCCGCCCCAATATCCGAGCTCGATCTCGGTTCCGCAGGTTCGAGTGACCTCCCAGATCTGGTAGTCGAAGTTGGACCAGATCTCCTCCGTCACCGTCGGGGGTGTGGAGTAGAGCTGGTTCTCGAGGTTGTTCAGCTCTTGGCGTCGGTAGTTCATGTCTGATTCGATCGAACTCAGATCCATCTGAGCGTATTGCGACGCCGAACTCAGTCGATCGTATTCGGGTTGGGCATTTGCGAGGGCGTTGTCGAGTTCATTGTACCGATTCTGAGCCAGATAGAGTTCGTTCTCGAGATTGGTTAGTCGCTGTTGCTCCGTGCCGAGCAGGAGCCGACTGGCGAGGATGGCCTCCTCGGGAACCCCGCGATTCTCAGCATCCCGGATCGATGCCTCGATCTCCGCAACCATTCGCCGTGCGCCGTCGACTTGAGGTGAGAGGTTATCCATCTGGTTTCGCAGCTGCGACATTTCGGTCCAGAGCGGCTGCATCACTGATTGTTCGTAGTAATTCGCCTGCTGTTGGGCTTCGTTCGCCCGACCCTGTGCTCCGTAGTACCGATGCTCGAGGTCGCTCAGCGACATCCTGGTTTGATCGATCCGGTAACGCAGATCGGCGTAGACCGGATTCTCGTACTCGTTGTAGCCAGAAATATAGGGCTGCTGGCCCTGGAAGCCCTGCGATTCGTCACTGCACCACGCACCTTTGGTGGTGATTTCGATCGCGAGGACGCCAGCTCCACTTCCGACCTGGACCGCACCTGGCATCGAGCTGAAGTGACCGTCGGTTATCGGTTGAAGCGCGTTCAGACGGGTGGCGTCACCGCTGTATTCGACCGAGTAGTTGAAGTAGCCTTCTGCTATCAAGCTGACCGTCTGGGCCCGAGCGTTTGCGAGATCGTTATCGCGCGCCGCGATTTCGTAGGCTCTCGCGTACAGAGCCCCAGCTGCACCTCGATATCCATCGGATGCAGCCTGATCAGCACCGACCACCACCTCGTCTGCCCAGGCGTACCGGATGACCTGTGCTCGCGCGTCGACTTCGCCTGACATGTGCGGCTCGTAGGCGAGTATCGTATCCAATTGCCCCAGCGCTTCGTCGTAGCGTCGCTCCGCAAGCAATTGATCCGACTGGGCGTAGAAATAGCTCCGAATCGTGGCATAGCTCTCGGGCAAGTGAGCCGGATTGGCAAACAGAGCCCCAGTGCGATTAGCCATTTCGTAGGCGGCCACCATCTGTTGTGATTCGATCAGGCTGGCGAGATCGACCGACATTGCTGCGAGCACATCGCTCGCCAACAGATTCGAGTCGGCATCGCCACCGTTGAGATCGACGATGTAGTGGTAGTGGTACATCGCATCTTCGTAGCCGCTCACACTCAGGGCGTATCGGCCATCGGCGAGTGCGTCCGCCACCGCCGGTGCGGTTACCCGGTCCAGGCCGGCGAGCGCATCTTCAGAGTCAGGACGTTCTGCCAGAGCATCCCGATAGGCCTGCACCGCCTCCCGCCACTGCTGTAACGACTCGAATTCTTCTGCTTGTCGAAGAGCTTGGCGGTACGGGCAGGCCGTCAACAATACGGTTAGACCGAGTATAGCCACCATAGATAACGCGTTTCTCATATCATCTCCAAACGGCGGGTAGCTCGAGAGCGCTAAGGCCGCACGACCTGTATTGGGGCATCCGCAGTGATCGCATTTTCGCCGCTGATCGGAATCGGTCCGACGGTCCACGAAAGGGTGCCTGAGGTCGCCGTCAGTGTGACGTTAACCGGGAACGCGGGCACTGGAATCCCTATGATGTTCCGTACCTCGCAAGCGGTGCAATCGGTGCGCGGGGACAAATCGGCGCTTAGTGGGTCAATCCCACAACAGTCCAATTCGGAGTCGATCGTTCTGCTGTGCGACACGAACTCGACGGACAGCGTGGCGGTGACCCACGGCCCCGGGTGGCGCTGGCAGTGGATGTGCGCTCCCTCCATCCAGCACGATGCCAAAACGTCGCCGGAGGCCGCGTCTTGCGCGGACGCCGAGGGCCCAAACAAGAAAGCGATAGATAGGCCGAGCACAATCGAAAAAACTCTCATGCGGTTCTCCAGTCTGGTCTTGTGGTGCTGCCGCACAATACACTCCGGCCTGTCACGTGAGCAACAGCCGGCCCATACACGACTCACCACAGCCAGACAGGTAAAACCACACCCTGAGACCAACCAGGACCCGTGAAACCAACAAGAAATGCTGTTCATTTCGCTGTAAAGAAAAAATCTGGTGGAAGGGTCCTGTCCGCCTGCTGTGACACTAGAGAACGCCTTGGAGTCGGGCGATCCACAGCGCGCCAATCGCTACGCCTAGCAGAGCACTCAGCACCCAGACCACCAGAGCATACCTGTTGAGGAACGCGACGGCAGGTAACCGCGATCTAGGTTGTGCCGCCTCTTGTCCGGGAAACACGACCATGGCGAGCCCGAGGCACAGAAGGACAGGTCCCATAACCACAAACTTGGGGTCCATTGGGTCCCCATCAGATGTGATGGCCCATTCCCGTAAGACAAGGAGCGAGCTGATCACGACCAAACTCAAGCCAATGCCGCGACTCGCGGTCATGGTTTGTTTCGGCAACTCAACCCTCCATCCGATTCACGAATCGGCATGTAAAGACGACGAAGACTCGGCCTACTGTGATGGTCCAACGATGTTCTCAGACTCGAGCGTGAGTACGACGGGAAGGGCGCCCGAGCGCAAGACCCGAGCAAGCTCTTCAGCTTGCCGATAGACCTCGTCGTAGGAACCCGCGCTGCCTAAGCTAATTCGAACCCGCCCGCCACAAATGCCTTCCTGAACGTATGGTCGGGAGCGAATCTCTCGGTCCGCGATGATGATGAGCGGTGAACCCACCGCTCTTTCGGTGACCTCACAGAGCTGTTGCGTCCCGATGTCGTCAAAGTGAACGACAAGACTGGGAGAGTTAGTGGACGGCTCGTTCTCGACGTTGACAGAGGCGATGTGCGCTCCGGTCATCTCTGCCGGTGCGGCCACAGGTGCGAGCATATAAGGGCGTTCGGTCCCGAGCCCGGTGTCTGGGACGTAGCCATCAGAAGTGTCCAGTCGGAGTGCTACCCCCTCAGGTATAGACCCAGCCCCCTCTGCAGCCTCGGCAAGTGAGAGCAGTTCCTGGCGCGGTCCCCAAACACTGCCGTAGGCATGGGTAATCGAACTCCCTTCTGGGACGTGCGAGGCGACCGCCGCCCATACGTCGATGTTCCCGGCATGCTCCCGGCAGAATTCGAGCCCCGCTCCTTCACCGCTCTGGATGAGTTCACGGTACGGGGTGCTGTCTGAGACCAGTGGGAGTTGGACCACGATCTGGTTCTGGCCCGACACCGGCAGCACCGTCGCGCCTTCGGCGCCCAACTCTTGGATGCGCTCTTGAATTGTTTCGACAACGGCCGAAATCTCCTCGTCAGAGAGACTCTGTCCGCCGTCTTGGCTGACTACTGAGTATTGGAGCTGAATTCCGTGCCACCCCTCCTGGGCCCGGCTCCCGGTCACAGTAAGCGCGATCAACAGCGTTGCGGCGATCGCCTGAACAAGGCGAAGCATCTGTCCTCCTAGTTGAGAGTCGAGTTGGCGCAGTATTTCATAGTTTTTGAGTGGGCAGAAGCAGCTACGGTTTCATTCCACGCAAACCCAGGGAAGGCCATCACCCTCCGCCTGACACTGGCTGTCCCCAGGACAATCCATATCGGTGGTGATACAGCGCAGTCCGCACCAGGTGTGGCCGCCGATGCCCATCACGCATTCTAATGGGAAGGGGCAGTCGGTGCTCGACTGGCACGTCTCATCGCGGTCGTTCAGTGGCGTATCTACGTCCCACACACAGCCGTAACCGCCGCGCACCAGCGGCTGACAACTACGGCCGAACGCGCAGGTAGCCGGGCACTCGTCGAATACATCGGCCATACATGTCCGGGCGTCCTTCACAAAATCGCCTCGCCACTCCTGAGCGCATTCAGCCTCGCCGGCGAGCTCTTGGCTATCGCACAGTGCGAGCGAGCTCTGGCAGGTGGTACCTGTCGGGCAACCGCGTTCAGTCGTCTGATATTCACCATGTCCGCCACTCTCGTCGCAGAGCGCCCCGGTGCATCGGTACATGGCCCAGTCGCAGTCGGTGGCGCCAAGTACGGGCAGACACTGCCCACGAAAGCAATCGGAGTCACTTCCACACTGGCTCCCCAGCAGGTTGAACGCCCGCTCCTCGACAGTCAGGCGAGTTACCTCCTCACCGTTGGATCGGATGGGCCACACGCCCTCAGTCAGCGGTTCAATCAACACCTGCCGAAGAGCCTGTCCAGTCACTCCCATGCACTCTTCATTGAGGTTGATCCAACGATACGCGGTCAGAATCAGTTCGCCGTCCTCGTTCGGAACGACCGATACCGGACCCGGGTACTGGCACGTCTCCTCAATCGCGTAAGTGACTGTAAGCAACGCCCTTCTGCCCGCTAGCACGCTACACATTTCCTCGACACCGACCCAATCGGCCTGCTCGAGGCTCCAGAGTGTGTCGCGGAACGGGTTTTCGTCCACGCCACTTACGTCGGCCGAGCCGAGATCTGGCGATCCAGCGTCGGCCAAGTCTTCGGGCGGCAGGCCGAAATCCACCGACGAGTCCGGAGTTGCCGCATCTGCCGCGCTGTCGGGCGGACCTGCATCTGATTCAGCTCGCCCGTCGGGGATGATGCCCGCGGCGTCAATGGTGGTCTCGCCACCTTCCTCGCGGGGAGCGCTACTGCTGTCACAACCGAGCACCCAAATCGCAATCGAGAGTACCCAAAGCTGGCGTCGTGAAATCATGGGATGTCCTGGGTGATATCGCGCGAAGACTCTAATTGGATGGCGACATTGAACGCAACCGTGGGCGCCAATTTCCGTATTCCTTCAGAATACGGTTCACGCGCCTAGATCAACGCGACAGATCCAGGTCGGCGTGGCATATCCCGCAACCGGGGTGTAGTTTGGTGCCCATGCAGAAGGATGTTTTCAACGGCAACTCCCTTGGCGGACGCCTCACGGCGCGAATCATCAAGCGCTTTGTCGCACCGAGCTTTTCTCGCAGTGAGGACCCAGCAAAACAGCGAGGCGTCCTAGAACGCTTGGCAAAACTCGCCCGTCCTCCGCGAGGGGTGCAGGTCGAGAAGACGACTCTCGCCGGCCGGCCTGCAGAACGACTGTCGCCGAGCAAGAAATCTGGTGGGCCGGACACGGTGATTCTCTACCTTCACGGTGGAGGCTACGTGGCCGGCTCGTGCAACACACACCGCGAGTTGGCCGGACGAATCGCAAAGGCTTGCAGCGCGACGGTTATCGTCCCTGAGTATCGCCTGACGCCAGAGCATCCATATCCGGCTGGAAACGAGGACTGTCTGGCGTTCTTTCGCATCCTGATCAGTGATGGCACCCCCCCTGAGCGCCTGTTTGTCGGCGGTGATTCAGCCGGCGGATTCTTCACACTCGCTACGCTCTTGGCTCTACGAGACGCAGGCGATCCGCAGCCGGCCGGCGCGTTCCTCATCTCACCAGCCGCCGATTTGCTCTACTTCGAGGGCGATTCGATTCTCGAGCGGGCGCCAAGCGATCCGTGGTTCGATGCTCAGGATCTACCTTTCCACGCTAGCCGGTTCCTCGCGGGTGCTGCGCCACCTGAGGAGAAAGCGTGTCTTTTCAAGGCCGATTTCTCGGGATTGGCGCCCCTTCTCATTCAAGTAGGCGGCCGGGAGGTTCTGCTGAGCGACGCGGAGCGTGTGGCACAACGCGCTGACGAGGCAGGCGTACCGGTGCGACTCCAGTTGTGGCCACACCAGTGGCACGTCTTCCAGTCGTTCGCCCTCGCGGTGCCTGAGGGCAGAGAGGCGATCCGCGAGATCGCAAAGTTCGTAGCCCACACCGTCTAGCTCAACCCCAAGCCTGGTGTGAGAAAAGCGCTGCTCGGGTGTTTTGCCCAGGCGAAACGCCAACGCCTCGGCCGGTGGCTTCTGGGTCGGCTGACCTAACCCCTCGTGAACATGCAGAAACCTCCGAAGTCGACTCCTGTGGCACATCCGTTGCGATATCGAGACCAACCTCAGGAGGGAAGTGCATGGCACTCTGGCAGGAAATCTTCTCAATCGGTCATCTTCCGTTTTTGTTGCCACTGGTGTGCGCGCTGGTCTGGATGTTGTTTTCAATCGTTTTCGGAGGCGGCGACGCCGACTTGGATGTCGATACGGACCTCGATCTCGATGTGGATACTGACGTCGATCTGGACGTTGACGCCGACGCTGACCTGGATGTCGACGGCGATGCCGATGTGGACACCGACGCAGCCGTCGGTGCTGCGGCCGGTTTTGGCTGGCTATCCGTTTTGGAGTTCCTGGGAGCGACCCGAATTCCGACCCTGCTGTGGGTCCAGATTGTATTCGTGGTCTGGGGCGCGACCGGATTGTTCTCATCGCTAAACGGCGCAGGGACAGCCCTCACATGGTCGCTCGCAATGGGCTCGACGCTGGTTCTGGCCCCGCTATTTTCTCGGCTCATCCAAAAGGTGATGCCAGCCAAGAAGGAGTCGGACGCCTTTCGCCTGCGTGACTGCCTGGGTCTAACTGGGCGGGTCATCTCGACCAAAGTCGACACACGCCATGGCGAAGCCGTCTTCGACGGTACCGCCGGGCAGGCGATCTACCTCACGGTCCGCACGGCGTCTGGGTTGATTCCCGAACACGCCGAAGTGGTCGTGATCGACGTCGACACAGAAGCGGGCATCGCCACAGTTATTGCTGTTCATCAACTTCTCGAGTCGAGCGATGTGCCGATTTCGGAGGAGCTATTCGAGTCCGTCGCCTAGCGACGCAACCATAGGAGAATTGAGTCAATGGGAAACATTCTGACCCCTGCATTTATCACCGTAGTCGCAGCAGCAACCTTGCTTGTGCTGTTGGGGGTTGGTGTGGCTGTCGTCTACAGCCGTCTATTCAAACGAGCCAGCGCCGACGAGGCGTTGGTCAGAACCGGCAAAGGAGGCACCGTAGCAGTTGCCGGAGGCGGTATATTCGTGATTCCCATTTTTCACACGGTGCGTCGGATCTCACTGAAGCAGGTGATGATTTCGATTACGCGTACTAACCGGGACGCGCTCGTGACCTCGGACAAGATTCGAGCAGATGTGCACGGAACGATGTACGTGAGGGTTGGCGACGCAACCGCCGATATCATTCAGTCCGCCAAGACGTTCGGTGAGGTCTCGGCCGTGGAAATCGAGCGCCTTATCCAAGACAAGGTGACTGATGCCATGCGTGCTGAGGCGATGAACGTGTCGTTCCTCGACTTGAACGTGAACAAGCGTGAGTTTGGCGAAGCAATCGCAGCAGCCGTACAGCAGGACCTCAAGAAGACCGGCCTGGTACTGGACTCGGTAGCAGTGACCTCTATCTCCCAGGTTCCAGTCAACCCCGAGGCGATTCCAATGGACGTCTTCGAGGCTGAAGGTGTGCGAAACATCGTCGCCGTTGTCGAGAAGAACCGTGAGGAGACCAACCGCATTCGACGAGACAAGCAGGTCGAAATCCAAGAGGTCGACGTTGAGGCGCGCAAGCGAGCTCTCTTACTAGACGAAGCACAGAAGCGCGCTGAGGCCGATCAGACTCAGCGGGTGGCCGCATACGAAGCTGAGAAAGAGACGGAGGCCAAGACCGCAGTTCTCGAACAAATGAGGTTGGCCGAAGAAGCCGCCATCGCCAAGGACGAGGAAGTCCGCAAGCGAAGTATCGCGCGGGACCGAGAGCTCGCAGTTGAGCAAGCAGCGCGGGAGGAAGCGGCCGAGGTTGCACGAGCGAAGGCCGAACGAGCCATCGAAACCGCCCAAATCGAAAAGGCCAAAGCAGTAGAAGCGGCAAGCGTCGCCAAACAGCAGGTCATCGAAACCGCCGAGATCGACAAGCAAAAGGCAATCGCAGCCGCCAAGGCGCTCGAAGCCGAAGCGCGTGCCTCCCAAGCACGAGCGGAGGCCGAAGAAGAGGAGGCCACCCAAGCGATCGCGACGGTCTCAGAGACCGTCGAGGCCGACCGTAAGCGGCAGGTCGCGGTGATCAAAGCCGAAGAGGAGGCGAAGAAGCAGCAGATCGATGCCGACCGAGATGCATACGTCGAGACGAAGCAAGCCCAGGCCGAGCGCGACGCTCGTAAAGCGCGAGCAGAGGCTCAGGTACACGAGGCGCGTGAGCGCTCCGCGGCCATAAAAATCGACGCCGACGCCCACGTCTACAACATGAAGACGAGGGCTGAGGGTGACGCGAAAGCTGCCATTCTACAGGCCGCTGCGATCACCGACCTCGCGCGAGCCGAGCTCGAGAAGGGAAAAGCCGATGCAGAGGCAGAGCGCCTGTTGGTGTTGGCGCGGAACCAAGTGGCAACCCACGTCCTGCTCAGGGACGTTGCTATCGAGGCGCTTCGCCAGGCGCCCCCGACCATCGAGGCCTTCATGAAGGGACTCGAGGCGGTCGATGAAGTGCGGGTCCTCCAACTGTCCGGACTGGGCACAGGCGGTGCGGCCAATGATAGCGGAGGCATGAACTTGCCGGCTGCCATCGGTTCCAGCCTGGCGCAGTCAGCCGGCCTTGTTCCGGTAGTGTCTGCGCTGCTGAATTTTGCCAAGGACTCAGGCCTGGCTCCTCGCGCCAAAGGCGCGCTGCGAGAAGTTGCGCAGTCGATGGGATTGAGTCAGCCCAATGGCGAAGAGAGGTCGGTCATTGAGATGGAAGCCGCTTTGGAGAGTGCCCTAAAAGAGGACGAGCCACTCGAACTCGAGCCACTGCCAGTCGAATCACTCGAACTGGAACCGCCTCCAACCTCGAGCGACGAACAGTCCTCAGCGGCCTAGCCTCGACAAGGCATCGCCTGCCCCCCCAAGCCTCCTTCCGCGCCCCTCGGCCGGCACGGTCTGATAGAGACCGTGCAGCCGCGGGGCGAAAGAGATTTCACCTGGTTTATGTCTCACGTTCACGATCGGGCGCGTTATTCAGACCTACTCAACCGTTGCGAAACATCGGCTATCAGCTCGGTATCGTCTCGATCTTCGGAGTCGGCATCCATGGTCTAACAACCGTCATGTCCTAGGCGAGAGACGTCGACCGAGTGGCCATTTCTTCGCGGAGGCCCTGATGACGTGGTGCTAGCCTGCCATGGGGCCCTGTGTCATCTTCCGGTCGAGGACCCAATGAGCCCGTTCCATCGAGGAGTGTTGAGCAATGAATCCGCAGAACCCACAGAACCCACATGGGCAGGCTCCATCGCCCTACGGGCAGCCCGTCGACCAGTTTGGTAGACCAGTCCCGCCGAATGCGTACCGACCCGGGCCTCCAAACCAAGGAGGATCGGGCAAGGGTGGCGCCTTCGCACTCCTATTCTTCGGACTGGTCGGCCTCGGAGTTGGTGGGTTTGCCATCAATTACGGCGCCAACCGCAGCCATGTAGATACCGAGGCTCTGATGCACGGGAGCATCATCGGCGGGGTAGGTCTCCTCCTGTTCAGCGCTGGTCTGGCCCTCCTTGCCAATAAAGTAGTGGCAGTCATCTTCGCGCTGGCGGTGGCTGGCGGCGCCGCCTTCGTGGTGACAACCGCGCTCGACAAGAAAGCGGACACTGAAGACGAGTACGCCCGTCTTCATGAGGTGTCGCAGGAACTCATGCCCTTCTGCGAGGAAGGCACTGCGTTCCCCGACAACGCGCCTTACGATGGCGAGACGGGCTATCATCCGGTCATAGTCTTCAACCGCTCTTCTTCTGGAAGCTGGGGCAGCGCTCGAGGGGGCTTCCCGGATGACTGGACGCAGCCTTCCGCGCAGGAGACTGAGTTGATTGGTTGCGTCCAAACAGACGAAGTCAACGTCGAGTCGTGTGCCTACGACGCTGCCAACGGCCGGTCGTTCTACTTGAACAGAGTCCAATACCGGCGGACATTCACGCTCTATACCGCTTCAGATCGCGCTGTATTGACCACCTACAGTGAACTCGGATCGGAGCCCAGTCCGTGCCCCGATTCCCTGAGCTTCAGCGAAAGTGAATTCAGTCGAAACCAGACTGGCACCTACCCCGACGGCGACAGCTTTCTCGAACACATCGAGCCCTGGGTGATGGGAACCGTTACTCCGGATGAAATCCCGGAGAGCCGGGGGGAACCGCCGGCAGACGCACCAAAGTAGAGACCGTCTCGTTGGACAACCGGGCTGAACCGTCGAATGGTGGCCGAGTCCGAGCCGAGTCAGCGTGGTATATTCGGGTGACCGTTGATCTCTAGAGACGCATCCGGGAACGCGACAGAGTGAAAGCTCGCGAACCCACTTGGGTGGTGGAAGATGAGCACGTATTCGTTGCCCACGGACAGAACGTCGTATTGTCCGTTTACCCTCCCTGACGCATCGGCGCCGTAAGCACCCCACATTCCTGCCCAGTGACCGGTATCGCTCGAGTTGGTCCCTGTGACCGTCAGCGCAGCGTTGTCGCTGAACGTTGCCGACCCGTCAGGTGAGAAGCTCCAATCAATCGTCCGCTCACCCGAACCAGTGAGGGAGTTTGTCTGGGTCGAGCTGTAGTGCCGCCAAATGGTGGGACCCAGCCCGAGCGAGCATCGCGGCCGCCTCCGGTGCGGGATTCACCCGGTCGTTTTCCCACCGAATTGCTCCGGCGACATCGGCGATGATGGCTTCGAATCCGCTCGAATAGGCTTCGAGGCAGGTCTGACGTTCGGCCGCGCTGAAGAAATCCCAATACCCACCTTCGCCGACCCCCGTTGCCATGAGCAGCACGCCGCCCTGGGGCCCGGCTACCAGAACACCTGCTCTGAGGGAACGGGCATTGCCAGCTACACCCTCGGTCAAGGCCAGGCCGATGGCGATAGCGCCGTTGGAGAGGCGACCATCGAACAGCACCCGCATTTCGACAGGGAGGTCCCCCTCGTTCTCCAGATCGAGTTCGGAATGCTCCAGTACGAATTGGTATAGGGCCATCAGTGGGCTCGAGGGCATATTGAGCTGAAACTCACCGACGACCCAAACCCGGTGGCTGCGGCGAGGAAGTTGGACTTCGGAGTACATGCGGAACTGATTGAGCTCTTGCACCCGTTCTGGAATCCAATGGCCAGGGTAGGCCATTGATACGTTCAGAAAGTCCCACCTCGAACCTGCGCCAACCACGGGATTGGTCGTCAGTTCCGGGAGTAGCGCAGCTGGAGAGTTCAGCGCCGAGGCTGCCGCAGTGTGAATCTGCTGAAAGCCTGCGCTGGTTGGGGAGGTTACGGCGACTGCTTGGTACCGATTGCCGACGGCGAATACGTAGTAGGCGGCGTGCAGCTGGTTTCCCGAGGCGTCGGCCGACGTGATGGTCTGCATCGTCGACGGCAGACCGGTCGCAGTTCGCCAGACGATCGGATGCTCGAAGCCCTGTTGCACGACGCTTCGCCCAGTGAGAGTCGCCTGAAGGAACCCGGCTAAGTATTCATCAATCGTTGATGCGCCTTCCGAACTCGAATAGAGGAAAACGAACGAGCTTGGAAACTGGGAATGGCCGACAGCCAGAACGTCTTCGTACTGGCGAGTCTGCCAATCGCCGTCAAACGAAAGCGACAGCCGGTCCCAAGTAGCGGAGGTGGAAGTTTGTGCTTCGCACAAACTCGTCACCTGAAGCGATACCCAAAGGCACGTAACGAGGAAGACATGAACACGCATGAACGCACTCTATCACGTCTTCGTTGCGATGCCACAGCCGGTTGTCGACTCGCCGGAGTTGCGTCTGCGTCAGATTTGGTTCCAGGGCCCAGGGATTTTCGCTGCTACCGAGAATACGCCCCACGATCCGCATCGGTCGCAGTCGACGTCATTGCCGTAACAGCAGAACGGCGTCGTGAAGTGGTCGCGTTCGAGGTACAGAGGCAGGGTCGTTGACAACAGTGGACAGTTGTCGGTGACGAGTTTGGCCGTTGCAGGCCGCATGAGTTCCAGGCCACGGCTCGAGTTCCAAACAAAATCAGGATGGTGGTTCTTCAGCTCGACAACGATGTCGACTGCGGTCTCCCGTTCCTCTACCGAGTCCCATGCTCGCGCCGAAACCTCTTGGTACTGCGGAACAAGAAAGCTGAACGCGATGCCCTGAACACGGGTCGCGGCCAACGTCTGGACGAGCTCGCCAAGCCGGCTTTGATTCTCTCGGTGGACCACACATTGGACCATCACCGTTGGTTCAAACGTCGCAGGAATCGCGGCCACCGTCTTCATCACGCGGTCGAAGACGCCGTCCCCGCGGACCGCATCGTTGATGTCTCGGGGGCCGTCCAGCGAGATGACGTAAATGATGTCTTTTCCAAAGTCCTTGAGGGCAATCGTACCGTTGGTCGTAATCGTGTTGTGTGAGAAGAGGCGAACCCCTTTCTCTAGCATCCGCCAACGGATCATGGGTTCCCCTCCCATCCACAACATGCGGTGAATGCCGTGATGGTCTCTGAGGCGTTGCAGCGCCTCGAGTACCTGGTCTGGGGACATTTCATTGTCGGGACTGTTCGGGTTGCCGTCCCGGAAAATGAAGCAGTGCTCGCAAGTCAGGTTGCAGCGGTTGGTCACGTTGACCATCGCGCTCAGGTACTGCGGGGGCGGTTCCAGATGTAACCGATGAGAACCCAGTGAAATCGGTTTCGGTCCGCCCGGCGCGGGTTGCCACACCGATTCGTCGTAAGTGGAAGCCATGGCGGGTAGTGTAGCAGAAAAATGGTGCTCAGCGCTGGTTTTCGACTAGGCGCCGGAGTTGATCCGGTCGGCTAGAGCGACGAGGTAATCGATGGCTGGTTGTTCGCGCCAATTGTGGCCGTAAGCCGCGAACCGGCGACCGTCCATTTCAAACTCAGAACCGGCCACCCGTCCGAAGAAGGAGTACTCTTGAATCGGGTCCCACTGCTCGGGGTTCTCGTGGACGATATAGCTCTGAGTCAATCCGGGTGTGAAGAACAGTCGGACGTGTCCAGACATCACGAGCGGGACGGCGGGTGACTGACTCTGATTGTCGACTCGTCCACCTCGCCAAAGTCGCACGAACAGAACAACGTCCCCCTCATTTTGGAACGATTCCGCCGGAATATTCGGCAACAGCGCGCGCAAGGCTGGATCGGGCGGTGCCAAGTCGGGATCGCCACACCATTCGGGATCGATTGTGACACAGAACATAAATCCAGCATTGAGGTCAGCCTTCAAGCGGAAGACCTGTAATCCGTCTGGCTGCCGTTCGAACCATCCCAGAAGGGCCTCCTCTGTTTCGGGCATTTTGAACCAGCGCAAGGTCTCGCAAACCGCTGGGTAGTCGGCCTCCGTCCCTGCTTCCGGCCACCCGTCAGTCCTCACGGCCAGCTGACCATAGAGAGGACCATTCGAGAAAAGCGAGACAACGTCTCTCGCGATCTCAGCAATCTGGTGGCTTCCAGGGTTGGCTCGAAGGGTCTCGGCGCAGAAGTTGAAAGCCCTCTGGTGCAGCTCCGTATAGCGTGTGGGATTTCGCCAGCTGAGATTCGCCTTCAACGATTCGCGCGCTAAGTCATGGGGATAGAGCCCCCTGCGACCCTGATCAACGAACGACCTTGCCCTCAGCCATTCGATGAGATCGTAGGTGCCTGGATCGCCCATCAATTCCCACAGCACATCCTCGGTAGTGTAGTTCAGAATCGCAAGCACCTCGAGCGCATCCCGGTGGCGCTTCGTCGGTGCTTCATCGATGTACAAGTTGACCAGTCGGCCCAATACCGATCGCTCACCATCCTCACCCGCCCCCTTTGCGTTGGTCTCGACGGCCATTGCGATAGCGAGAGGCAACCCCCCAGTCCAGGCTATCATCTCCTGTTGCTCATCTTCTGAGACGCCACGAGCTGTCAGAAACTCTTCTGCTTCCTGTTTATCGAACGGCTTGAGAGCGATCGAGGTGGTGGCGGTAACCCAGGCGGGATCGACGACCCAGTCTTCCGACTGGTCCACTCGGCCAGAAATCAGAAGCAAGCAGCTGTCGGGCAACTCGGTAGCGAAGGTTTCTCGCACCCAGAAGTCGAGGTTCTGGAGACGCTCGTACGTATCCAGGTGGAGTATCCACCGCTGCGAACGTTTGGAGTACGCTTCCGAGTCCGGGTGACTCCGATACGCCAAGTTGACGCTTTGCGGCGAAGGGTCCATCAGGCGGCAGTCCAACCGCAGAGTGGGTAAGCCCCTCTCTTCCGCGAGGTCTGAAAACGCACGGGCCAGCGTGCTTTTGCCGACTCCACCTTCACCTGCCAGAAAGACGACCTGAGGACCGGCCGTGTCCTGGAGAACACGACCGAATACCGCAAGCTCGGGGCCCCTACCCGAGAAGTACTTTTGGCGTCGGGCACGGATTCTGTCGCGCGTTGGGACCTGCTCCGATGCTTCTGGAGCCTCCTGTTCCGAAGAGACCTCCAAAGTCAGATCGGGATCCAGGGCGTAGCCGTCGTCCTTCCTCTGCAGCATCTCGCCGATGCCCATCTTCCTAAGATTCGAGATGGCGACGTAGACACGATTTCGCGCGGAGGTCTCGAGCATCTTCTCGCCTGGCCAGACCGCTTCGCGGATCTCATTGAGACTTATCGGTACTTCGGGGTCGGTCAAGTGGCGCTGCACCAGAGCCCAGGCCATGTCCCGAAGGCGTCGATGCGAGCCGAGGTCGATATCCAAACCGTCCGGTGTCTTGATCCAGAGAGCTTGGGGTCCAATTTGGAGGGTACGAGTGCTCATGTTGTTCCAGTTCGTCGTAAAACCGTGTGTTTGAAGGAGCGAGTATCTCCTGCCGGTTTAGTCGTTTCAAGGCCTGGCGAGTGTTGAACCCTACTACCGTTGCTCACCGCCGTTGTGCGAAGCTGGTCACCGCGCCGGTGCCCGTTCAGTCCGATTCTGAGAGGGCGCGTTTTCGCAGCACCCCGGTTCGGTTCGGAAACGGGTGCACTTATGTCCAACTTAAGTTTGAATAAGCGGCTTAAACGAGCTCGGCTCACTAGGCTTCTCGTAGATGCTACTTCAACAGGAGGTCCTTCCCGTGCGTTGTCCTAACCCACAGAGTTCGTTGTCGATTATCGGTTTTGGGTGCTCGATGACAGGCACGCCGTCGAGCGCGCTCCACTCGTTCGCACGCTATATTCGGACCGTGGCGATACTTGCCATACTCAGCATCAACTCGGTGGCGTGCGCGAAGTCGACTCCTAGCACCGCATGGTGAGGCGAGTACTCAAACCCAGCCTCCCCTCCGTGTTCTGCGTATCTCCGTCTACTCGCGCTAAATCACTCCCACTTTTAGCTGATATGTGTCGGCCGAGCTACTGAGTTACCTCAGACTGACCTCGGCCGATCTGACCTCGAATTTGCTGCACAACCGTTGACGCCGGCACGCCGGCGGTTCAGAACTGTGTCACTGCGCCACCAGACGGTAGGACCATGAGCTTCGACAAAATCTTGATCGCCAATCGAGGGGAAATCGCGGTCCGTGTGATTCGCACCGCAAAACACTTGGGCTACAGGACAGTCGCTGTTTACAGCGAAGCTGACGCCCAAATGCCGCACGTCAAAGCGGCCGACGAAGCGGTGGCAATCGGTCCGCCCGAGGCGAGTAAAAGCTATTTGAACGCAGATGCTGTGCTGGCCGCTGCGCAAGCTACCGGCGCCCAAGCGGTGCATCCGGGCTACGGCTTTCTCGCTGAAAACGCCGAGTTCGCTCAGGCCTGTGCCGACGCCGGGGTCGTATTTATCGGACCACCCACACAGGCAATCGAGCTGATGGGCAACAAACGGGGGGCCAAAGCCAGAATGCTCGAGGCTGGCGTGCCCTGCATCGACGGCTACCACGGCGAAGAACAGAGCGAAGCCCGTTTCGTCGCCGAGGCAGAGCGCATCGGGTTTCCGGTTATGGTCAAAGCGGCCGCGGGCGGGGGTGGTCGTGGCATGCGGCTCGTGACCGAAGCCTCCGGGCTGGCAGACGCACTCTCCGGAGCGCGGGCAGAGGCCGAGAGTGCCTTCGGGAGCGGGGAGCTACTGCTCGAGCAGGCAGTACTCGAACCTCGTCACGTCGAGATTCAGGTCTTCGGCGACAGTCACGGCAACATCGTCCATCTCGGCGAGCGGGATTGCTCGATTCAACGCCGCCACCAGAAGGTAATCGAAGAGAGTCCGTCGCCCGCTGTCGACACTGAACTGCGAGTGCGCATGGGTGAGGCCGCCGTTGCCGCCGCCCAAGCCTGCGGCTACGTGGGTGCTGGCACTGTGGAGTTCCTGCTCGACCGCGAAGGGCGGTTCTTCTTCCTTGAAATGAACACTCGTCTCCAGGTCGAGCATCCGGTAACCGAGTTGGTCACCGGGGTCGACCTCGTCGAATGGCAATTGAGAGTCGCTTCAGGCGAGGCATTGCCCTGCACGCAGGAGGACATCTCGTTCCGCGGCCACGCAATTGAGGCACGTCTCTATGCCGAAGACCCAGCCCGCGGTTTTCTGCCTCAGACCGGTCCCGTCCTGCGCTGGCGAGTGCCTGAGAGCGCCACGGTTCGGGTCGATTCGGGGGTAGCCGAAGGTGGCGAAGTCAGCCCGTACTACGACCCGATGATCGCAAAAGTCATTGCGTACGGGGCGAGTCGAGACGACGCGCGCCGGCAACTGAGTTCGGCCCTGCGCGACACCACACTGTTTGGATTGGTAGCCAACAAGACGTTCTTGGCCCGAGTTTGCGAACACCCAGTTTTCGCCGATGGGGCCGCTACGACCGCCTTTCTCGCCGATTCGTTCGCGGACGACCCCAGTTGTTCGGTTGCAGCGCCGGATTACCAAGCACTTGCAGTAGCGGCCGTGCTGCGATTGCTCCAGGGTGCCGAAGGTATCGCTGAAGATGACGGATTTATCGGTTGGACGATAGGTGGTCCAGTCTGGACGACCGCCGAATTGGCGTCGGGTGACTCTGTCCGCGAACTGGATGTACGCGCAATCGCTGGCTCCTCACCTCGGCGTTTCACCGTGACCGATGGGGCCGACCTGGAAGAAGGGGTCGAAGCAGAATCGGTCGAAGTCGAGCTCGTACGACAAGGTCCCGATTCACTCGATGTCTCGGTCGGCGGGGTGCTTCGCACAGTCCGCTATCTGATGTCAGGAACAGCGATCTGGCTCGACGACGGCTCCGCCACACACTGTTTCGAGGACAAGACCCACGCGCCAGCCGAGTCCGACGAGGAAGTCGCCGGAGGCAATCTCCGGGCCCCGCTCGATGGGGTTGTGTGGTCAATCGAGGTGAACGAAGGCGACCCCGTAAAGAAAGGGCAAGTCGTCTTGGTCCTCGAAGCCATGAAAATGGAGCACCGAATCTCGGCCGCCATCGACGGGGTAGTTGGCAGCATCAGTGTGGCGCTCAGCGACCAGGTCAAGACACGACAACTATTGGCTGAGATCAGACCGAGTGGAGGCGAGTGATATGACACCCATCGAATCTCAACTCGATACCGCCGGCGAAGAGTTCGCCAAAAATGCCAAGTACATGACGGACTATGTCGCCCGGGTTCGGGCCGTT
>CAZDBH010000075.1:0-22982 GCA_964503485.1 uncultured Bradymonadales bacterium | reverse complement strand
CGTCATCCAGATCACCCTCGTCCAACCCGGAATCCCAGTCCTTGTCATCCTCATCGGGGTCGAGGTCGTCAATGTCGCCCATATCGTCACCGTCAGCGATGACGTCGAGCCCGTCGTCGTCCTCATCGAGGGGTTCGTCTTGAGCGTCTTCGGGCGGGGCTTCGAACTCTCGCTTCTTTCTGGCCATGAATTGCCTCCAAGTCAGCGGAGGGCACTCTTCAGCCCTCCAAAACTCCAAGCACAAAATGGGCTTTACGGATTTTGAAAACGGCAGTCAAGCCCTTTTGCAGGGAAATTTCGGTACGGGACTTGCGCGAGTTTCGGCGAGGAGTTAAACAGCGCCAGTTCACATGCCAACAAGCAGGAGACCTCGAATGACGGATTACATCAAAAAGCACCATCGGCAGACGCTGCGCGCTCTGACGGTTGCCTCTGTCACTGTGTTGATCGCAATGAGTTCGGGCTGTGAGAAGGGCGCCAATGTTGCCGATACCCTGGTCGAAGCGAGAACCGCTGCCTGGCAGGGCGACACCGACCAGGCAATCGCCCTCTACGAACAAGTCCTCGAGATGGAAGCCGGCAATGTCCCCGCCCTGCTCGGGTTGGCTGACATACACATCGAAGCAGGTGACCTCGAAGCGGCCCAGGGACGATTCGACACGCTCGCTGGGCTGGAGCTAGACACCGGCGACGAGCAGCGCGTGGCCCAAGCCCGTGTTCGTCTTTGGCAACTCATCTACGAGCAGGCCAAAGGGGACGGACCAACAAACCCGGCAGATCCTGAAGCCTACGAAGAATCGCTCATCGCTCTCTTCAACGACGATGCAACCCCAGAACTCGCTCAAGAGGTCTCAGAGCGACTCGTCTTTCTGGCGAGGCAGGCGATTGGGGCCTCCGACCCGACTTCGGCCCTCGTTCTTGCCCCCGCCACAATCGAAGGGGCAACACTCGAGCAGCTCAGCGCGGGCCTCGAAGCCTACAAACACCTGACCGAGCGCGATCCAAGGTTGCGCCGAGTACTCGCAGTGCCCGAGGAAATCAGGACTGAAGCGGAAGGTATGATCGCGATGATCGAGGTCCGAACCTTCGATATTGGCTTCACCGAACTCTTCAACGGCAGCGTGCGCGATGAACTCGTTCAACTGGAGGGCTTTCTGCCAGCCGAAAACCGATTTCGGCTCTTCCTACAAACGGAACTCGAGGGCGAGGCGCCCGAAGGTGACGCTGTCGACAGTTTTCGAAACACCCAAGCTCTCATGTTGGTTGCGCAGAACATGAATGACCTCGGATTTCGCGTCCGCGGCGACACAGTGAGTGACGTACAGGCGCCATCTGCACGGATTTACGGGCAGACACCGGCTGAAGTGGCTCAGTTCTTCGCCGGCTTCGAGGTGGCAAACTTCGAGCTCACGAGGCGAGGTCAACTCACTCTAGAAGTGCTGGTGCCCTTCGACATCCTCTTGAAGACTGGCTACAGGCAACAAGAGTACATCGAGTGGTATCGAACCAGACCCTCCGAGGGTACCGGTTCCGCCGCCCAAGAGGAGACACCACCGCCAGAGGGGAGCGGTGCACCGGCTACCGAATAGCGTCGTCGTTCTGACCCTGGCCGCACTCATCACCGCGCTACCAGCCTGTGACTGCCAATCAGAGGGTCCCCAGAGCTCGGTTGAAGCGGGCTCTTCCGATACGGGCAGTCCGCCGGCACCGTCGGCGTTGGCAGCGGTGATCGAACGAGAATCTTCCGCAACCACGCCCAACCTGAGACGCGAAGTCGACAGACAGGTGCAGCAACTCTTGGAGGAAGCTCCCAGAGCTGAGATATGCCCAGAGGTTGTGGATCTGTACCTTGACCGCTTCGAGCGCCTGTCAGCCCCCAGCCACCGGGTACTCGCCCTCCAGGCGTGTCCGACGGAATGCGTCGACAGCGAGCAAGGCCGGATATTCATCGAGCTTCTCGGCCGCTCCGCCGACGAAGCAGAACGAGAGGGGAGGGGGCAGGACGCCGTTACTTATCTCGAGGCCCTGCTGACTCCCCGGCTAAGGGCAGTTTCTGGCGCGGAGGCCGAGACTGAAGCGATTCGGGCGAGGATTAGGGAGGGGACTCGACGGGTTGTGCTCTCCAACTGGGTTGCACGGTTCGATCGGAAGAGTCGGGAGGAGTGGATTTCGTCGGGTATTCTCGATGCCACCTCCGAACAGCTTCAGATCAGGGTCGATCTAGAACGAGGAGATTGCCCAGCCGGACCGCAGCCATGTGCCGCGGCGCTGCTGCAGGCTGAGGCGCGGGCGCTCCAGCAGGTGGCGAGCTTGGCGGCAGACGCAACTGAGCTGGAGGAATTGGCCCTCGTCGCGGTCAACGGCGTTGTAGGCAATTGGCACTGGACGGAATCGCAAACCGGGTGGGACGGGGTGTTTGAGGTTGCACTCAGTTCCCTGTTCGACCTAGTGTTTGACTTCAGCACGCAATAGCCGCGAAGCGGCGGACAAATGAAAGAAGAAGCTGTCAAACAAATTGCCAAGAACCGCAAGGCGCGTTTCAACTACCAGATTCTGGATACCTGGGAAGCTGGAATTCAGCTTGTCGGAAGCGAGGTGAAGTCGCTGCGTGACAGCAAGGTCGACTTTCGAGACGCCTATGCCTCATTCGATGGCAACGAACTCTACCTCGTCGGATTGCACATTGCCGAATATGTCTATGCGAACCGGTTCAACCACGAGCCCACTCGAAAACGCAAACTGCTCATGCACCGCCGGGAGTTGGATCGCCTAAAGGCCAAGCTGAGGGATCAGGGCCTTACGCTGATTCCAACGCGGTTGTACTTCAAGAACGGGCGCGCGAAGGTCGAAATCGGACTGGCCAAGGGCAAGCGCCTCTACGACAAACGGGAGGCGATGAAAAAGCGCGACGCAAAACGCGATATGGATCGTTCCCGTGGAAAGCAGAACGGCTGACCTATTAATCTGAGTGCTGGTTGGGGTTCCACAGGACTTCCGAGTGGCCGGTGGTCAAGAGCGTCCAGCGCCCAAAAACAAAGAACGCATCGCTCAGTCGGTTGAGATAGGAAAGGGCGTCGTTGTGACCGTCTGTCCCTTCCACGAGCGCTGCGACCTCTCGCTCCGCCCGCCGGCAAACCGTCCGACAAATATGGAGCTCAGCCTCCAGCCGAGAGCCGCCCGGTAGGACGAAACTCCGAAGCGGTTCCAACTCCTCATTGAACTCATCCATCTCAGCTTCGAGCCGGCTGATATCGCGTTCGGTGACCCGTGGTTGCCGTTCCCCGAGGTCCTCGGGCAGTGTGGCCAGAACCGAGCCCAGATTGAAGAGCTCATGTTGAATTCGGATCAAGATCTCGCCCAACTTCATGAGTTTTGGCGCCTCGGGTCCACCCGCCAATGCGCTGACGCGAGCTGCACCGACGGTGGCGTTGAGCTCATCAACGGTGCCGTAGGCGCAGATTCGAAGGTCGTGTTTAGGTACCCTCTGACCGCCCACCAGAGCGGTTGAACCACCGTCACCTTTGCGAGTGTAGACTCGGTTTATCGCGACGCGTTTCGGGGCATCAAATCGTTCTTCGGCCATTCTCTCTCCCTAATCGGACGGGCTCGCTCTGCGCCGAGACAATGGACATGAAAGCGCTGTCGCAAATCAACCATCCCGCATCGCGCGATAGTATTGGAAAACTGCCTGATTCAGAAGGTTGCTTTAAACGCGCTTGCGATCTTCCCGTCACTCCTGATATGCGAAATATCTACATGGACGAACAACGGTTACTACTCAACTCAGTCCACCGCCTGGCCGGAGCCGAACTCGGCCTGGTCGACGGCTGGGAGGTTCCCCTCCACTATGGAAATAGTGCCGAGGAAGAGCTCTCTCTATCAGAAGGTCTTGCTCTGGTTGACCGTTCCAACCAGGGGTGCGTGTCGGTCACCGGCCGAGACCGAGCCGCTTTTTTGCAGGGGCTACTGAGCAACGATGTCGCGAAACTGACCGCCGGAGGCGCTTGTCAGGCGGCTCTGCTTACTCCAAAGGGACGGGTGCGCTGGATTGTTGGCGTAATCGGCCGCACAGACGAATTGTTACTCACGACGCCGCCGGGAGAGAGCGGTCCTCTAGTCAAACTGCTCGACAGCTATTTGATTATGGAGCAGGTCGAGTTACGCGACGTGAGCAGTGAATACGGGACGCTCAATCTGGCGGGCCCGCGTTGCTGGGAACTCGCGGCCCAGATTAGTCCAGCTGTTGCTGCGCTGGGCGAGACGGCCGCTTTCAGTCGCACGGAAGAGCTAGAGGCTGGTGATCATAGGGTAATCTGGGTGGCGAGCAACCGGGCTGGTGTCGAAGGCCTGGAGTGTTGGCTACCCAGAGACGCGATTGAGGGGTACTGGAACAGCCTCACTGCGCTTGGAGGCCCATTGGGCCTGAGTCCCTCGGGCTACTCGGCAGTCGAAGTGAGCCGAGTCGGAGCCGGTTTCGCAAAGCCGGGTGTGGATGTAACCGAGGAGGTTCTGCTGCCCGAGATTCCTTTCGAACATCTCGTGAGTTGGACGAAAGGGTGCTACATGGGGCAGGAACCAGTAGCGAGAGTACACTATCGCGGGCGAGTGACACGCGCGTTGACAGCCTTCAAGCTGACGGGGCACGGCCAAGCGGCCGAGCATCGACTCGTTAGCGACGGGAAGGATGTTGGTGGCCTGACGTCGGTGGTTAAATCACAGCGAACCGGAGAGGTCATGGCTCTCGGATTCGTTCGTCAGAAATATCGGGAGCCAGGGACCAGGCTCATGATTCGTAGTGCGGCGGGGGAAGAAGGTGCAGCAGTCGTCGTCCCCGCGCGACTTATTCCACTTTCAGGGACCGAAAGTGGAGTAGAAGGAGAGTGACGTGACTCGTGCAACCCAACTCGCCGGATCTCGATCGCCAGTATTTCGTCGCAGGCAGTGGAGGGCGTTTCGGCTTCGATGCGCACCGCGGCCACTCGAGGCTAGTGATACTGCCCCCAAGCGCCGCCGCCCCGTTTGGGGAGGCGACGCCCGGCTAGCTTTGTCGGGAACGCGCCGCTGATCGCGGCGCGAGAGGCTTAGAGCGTGTATTTGAGCTCGAGCTCGAAGAAATAGGGCAGGTCGTCGCTGGCGTCGTCATTTGGAAGGAAGATATCAAGTCCGGCTCGGAGCTTGAGGCCCTGACCAATGATGTAGAGTACGCCGGTATCAACTTCGTAACCCACCAAACTATCCACGTCTTCACCGACTTCTGGACGCCAGAAGGCGTGAGCGTCAGCTGAGACTCGCCAGGCATCGTTGATCTTGTAACTCAGATGAAGGGCGCCACCGTACACGTTGGAGCGGCCGCCGATGATATCCATGTAACCCAGCCACTTATGGGCCGTCGGGAAATGTTGGTCCCAGTTCTCCAGTTCATCAGTTTCGGGGTCGTCGCCGCTGGCGAAGAACCCTTCCAAAGAGACTCTGAACGGCCTGCTATCGCCAAATGTAACACCCGCTTCGAGGTCGCCCTGGAAAGCCATGATTTTTGGATTGTCCCTTCCCTCGATTTCCACTCGGCGCGTTCCGAACTGGGCTCCGGCCTCGAGTCGATAGTCGAAGGAACCCACCTTGTACTTGTTTCGTGCACCGATTGTGAGCTGGGTTGCGGACTCTCTCGCCGCGTTGTCATTTGTGGGCCAGATGCGCGCAAGCAAGTAGGTGTCCAAGGCCATCCCTTCGGCGAGTGAAGGGCCAAAGCCCGAGTACAAACCTGCGAAGTACTGGTCACCCGCACCCCATGGTGTCGTGAACGGACCATCAACCAGGCCCTCGTTGAGGGTCGTGAAGAACGCGTCAATATAGGCGCCGCTAACCCACGGCGCATAGTGAAAGCGTGCGCCATCGAAACTCCGGCCCGTATGGTGCCATCCCACGGTCCCGATCATCAGATGTTCGCCGTAGGCCATTTCGAAGCGTCCGATATCCAGTCGATACCGGTCTGCATTCAGGGAGAGGTATCCCTCGTGCAGTCCGAGGGAGGCGTCCTCGAGAGAGGAGCCGCCCACGTGCCAGAATCCACTCGCCTGCGGCACGAACCGAATCGAGGCCACGAGTGAGTCAGAAATCCGAAGGTTGTCTAGGTCTGTTCCAAAGCGCGCACGGTATCGAATGAAGTCCGATCCATTCAAGCCACCCGGGCTGTAGTGTTGTCGCAGTTCGTACCTGGTGAAAAGCGACGCGGTCGGATTGAGCACGGGCCCTTCGTCCGCGGGGGCTTCATCCTCAGCAAATGCCGTCGGCTGGAGTGCCAAAAACATCAAAAATATCATCAGAGTAGGGATCGAGCGTTTCACGACAGGTTCCTCCTGTAAACCGATTTCGAGCGACCAATTGCAAGAGCTGGGCCGGTTTCAGTGCTTGCACGCCATTGAATCTGCCGATATGAATGTGACTACGTTGTTCGGTCCGTTGCGGTACATATCACCAGATGATTATATCCAATAAGCTCTCAGCAGTAGTCTCAGCGGTAACTCTTATCGCAATGATGGCGGGTTGTCTTGGTAACACCGACGACTCAGATGGTAACAATTCTGAGCGGGATGAGCCCACAACCGTCGACAACCTACCCGGATCCGACACGGACGTAGAGGACCCGGGTGATTCAACGGTCGATGAGCCGGACGAACCGGACGAACCGGACGAGCCGGATGAACCGGATGAACCGGAGGAGCCGACTCTCCCAAGTTGCGTGCATGCCGATCTAGGCACAGCGTTTCCATTCCTGCAGGCCGGCAGTACGCGAACTTCGCCAGATCGATTCGTGGACAGTGGTTGCGGAGCGAATAGCAGCGGTTCGGGAGAGCTGATTTTTCAATGGGCCGCTCCAGAGGATGGCCGCTACGTGTTCAGCACGAGCGGGTCCAACTACGACACCATCTTGTACATACTGGACAGTTGCGAGGGATTGGAACTCGCGTGCAACGACGATGCGAGCAACGACCGTTCCTCGAGCATCGACATCGAGCTTCGGCAGGCTCAAGTGATCCTGCTAGTTGTTGACGGATACGCAGGAGAGACTGGTGACTTCGAGCTGTCAGTCTCGGGCGTCGAGTTGGCCTGCGACAACGAACTGGACGACGACCAGGACGGTGCAACCGACTGTGAGGACGACGATTGTGTGAGCGTCGAGTGCGCGGGGCTGGGTGAGTGGCCGAGCCAGTGGGCGAGTCTCGAGGACGATATGCTGAGGGAGGTCAATCGTTGGCGTGCGCTCGGTGCGACCTGTGGCGAAGATGAGTACCCACCGGTTGACCCACTCGAGATGGACGAGATTATTCGCGTCGCGGCACGAGCTCACAGTAAGGACATGGGCGACCAGAATTACTTCGAACACGACGGTCTCGATGGTCGTGAGTTCTCCGATCGAATGGCTGATGTGGTTTACCGTGGGGACGGCCCCTGGGGAGAGAACATTCAGGCGGGCTCCTCGACTGCTGCGGAATCAACCCAGCGACTCATCAACAGTCCCGGCCACTGCCGCAATATCATGAGCTCGGAATACACAGTTCTCGGCATTGGTTACGCCTTCAATCCGAACTCCGAGTACGGTCACTACTGGACTCAGGACTTCGGAGGAAGCCACTAGAAGCGACGCCTGAAATCCAGGATTGCCAAGCCCGGTCGACCTGGTTAGACTAGTTACCTGGCCAAACGCAAAGGCTGCGGCAGTGCCACGGAGGTCTCGAATGAGCAACAGACTGAACCGAATCCCGACACTTATGCTGTGCACGCTCCTTCTCGCGATGGTGGGCTGCGCTGAAGATACTGAAGGGATCGACCTCTGGTCTTTGGGCGGCGAATCATCGCCGGAGTATTGGGCTGAAGGCGGTGAGTTCTGGTCCGCAAACGACCTTGATGTGAGGCAGGGTGCGCTGGTTGGCTCAATTGGGCACATCGAGGGCATCGACGACAACGCCAGCATCCTCAGTGGTTGGAGCGACGGCTACTGGACCTACATGGAAGTTACCGTGACGACCAGCGAAGGAGCCGCGATGGCCGTGCTACAGACTCCTGGGGATCTTACGTCACTGCGCGCCGGTCAGACCTACACTGGGAGTGCGGGGGACTGGGAAGGCACGAGCGTCTCGCTACTGGGGTGTGCAGGTCCCGAGCCGGGCTACTGGACGTATGATGAGCCAGCTCAAGAGGTCGAAGTTCACGTAATGAGGAGTGATGGCGGTGTCGTGGCGCTCGAGTTCGAGGCGACGTTTATCGACGCGGCCTATGACATCAACGGCAATCCGATCGAACCGAATACGCCGACAGTCGTTGGCGGAACCGTCACCGTGGCGGTCGACTAGTCCTCCTTTCCGAGCCTCCCTCTCTTCCTCCATCCCAGGTGCTTTCACTCAGTGAGTGCGAACCGTTAGAACCGGGCACTCGGCCTTCCTAATGACGTGCTCCGCTACGCTACCCAAAAACAGGCGCGACAGACCTGTGCGTCCATGGGTTCCCATGACGACCAGATCGTATCGGTCTGTCTTAGTGAGTTCGATGATGCGGTTGCGGGTGTCGCCAGACTCCAACATGGTGGTGATTTCGAGAGACGCAGGCGGAGCGAGGTCTCTCAGAAGATCGTCGAGCTCCTGGCGAGCCTCTTCCATGACGTAGTCGGACAACGATTTGCTGTCACCAGGCAGGTGAAGCATCACGTCTGGCCCCACGTATTGGGGCGGCTCCCAGACATGCAAGATGTCTAGGTTTGCTCCAAATTCAGCTGCCAAACGGATGGCGTAGGTGAGAGCCGAGCGCGAGCCCGAAGAGAAATCGACCGGAACCAGTATCCTCTTGTAGGTAAACATGGTGCCCTCCAGACGAAGAAGTTTCACAGGGAAACGCAGCAAAGCCCGTGCCGAATCCGACTCTTTCTCGAATTGAGTGCTTTCGGCCCGAATCTTGAACAGTACCCGCCTAGCCGCCCTTCTTAAGCGAGATGTAGGGCGAATTACTGCCAGAAAAGGTAACCAGAAGGAAACCATGTTACTATGTGGTATCGTTTAGAGAGATCATAGGCAGGTATGGCTGACACTCGAGAACCCAACGAGACCCAACTCGGGCCAGAACCGAAGGAGACGCTGAAACAGCTCGAGGCCTTCAAGGATGCGCTCGACGTGGCGTCGATTATCGCGACGACCGACAGGAGGGGGCGTATTACGTACGTCAACCAGAAGTTCGTGTCGATTTCGGGCTACTCGAAGGAAGAACTGTTGGGCAAGGACCACCGGATCATCAACTCGGGATACCACCCCAAAGAGTTCATCGCGAACATGTGGAACACGATAACTCGGGGAGATGTCTGGGTCGGTGATCTCAAGAACCGGCGAAAGGACGGCAGTACGTACTGGGTCCATACTACAATCGTTCCCTTCTTCGATGATGATGGGGAAATTGAGCAATATGTCGCGATTCGGTCAGATATCACCGAGCGGGTGCGCGCAGAGGACGCCCTCGAGCAAATGGTCTCGCAACTGGCCGAAATGACCGACCGGGAGCGCGACAAGGCGACAGCGCTCAGCAAAGCCCGCGATCAACTGGTGAGCGCCAATCAACAGATTCTTCGTGAACAACAGCAAATTATTCAGGCAGAGAAGCTGTCGTCGATCGGTCTGTTGGCGTCTGGGGTAGCCCACGAAATCAACAACCCGCTCGCCGGGATCATGGAGTGTCTCAAGTCCCTGCGTAGAGGTCGGGTCAGCGAAGAGCGTTCCGAAGAGTATTTCACCGCAATGAGTGACGGTCTGGAGCGGATCCGCACCATCGTCGGTAGCTTGTTGAGCTACGCCCGGCCGCGAGTGACACGACATCACCGTTTCGATGCGTCCGAATTGGTTGAAGCATCATTTCGACTGCTGGCCCCCACAGCCCGGCAGCTCGAAGTGGATCTGGTAAGCAAACTCGAGCCAGACAGTGTACCCGTCTTCGGTGATCGGTCGCAGCTCGCCCAGGCTGTGATGAACGTCCTGCTCAATGCAGCCCATGCTTCGCCGCGGGGATCGGTGGTTCTAGTGACCGCCGAACTAACCGAAACGGAAGCGTTGATCAGTATCAGGGACGAGGGACCAGGCATTCCAGACAGGGACCTGGCCCGAATATGTGACCCGTTCTTCAGTACGAAACCCGAGGGCGAAGGCACAGGGCTAGGGCTGTCGGTGACACGGTCCATCATTAACGCCCACGGCGGCTTTCTCGTCTTTGATAGCGAAGCCGGAAAAGGCACGACAGTGACCTTTCGTCTGCCCAGCGGGGCAAATCGGAGTGAACCTGAATGTTAGACGTTCTGTTGGTCGATGATGAGCCCCTTATTCGTTTGAGTATTGGTGATGCCCTCCGAGCTGCGAACTACACCGTCACGTTGGCAGCGGATGGCGCGGAGGCTGTGAAGACGCTAGAGCAATCGCACTTCGACGTGGTGATTACAGATATCCGGCTCCCAAAAGTAAATGGGATGGACATTTTTCGGATGGTGAAATCCCAAAGTCCAGAGACTGAGGTGATCTTGATTACTGCCTTTGGGGCGGTGGCTGACGCTGTTTCAGCCTTCAAGGCGGGTGCCCACGATTACCTGACCAAGCCGTTCGATGCTGACGAATTGATCATGCGGTTGGAACGGATCGGAGAGGTCAAGACCCTGCGTCGTCGACTGGCCGAAGCCGACTCCGCGCTGGCTGAAGATCGCGGAAAGAAAACGAGAATAATCGGGCAGTCGGGCCCGATGCGCCAGCTATTCGACCGTCTGAACGCCTTCGCTAGCAGCGAGGCTTCTGTCCTGATCACTGGCGAAAGCGGCACCGGAAAGGAGCTGGTGGCGAAGGCATTGCACGAAGGCAGTTCTCGCTACGAGCAGCCGTTTGTGGCCGTGAACTGCGCGGCTTTTCCAGAGACTCTGCTGGAAGCCGAACTCTTCGGACACGAGCGGGGTGCGTTCACGGGAGCGACCCGTCGGCGGGAGGGACGTTTTCAGGCTGCCCACAAAGGCACGTTGTTTCTGGACGAAGTGGCCGAGATGCCGTTGCCTGCCCAGGCGAAGCTCCTCCGCGTTCTTCAAGAGAGAGCAGTCGAACCTCTCGGCACCAACAAAGCGGTCAAAGTTGACGTTCGGATTCTGTCCGCAACTCACCGCAATCTCCAAGAGTATATTGCTAACGGGCGATTTCGAGAGGATCTGTTCTACCGATTGAACGTTCTGCAGCTGAATATTCCACCACTGCGCGACAGAAAGGCCGATCTGCCCCTACTGGTCGAGTTCTTTTTGAACCAGTTGGCGCCGGGCGATTCGCCGACGATATCCGACCGAGCGCTCATGGCCTTGTACCACTACGGCTTTCCGGGAAACGTTCGGGAGCTGGAACACGCTATCCACCACGGCGTGGTGCTCGCTCGGGAGGGAACAATCGAACTGGCCCATCTGCCCTCGGCCATCGCAGAGGTAGCATCTTCCGATCAAGTCGCCTCGACCCCGTTGCTCGATCTACCCAACAGCCAAATCGAGCCCCTGGCGACCGCCTTGAAGAGTTTCGAACGGGACTATCTCATCCGAGCACTCAAGCGGACTTCAGGAAAACGGACTGCCGCTGCAGACATACTCGGCATCTCCAGAAAGAACCTGTGGGAGAAAATGCTGAAACTGGAAATCGCCGAAGACGACTTCAAAAGGACCTAGAAGCTCCAGGGGAGAAACTGCGCCGCTTGGCTGGAAGCCGGCTGCCTAGGACTCGTCCTGATCGTCGTTGTGTGAAAGGGCGTGTTCCCTGTCAACGATAGCCGGGAAGAGGATCTCCTCCTCCTCCTTAACATGAATTCGCAGCTCTCGACGGACTTGCGCGAGTCCTCTGAGAAACAAGGTCATCCGTGGACAAACGAGCCCCCGGGCGACAAAACCCTCCGCACTCTCTTCGAGTTGGATGATTTCCTTGAAGAGTGACTCATGCTCGCGGGTAACGACCTGAATCGGATTGCGGAGTCCGCGCGGTACATGCCCAGACGGTTCGGTTGAGTCGAGCAGTCGTCCCATTCGGAACACGCCTCGCGCCTCCTTCACGACATGAAGGATGGCCTCTTCGTGGAAGGCGCGAAATTGGACACTGAGTTTGTCGAGCCCCGGGAATTCAGAGCCGTGCCGGACCCCGATCCCGTACAGAAGTTCATAGAGACGAGGCAGTGTCCTGCGAAGATATGCGTGGTGCACTGCTTCGACGTGGTCGGCTAGGTCGGTGATGCAGCCCAACGAATTGTGCCCTTCACACCCACTGCCGATTTGGAACCGGGCGACTTCCTCTTCAAGCGCCTCGAAGTCGAGGTGATGGTCCTTGCAAACGACGCTTAGAGTGGACGAGCGCAGCCGACAGACGTCGACCCCATTTCGATGCAGGACGTCAGCCCATCGGGCGTCCGATTCGAAGAGCTGGCTGAGTTTCTTTGGTTCGTTCTTCATTGACGGTTCTCGCTAAAGCAAGAAGCGGACCAGGTTCTATGCACACTGATGAGAGGCTACGCCGCACTATTTTTGCAGGCTTGCAGAGTAACGCTGAGGTGACCAGGTATCGAAATGGTAACAGCTAGCCCATGCAGTCGGCCAAAGCTGCCGCAAGCCGGCAGATGTCCTCGACGTCATGGGCAGCAGAAAGAGTCAATCTGAGCCGAGATGAGCCCGGCGGAACGGTTGGGGGCCTGATGGCTGGCACCCACAACCCCTTCGATAGCAACCTTTCGGCAGTTGCGAGCGTCTTCTCGGGCGAGCCAAGAACCAGTGGGACGATGGGCCCAGTAGACTGTGGGAGGGGGAGGCCGATCCGGCTACATTCCTGGCGGAAAGCTTCGACATTGCGCCAGAGTTTCTCGGTGAGTTGGCCATTCCTGACCTCCGCCAGATGACCGGCGGTGTGCTCGGCGACCATTGGCGGTAGAGCCGTCGTGAACACCAGGCTCCGTGCCCGGTTGTACAGGACCTGGCAAAGCACGCTGCTCCCCGCAACGTAGGCTCCAAAACTGCCGAGGGCCTTGCCACAGGTACCCACTGTGACGTCGACCTTGTCATGAAGGCCACACTCAGCGGCAAGTCCCCTCCCTTCTGGCCCGAAAACGCCGACGGCGTGGGCTTCATCGAGCACCAAGGCGGCGTCATAGCGCGTTGCAAGGTCTACCAAGTCGGCAAGGGGAGCTCGGTCACCATCCATACTAAAGATGGATTCGGTGACAATCACGCGACATTCGAAGGACTGAGCCGAGGCCAACTTGTCTTCGAGGTCCTGCAGATCTAGGTGACGATAGACCCGGCGAGCTGCCCTAGATAGCCGAATGCCGTCAATCAGGCTGGCATGGTTCAGCTCATCGCTCAGAATCAGGTCATTCTCCCCAAAAAGCGCTGCGAAAAGGCCCGAGTTCGCGTTGTAGCCACTGTTGAAGAGAAGACAGCGCTCCACCTTGGCCCAATCAGCCAGCTCGCCTTCGAGCTTCGCGTGTGCTTCGTGCGTCCCGGTAATGAGTCGCGAGGCACCCGCTCCCGGGCTTTCGCCGGAAAGGCTGCGGGCGTTCGCCAATCCCAGGTAGTCATTGGTCGCGAAGGCGGTTACCCACTTCGAGTCGATCAACAGACGGTGATGGGCTCCCCAACGGACGACGCGAGGGTCTCGTCGAAGGGAGCGCCGGCCCAGATCCGCGAGCACGTCATCCAAGCGCGTTTTTAGGCGAAGGTTCAGCTTACTTCCACTTGATAGAGCAGCCCATCGAAGGAATCTGCTCGGCTGAGGGCGATTCGCCCGCCAACAGCGAATCCAAAGCGAGGCGAAGATCGCGTCGCGTCACGGCAGCCGGATCTTTCCAGCTGTCATCGAGACGCCCGTGGTAGGCGAGTTGGAGCCCGGAATCAAAGACGAAGAGATCTGGGGTGCAGACTGCTCCGTACGCCTTAGCGACTTCCTGGGATTCATCGTAGAGGTAGGGGAATGGATAGCCCTTTTCGCGCATCTTGTCGGGTCCGTCGGCCGGGTAGCGGGCGACGTCATTCGACATGATCGCGACGAAACCCACGCCTTTGGACGCGTAGTCGTTGGCAAGTTCGACCAATCTCGCCTCAATGGCGATGACGTAGGGGCAGTGATTGCAGATAAACATGACGACGAGGCCATGGGTTGCTTCGCAGTCACTCAAGCGAAGAGTTCCTCCCTCCGCTGCCGGAAGGGCGAAGTCGGGCGCTTTGGTTCCCAACTCGATAGGTTCTGATTCGGTCAATGCCATGTCACCTCCGTTTGACACTCGATTTCGCGGAAACATACGCTAGCTTGCAACGGAAGGCCACCCAAACCGATTCGCCTTCAGCCGGGAGTCTGTGGACGGAGCGCGACTTCAGTCGTCGATGGGAGCGATACGGGGTAGGGCGTTTTCGCCGAGTGGAATGATGAAGGTCTCCTGGGCGTCGACATAGGACTGCGGAATGAAGCCCCGATCGGCCAGCAACTGAATGTGGTGGAGCAGGCGATCCTGCCACCGTTGCCGTCTCGGCGTTTGGCCACGCCGCCGATGATTTCCGCCAGAGCGGGGTGATGGTTTGAGCCCGGCCAGATAGGACACCTGAATCGGACTCAGCTGTGGAGCGGACACGTTGAAATAGTACTGCGCGCCCGCCTCGATACCCCAGATATCGGGACCAAACTCGATGCAGTTCAAATAGAGTTCGAGTATCTGCTCCTTGGTTAACACGGCCTCGAGCGCCCAAGAAATCAACGCCTCTTCGAGTTTCCGCGCGAGGGTTTTGTTGCGGTCCAAGAAGAGGTTTTTGACCAGCTGTTGCGTTACCGTACTCCCGCCATAGGCCCACCGCCCATAGATGAGATTGATGCGCACGGCCTTGTTGATCAGGCTGACGCTGATCGCCGGATCTTCGAGGAAGTCTCGCTGCTCCGTCAGATACATGATCGCTGGGATGTATTCTGGAAGGTCTTCGATAGGTGTCCATCCGGCGGTTGCCGGGCCGACCACAACTCGTTCTGTAGAGTAGTCCTCGGACACGACATGTCGATAGTCCGGCTCCAGCAACGCCTCAGGTCGGAAGCCGCGGGGCATCCGAGTGATACGACAGGTTCCCGGGAATTCCTCCCCGAACAACATTCGGAAGCTCCGATGGTTGCCGAAGCTGTACTCAATGGTACCATCCAGCCCAGCACGTCCGGCGAAACGAATCGCGTCCCTGTCCATATGCAGGAACAAGCCTTCCGGAATCGCCGCGAGCAGGTCCCGACATCGGGCATTGTCGATGTGGAACTCGCCAGACAGTCTCGGGCCGTCCTCATCGCGCGCCACCCGCAGGTCGAGTCGGCCCGCCACGTGTTCGCCGAGGGTTCCTTCGGTGTGAAAGGTGAAGGGCACTTCCTCATCAGCCGCAAACCGAAGGCGGGTTTCAGTAACTTGTGGCAGCAGCGCGATGGGTTCGGTGCTGATCGCGGCATGGTTCACAACGAGGTCGGGCATGCCCAGATCGAACACCACCTCGAATTCTGCACCGGTCGTCACGTGAAACCGAAGGTTCGCGGCACCGGTCAGGAGTCCGGGCGTACCCAAGGTCTCACTGACAGCCGCCAGGTCGAGGCTGTCGACAGAAACAGCAAGCGCAAGCCCGTCGCTTTCCGCACCGCTAATGGTCTCGACGGCTGCTCCAATCTGATGGTTTGCAAACTCGATTGAGGCAGTGGTTTGCCCGGGCAGCGACGTGAGGTTTAGCAGCCGAACCGGTACGAGGTGCCCGCTACCCAGTTGAAACTCGAGATCGATATCGTTGATGTCGACCCGATTCGCGAGGGTGGTAGACAACGTCATCGAGGTCGTCATCAGCTCCTCCACTGTACGAAGACGCTGTTCGACGAGTTCCCATTGAAAGCTGTCAGCTGCCTCCGAACTGGCTGACTCTTCCAGTTCGTTGAGCGGCAAGTTTTCGGGAGATTCGTCGCCTTGATCCGGCCTTCCGTGCTCCTCGTTCGTCGCCTGAGGAGGGCCTTCCGGCGAGGCCACGGCCTCATCCTGAGGAAACACGAGCCGAACCGTGCCAGGGCCCGCCTCAACCCGATGAATCGCCCAGCCCTCGGTCTTTACGAGGACGATTCCCACGGCACTCAGGTTCAGACTGGCGGGAAGGGAATCCAGTTGGGGTATCTCGTGCTCTGCGACGAGATCCGTCACAGATATGTGAGCGCGATCGGGCCCGACAGAGGCATGCACCCCACCGACTAGGAGACCGTCCGATCCGTTGCTGCCGTTGGGCGCCAGTGTGATTTGCCACGGTTCGGGTTGTAGGGCTTCTTCATAGGTGACGGTCACTTGGAAGAGCCCGGTTGTGAAGCCCGGCAGATTACATCCCAAGCTTCCGGTGACGCTGGGTTGTGGGCGCAATCCGAGGTCCAAGTCGCGCCCCTGGCACGCGATGGGTACCCGATCATCGAGATCCAGAAGGACGTCCGCGCTCGAGACTCGCATCTGAAGAGGACCTGAAGCGCCGGCGCCTGATCCGGTGGTCTCACCGGGAGACCGTTTGAGGCTGAGCAGGCCCTCGCGGTCTGCCCGTAGAACCAGGCCGTCTACTTCGAATAGGGCTGGCCGCGTGCCCCTCACGGCTTCTGCCAGGGTGAGCCGGGTTGACAGCGAGTCGATTTGACCTTCGAACGTCGCAGTATCGCTCCGAAACGTGAGACCCTCGACCTCGATTTCGCCATCGAGACCTATATTGATAGCGTCCCACTCGACATGAAGTCCAAACCTGCTGGCCGCTTCTCGGAGTCGAACCGAAATCTTCGATTCAGCAATTTCAGTGAGGGCGAGAATCCCCCCGACTACGAGTAGCAGCAGTATCGCGACGAGCAAGGCTAGCGGCCAGCGCTTGCGACGTTTCACGGGTGCAAGCTGCTGGGTAGCCGCATGAGGCATAAAAGTCTCCTAAAATCTCGGCCTCAGGACACGGCGAAGGTCCCTTTTGAGAATGTGTGCTTCGGGAGGGTACGTCGAGGGTGTAGTCGAGGTCAACATGGGTCCGCAGCACGCTGGTTGCTGTGTTTTTTGACACAATGCGTCAAAAGCCGTTGACACAGTGCGTCATAGTGGTTAGTTTCGCATTCGAGTGATGGTAGCGGAACAATCTAGCCGCCGGCAATAAAGGGAAATGAAGATGACAGCATTATTTGACCGACTGACTGACACTAGAAAAGAGTGGTTTCAAAAGGGAAATGAAATTTGGACTGACCTTCAGGGTAAAAGCGCTGATTGGTTGGTGGACCTGAATACTCGGCGTGGCCAATTGGTCGACCGGGGCCAGGAAGCTCTAGCAGTAGGCCAAAAAGCCCTTTCGAGCTTTGAAGTAAACGCCTTGGAGCGAACCACCGACTTTTTGACATGGGCATATACAATTACAGGAGAGCGTAGCGACGCAATCCGAAAAACGATGGAGTTCATCGGCCAGCGGCTCGATGAGGCGGACGTCGCCACGGAAGACGAATTTGACGCCACGAAGGCGCCGTTCGCCGACTATGATGACTTGAACGCTAAAACCGTTTGTGCTCGGCTCGAAGGCTTGCCGGCACGGGAGCTTGAATGGGTTTCCGCTTATGAAGCAGCGAACAAAAATCGCAAGACGGTCATCGATGGCGTGTCTCGGCTACTCGCCGACGCGTAAATTCGGAGGCCTGAAGGATCCTCCCTGGGACGGCGCAGTCCCATTAACCCCGCCACGAACCCCATCCAAAAAGCCCTACCCCTAGACGCCTTGTACGGCGTCCCCCTTGCGGCCGGCGCGTTTGCTCCGGTCGCAAGTTTTTTGGACCACCCGAGAGCATATCGCGGTAGACTGTTCCGAGTATTTGGGATCAGGGGATCGGATGGAACCACTCTTGGACGGCCGCTATAGACTCGAGGAGATCCTCGGGAAAGGTGGCATGGGTTGGGTACAGCGTGCCTACGACATGTACGCCAAGCAATGGGTGGCCATAAAGTTCCTCGACACGAAGCGCTCACAGTCACAACTGTCGACGGCCTTCTCTTGGGAGGTGCAGGCAGTCGCACGATTGGCCCATCCCAACGCTGTCGAACTCTACGATTTCGGACGAACCGGCCACGGCGTCCCCTACATTGTGATGGCACTGTCTCCCGGCAGTGCGATCAACACGGTTGCCAAGAATGCGTTCCAGTGGCCAACGCTTTGTGCATTGCTGTTTCAGCTGCTGGGCGTGTTATCCCACGCCCACGCCCGCGGTGTGTTTCACCACGACCTCAAGCCATCGAATATCTTGATCCATCGAGACCGGGCGGGCTTCTTGCGAGCTCAGATTATCGATTTTGGCATTGCCGCGGTGCTCAATCGCCCGATCGTTGGCGACGGGGAGGGGCCACAGGTTCTGGTGGGAACCGCCTCATATCTGGCACCCGAAGCGATCCGCAATTTCGCATTGTATCGTTTCTCGGCGGCTCTCGATATCTACGCCCTCGGTGTAATTGCCTACGAGTTGGCCTTCGGGGAAAGGCCGTTCCAGGCCGAAGATACGGCGCAACTGCTTCGTATGCATCGCCTGACCCCGATTCCTCAGAGGCAGCTCCGCTCAGACTTCAACGCGCCACCTGCCGCCATCAGTTTCATTCACAAGATGTTGGCAAAGAACCCCCGAAAGCGGTTTGAGACGGCAAGCGAGGTCTTGGCGCAGCTGAAGCAGATCGCGCCGCCCGAGGCCGTTACCGGGCGAGTCGACACCAGCGGCCTACCACCGGCCCGGTGGCCCGGTTTGGAGGAGTCAGGTCTCTATTTGACCGGCTCGGCTGGTCTGGTTCGAAACCATCCCCACCTGCTCCAGGTCCGCCCGCCGAAGTTCTCAGGCCGAGACGAAGAGATGGCCTATCTGTGGGGACGGCTCACAGAGACGGCAGTCAGTAAGGTTCCTCACGTGGTCTTATTGGACGGCGAATCGGGCGTTGGAATGAGCCGACTCGTGAGGGAGTTCGCCCAGCGCGCCCACGAAGGAGGCCGAGCACGGGTCGCCGTGGTTCACTACTCGCTGTCGGGACTCGAATCGGTCGAAGGTCTGCGCACCGCATTGCTGCGGATGCTGGGCTATACCAGACCGGACCGACGTGCACTCTGGGAGGAGATCGACGAAGATCTCGAATGGCTGAGACTCGACGATCGAATCGATGAGCGGGTGCTGCTGGACCTGCTGGCACCAGCCGCCGAAGCGGACGGCTCCGACACGGACAGTCACTACGACTGGGTCGGAACCTATCTGGAGGTGCTCTTTGCCCTAGCTGCGATGGGACCCGTTCTATTAGTTCTCGAAGACATCAGCTCGAGCGTAGACAAACGCGGGATCGAAATGCTGGAGTTCCTGCTCAGGACTCGCATGCGATGTCCCGTGCTGGTGATCCTGACGGCGAGGGCACCGGAAGCCATCGAACACGACATCACACGGCTGTCTCAGTACGAGGGCTTCTCCAGAACGTCCATCGACCGGATGTCGCGCCGAGCTACGACCAGCCTACTCAACGCGGTGATGCCGCTGGACGCGGAGCTGAGAGATCAGATCCTCGATTTGGCCAACGGATCACCGACCTTCGCAGTCGAGGCGCTGCGCCTTCTGATTCGTGGGGAATCACTGACCCGAAACAATGGGGACTACGCGCTGATTGAGTCGGCCAAAACTCTGCCGGGGACTTTCAAGGAAGGTTGGCAGCAGAGGTGGCAGACAGTAACCGAGACGAGCGAGGCGAACGGGCTTGCCGGTTCCCTCGGAGCAGTCCTCTTGCGGGCGGCCGTAATCGGACAGCCTTTTACCTTCGCCGCCCTGGAGAGAGTTCTACAGCTGGAGGGGCGGGAGGATCTTCGGGAGGCTCTCGGAGAGTCCTGGGCTACCTGGATCGAGGAAGGCCTCTGGGAGCAAGTGTCTCCCGGCAGAGCGGTGTTCACACAGCATAGTCTCTGGTCTGCAGTCTTGTGGGCGGGGGAGCCGGAGCTGGTTCGGGACCTTCACCGTTTGAGCGCCCAGTCTCGGGTTGAGCATCCGATCGTAAGCCCGCCTGCCGAGGTGTTGGCCATCGCGCGCCACTACGAGATGGCCGAGATGGCTGAAGATGCCTTCCCATTCTACATGCGGGCGGCGCGTCACGCCTCTCAGGTGAGTCGCCACACAGCGGTCGTGGAATACTGCCGGCGAGGAGCAGACCTGATCCTCGCGGCCGGGGTTGGTGAGTTCGACCGCCGCTGGGGGCAGTTGTACAAGCTACTCTCGAACAGTCTAAACAAACTGGGTCGCTACGAGGATGGAGAAGCCGTCGCGTGGCGACTCGAAGAGCGGGCGGGTCACTGGTCGGACGCGCTGTTCCGGGCCTCAGCTTTCCGTCTGATCGCTCAATCGCGCCTGGCACAGGGCGGGATCGAAGGGGTAGAGACGCTCATACTGCAGGCCAGAGAGGTGTTTTTCGAGCAGGGTGTCTTCTCTGAGCACGGCAAGTGCGAACTCTTGCTGGGCCAGCTCTGGTTGGATCGACGCGATGCGCGAGAGGTTCGCGGGTGTTTCGAGTCCGCCCGCGAGAGCTTCGCCCGAATCGACGACATTCGAGGGATCGCCCACGCGTTTCTGAGCGAGGCCCAGCTCCTCATCGAAACCGGGGACCAGGCCGGCGCCCAGGACCTGGTGCTGCAAGCCTCCGATCGTTTCAAGGGATTGGGCGATCGGGCAGGTCTCGCCGCTTGTTTCCGTTTTCATGCCAGCATCTTGCGGATGCGCAATGATCCTGATCGGGCACGAGCCGCCCTCGAACGCGCCGGCAAACACTATCGCGCGGTCGGTTCTCGGCAGGGAGTCGCGCAGGTGCTCCTCGAGGAAGGCCGCTTTCTCGCTTCACATACTCGGGTCGAGGACGCCTATGAGCACTTCAAGCAAGCGCTCGAAGAGTTCAACGTGTTGCGATGCGCGCAAGACGCGGCAATCACCAGAATGGAGTTGATTCAGCTGGCCGTGACCGCGGGAGAATACGATCAAGCAGCCGGGGCAATCGAGCAGCTGCTGCCCGAGATAAGCCGTCAGAGCGGTACTCGCGGGGCCAGCCGCGCCCTCGTTTTGCTCGGGCGCTGCCGGGCCGAGCAGAGACGCTGGCCAGAGGTGGATCAGGCCGTGTGCGACGGGGCGGCGATGCTGCAGCAGATTCAGCTGGCGGACGAGTCGGTCGCGAAGCATCTCGAGAGTATTGGCGAAACCGCCGCTGCTTCTCGCCAGATAACGATTTGCCGAACTGCCCTCGAGGCGGCCCGCCGCATCTGGTACCTCCTCGGCAGGGCTGATCGCATCAACAAGGTGGACCACGCGCTCATGCGCCTCACCTAGCCCCTCGCAACTTAGACCTCGCGCAACGTGTGGTAGGGCCGTGAATTTCGTGCCCCACGGCACAGGCCGTGTTATCTCAGAAGGATGGCAGAGGTCACTTCAATCTGGATGTTCCACACCGGGCGGGCTCGGCTCAACCGGAAGCGGCTCGAACGGGGTGCTGCCCGCGAGAGTTGCTGGATGCCAATCCTGTGTTTTCTATTAGTCCATCCCGAGCGTGGCCCGATTCTGATCGACACCGGTGTAAGCGCTGGGCTCATGAAGTGGCAGCGTTCATTCCTTGGCAGGACGCTCACCTCCGCGTTTCGCCTCAACCTCGAGGGGGCAGTACCCTGCGCGGACCGGCTGAGAGCGTGCGGCTTCAAGGCGCGGGATATCGAACTGGGGGTATTGACTCACCTTCACTACGACCACACGGGAGGACTTGCTGGGTTTCCCAACACGACGTTCATGGTCTCTGATCGGGAACTCCAATTTGCGTGCTCCCTCGGTAGGATCGACGCCCTTCGGCAGGGCTTCTTTCAGTCGGATTTTGCTCGATCGTCTCAGGTGAAGCCTTTTGATTGGACCGCAGCCTCCTCAATGGAACCATTCGATTCGGCTTACGATCTATTGGATGACGGAAGTGTCATGCTGTTTCCGACTCCGGGACACACACCGGGCCACCTGTCTGTGCTAGTGCGCGCCGCTGGCGGAAGGGAGTTCTTGATCGCTGGCGACGCGGCCTTTACTGAGGCTCAGATCACGCGGGGGATCGGCCTTGGAACCTACCCTCGTCTATTCGCGGGCGACCTCACCGACGCCCTCACCAGTCTCGAACGTCTCAGGGTCTTTGTGGCTCGACGGGAGAATTTGGAGGTGCTGACATCACACGATCCCGAGCTGGGAGATGATGTGGCGCCAGGACCCATGGATGTGCTTGCGTCGTGAAGCGACTACTCCGATTGCTCCTGCCGCTTTCGATGGTCGCCTGCAACGGCACCGGTATGCCGCTGCCGTCGCCACCTCCACCTACCGCTCGGGTTTACCAGTTGGCGAAGCACTCGGTCGAAGATGCCACCGACCACGCAGCCCGTCGGGCTCAGGACGCGGCTCGGTCGGAGGTCGAACGCCGATCTGCCTTGATCGACAGCTACTTGAGCGCCCACTCGACAGCCATCGACGAGCTCAGACGCCGAGCTCCCGATCTCAATCGCGATGTCTCGGGGGAAGTCGACGCGCTGCGACAGGTCATCGAGGCGATTCGTGTCTCGACACATTCCCTCGTAAACGGCAACGCGGTCGAGTTCTCTGTCCAGACTCGGCTGTTTTCGGCCACTGCTGCGTTCGTATGCGCCTTTGACCACCTCTTGGACGGTCTCGGCGCCGACGCGGCCGACTCGGACGTATCGGTGTTACTGGAGCGGTACGCCGAAACCGTCGACCGATACAATGGGTGGCAGGCCGCCGCAAGCCAGTGGGTTCAGTACCGGGCCGATACCCCGTTGTCAGAAAGAGACTACCGCCGATGGCACCAAGACCCGGCCGAATGCGAACTCGACAGCTGTCAGTGCGAGACTGTATTGGGCTTTTCGGGGCCCCCACCAGTCAGCG
>CAZDBH010000074.1:0-22993 GCA_964503485.1 uncultured Bradymonadales bacterium | reverse complement strand
TTCGGCCTCCAGTAAGAAAGCGTCGAGTTCCAGCGCAGCATCTCGATGCTGCCAGCCGCTGCCGCCACGTTCTTCGAGCTGCGCCCGCTCACGTCCGATCAATTCAAGTTGTTCATCAATTAGATTCAATTCGCCGACCAGGTCGCCAACGCCGGCACTCAACGCTTCTTGTAGTTGATTCAATCGCACCCGCAGATCGGCGTCATGCCCGCGGATTTCCTCGGCACGAGTGTCCAGGTACCGCCGTTCAGCGCTCACTTGGCCGATTCCGCCGAGGTCATAGGAAACAAGTACGGAACCGTACCAGTCCCATTCGTTGCCTGGCACCGGGCCAGCTTGAAGATTGACCTGCCAAGCAGATAGGCGCCTAAGGGACGACTCGACTCGCTCGTACTCGATCAGGTGCTCTTCGTACTGCTCGATGCTGTCCCAGCTCTCTTCATTCAGTTCGTAGCCCATATTTTGAGCTTCGAGCAGCGCCAGCTCTTGGCGGGCGCCAGCCAGGGTTCGCCGGAGCGTCAGAACGCGCAGGATCAGTTCATCAACTTCGAGAATCGTATCAATCTGGCGCTCTAGCCGCTGACGCGAGGCTTCGAGGACTTCGTCGACCCGAGCGCTCTGTTCTTCGATGTAGGCAATCTGGGCCCGAAGCGCAGTCACCTGGCCGTAGCGGACCCCTTGTTCTAGCAGGTCGGCCACCGGCTCGGCGGCTCGGGCTGCAGCGCAGGCTGCTTCCGCCGCATCGATTAGTCTGCTGGCCCGAACGAGATCCAGTGTAGCGAAGGCCACCGTGGGTCTAAATTGATAGCCGGTGATGGCTTCCCCTTCCGCAGAGTCATCCCCACCGGTCGGCTGATGCGAGAATCGCAGATGAATCGTTGGTGCATACAGCAATTGCGCTTTCGCCTCGGCGGCGTCTCGCAGGCTGCGGCAATGGAGGTCGATAGGATCGTCGGCAAGTACCGTTGAACTGGGGACAATGACAAGGACAGCGGCCACAAGGCACACCAGCCCCAGTCGCACGATGCTCTTGGCGCACCGGTCCCACGGAGTCGATTGCCCGATGCTCACGAGCGACATTTGGCTGCCTAGGCGGAGCACTTGGGTATATCCCTGTGCTCGACGAGGCTCAGCCCGATCCGCTCACTTATGCGAGCGCTGACCGCAGTCGTCGTGATGTTGTGAAATGCCAGCACGGGAGTCCTGCCGTTCCGTGTCGTCGAGACACGAGAGGCAACCCCTTTCGCGAGAGTAAACCACTCCATACACCGATTGTCGGACACAATCAGTCGAGGCGGTTTTCCGCAGCTGGTCGGAAGAGCACTGTCCATTCAAATCCGTCCAATACATCGGCAAAGCAACGCAGTCATTGGAGCACGGCGAGAGCGCTTCCCCAGCACTTTTGTTCGCCGTTGGCGACCGAGTTCCTGGCGCGAGATACCACCACTATGGGTGAAAACACGCCCTAGGCAAAAAAAGACGATGCTTTAGGTAGTTAATTCAAATTCCTAAAACTTCGGCCCTGAACTCGCCGCGTAATGTGGTTTGTACAGCAATCCGACACCATGTCAAGTCGTGAAATCAGCGTTCGGTTCTAAGTGTTTGTATTACTGGAGTATTTCTGAGCAGTCCTGATCGCTCTCATCGCACTCGATCAGAACGAAAAGGTACTCGCCGGTGAGCTCTAGACTACTCGCGCTCACCCAAGTGTCGATACTGATTAGGTAATCTCCGGCTGGCAGACGTCCCTCAACCATATGGTGAGCGCGCGAGATACAGCCACCCTCCGTTCCTGTTTCGTCCAGAATATGCAGGTCGATATCCGCACCGGCGTGGTCCAGAACTATGGCGCGTAGGGCTGTTTCTCGATCCAGAGTCAGCGAATACAAGAACTCTGGACCCGACTCGTTCGACTCCGACCCGCACCCAGAGTAGAGCGACAGGTTTCGGTTCTCGGACAGCGTGGTGTCCGCCACGTGTGTGAAGGGAAGCGTTGGAATCTCAAACGGATCCTGGGCACTGCCATCGCCGGCCAGAAACAGTCCATCTACGTCCAGAGCATCGCTCTCGCCCACAGCGACTTGGCGAATTCGATCGAGGGATTCCAGGGTCAACAGGTTGCGGGTGTTGTAGCCGTACTGCAACGCCTCGTCCGTGAAGTAACACGCCTTCTTGCCGTTGGAGTAGTACGAGTTGCCGTGTAATCCATCAGATGAAAGGCCGTGGCTGGGAAGCGGTTCGACTGCGAGATGCAAGTCGATAAACGGAATCTGTCGAGACTGAGCAACCCCTCGAACTACCGCATTGTAGGTCGGCACCCACAGATCAGCGGAAGGGATGTCAGTGCGGGGATTGAGTCCGGTTAGAATCGGGATGATCCCCTCGTCTGACACCTGGTCGACGAGAGAGGTGAAGCTGTCGTAGAAGAAGTTCTCAGTCCAAAGCGCCGTCCCGTGCGTGTTGCCCATCTGCATGTCGTTGGTGCCGTAGTTTATGATCGCGAATCGGGGCTGGATGGCAGTGATCTCCTGTTCGCCTGGTGACGGTGAGCCGCCGATGGCCCACTTGGCGGTTCGGCCCACTTCAGCCGCGTAGGTGTCGCGGTCGAATGGGGTCGTGGGACCCGAGGACCCGCCGTCGTTGGCGTTGCCCCCCAAGAAGTGGTCGATCGTCACCTGCAAATCGTCGCGCCCGTCGAGAAGGACGTCGTCGGAGGCGAAACAATCCAGAAAGCTGCTGCTCACCGTCCCAGAGGCGCCGACCTTCATGAAGACATCGTTCTGAAGGTCAGAATTGGAGGCCGCGATCTCCCGCATCGTGTCGACCACGAATCCGGTCAGGGGAGAGTGAACTCGATTCGCCGGGTAGAGGACCGGCTGGGTTTCGTGCAGTGGTATTGGCACAACGACATCGTCCTCGATTCGCGCGTCCGCGTCGTTCTGTTGCCCGTCGGCTGAATCCGGGGCCACTGTGTCGGGCTCATCTGCTGCCACATCCGGTTCCACGCTCACATCGCCAGAGTCCACGGCATCTGGCGACACAGCGTCCGGTTGATTGACCGGTTGGGTGTCTTCAGAGATGTCCCGGTCGACTTCGCCGGACACTTCCACGTCTTCTGTCTCAGCGAGGTCCACCGAAACACACCCAGCGCTCAGTGCGAAGCACGCCAGTAGACAAAATAGTTGTTGGATAAAGAGGGGGGAGTGGCGCATCTGAATTGTAGATCCCAATTGGGCCGCCACCCAAGGGTCGCCAAGACTGTAAGGATCGACACACAAATGTGCAAGCAAAGATTGTCGGAACGGGCTGAGACTCGGCTGGTGCCTCGCGCTTCAGTAGGGCAGGTTCGCTTCGAGACTCCGAACCCGCTCTTTCGCGGAGAGTAGTTCGTTGAGCGGGTCCCACTTTCCGTTCATCAGCGCATCTCGGGCGCTCTCGGCCATCACGAAGGACGCGGCGTACTCGCCGGCGGTGATCTCGAGGTCCTTCAGCGAAATAGTCACTGTTAGCTTTGGATCGCTCTCGATCCGGGCTGCTAACGCCTTGGCTACTTCTGGCGTAACCTCGGCGCAAATCATGCCCAAGGTCGTGGAATTCCCCAAGAAAATCTCGGCGAAGTTCTCTGCGATGATGGCGCGGATACCCGCTCGTCTAATCGACTGGGGTGCGTGCTCACGCGAAGACCCGCAGCCGAAGTTTCGGCCCGACAACATGATTTCAGCACCCGAAAAACGCGGGTCGTCCAGTGGGTGACCCTTGCTTGCCCCGTTTTCATCGGAGCGCTCGTCGCGGAAGAGGTGTTCCCCCAATCCGTCGAAGGTGACGCAACGAAGAAAGCGGGCCGGGATGATACGGTCTGTATCGATGTCGTCGCCCGGAACGACCACGACAGTCCCCGTCACCTCTGTGATGTGTTCAAGAGCCATTGGCGCCCTCCAGTGCGAATACCTCACGGGCATCGGAAATCTCACCTCGAATGGCGGCGGCGGCCACCATGACCGGGCTCATAAGCACGGTTCGTCCCGTTGAGCTTCCCTGTCGCCCTTTGAAGTTCCGGTTACTCGACGAGGCACAAAGTTGAGCGCCCACTAGCTTGTCGGGGTTCATTGCCAGGCACATCGAGCAGCCCGCCTCGCGCCACTCGAACCCGGCTTGCCGAAACACCTCATCGAGACCCTCGGCCTCGGCGGCTTCGGCGACATGCATCGAGCCGGGAACAATCAGTGCTTTCACCCCCGGATTGACTCGGTGGCCACGAACATACTGAGCGACCTCGCGGAGATCCGAAAGACGTCCATTGGTACAACTTCCGATGAACGTGACGTCGACCGGCGTTCCTTTGATGGGACGGCCTGCCTCGAGTTTCATGTAACTCAACGCCTCACTGTGAGTGCCACGGTCGCTTTCGGGGACCTCCTCGGGACGGGGAATCGGTTGCGCGATGCCGACCCCCTGTCCGGGGTGGATTCCCCAGGTAACGGTCGGTGGGATGTCGCGACCGTCGATCTCGACGACGTCATCGTATGCTGCGCCCTCGTCGGAGGCGATCGAACGCCAATAGTCGAGCGCTTGGTCCCACTGCTCACCTTCTGGGGCGAAGCGCCGCCCCTTCAAGTACTCGAAGGTGGTTTCATCGGGATTTACATACCCGATTCGCGCGCCTCCCTCGATCGACATATTACAGAGCGTCATGCGCTCTTCCATCGAGAAGGACTCGACTATCGGGCCGCCATACTCATACGCGTAGCCGACCCCGCCGTTAACACCCAATGTGCGGATGATGTGGAGGATGACGTCCTTTGCGTACACTCCCGGTCCCAGCTCCCCGGTCAGGTTGATTCGCCGGACTTTGAGAGGCTCCATCGCCAAGGTTTGGGTCGCTAGCACATCCCGCACCTGACTGGTGCCAATCCCGAAGGCCAGCGAACCAAAGGCGCCGTGCGTCGAGGTGTGCGAGTCACCGCAGCAAATGGTCATCCCGGGTCGAGTCAGGCCCAGCTCGGGACCGATGACGTGCACGATTCCCTGGTCACCACTGGCAACGTCGAAATACGGGATACCGAAGTCTCGCGTGTTATTGCGGAGTGCGACCATCATTTCCTCGGCTAGCTCGTCCGCGAAGGGACGGGCACGGCTCTCAGTTGGAATGATGTGATCTACGGTGGCGAATGTGCGATCGGGGCAGGTCACTTCCAGGCCGAGCTCCCTCAGCATTCCGAAGGCCTGCGGCGAGGTGACTTCGTGAATGAGGTGGAGTCCGATGAAGAGTTGAGTTCGCCCATCATCGAGTTTACCGACCGTATGTCTGTCCCATATTTTTTGAAAAAGGCTCTTGCTCATAGCGAGCAACAATAGACCGAGACCGGTAACCTTGACAATGACGCACTGCGGCGTGTACTCCTATACCTCGATGAACGCTACGCAGAACATCCAGAACGAGAGAAGCCGGGCGGCTAACGCTCTAGCTCTCATTCTAATTAAGGATGGCCTGTGTAGCGCCTGAGTTCAAAAACGAACACGCTACACGGGCCTGCCAGCATACGCTGGGAGGCCTTTTTTTGTAGGGGCTTTTCGGGACCGACCACGGAGCAAAGATGAGCAGCGAATACACTCTTTCAATCCTAGTCAGCGACGCACCGGGTGTGCTGTCGAAGATTGCAGGGCTCTTTTTCCGGGCTGGACACAATATCGAGACCCTGACCGTCGGCAAGACAGCGGAGCAGGGTGTCTCGAAGATCGTGATATCCGTTCCCAGCGAGCAAGCCATTGCGCTCAAGTTGCGCGATCAACTGGCTGACATGATGGACGTCAAACAAGCTGAAGTCCTCGATCGCAGTCGCTCGCTGATGCAGGAGGTCTGCCTGATCAGAGTGGGCTTCTCGAGTCCAAAAGAGCGCATGGCGATAATGGCAGAAGCGCAGCCCTACCGGCCCCAGATTCGTTCGGTAGACGACAAGTCACTGGTTCTCGAGGTGGCGGATGTCCCCGGAATGCTCGACGACTTCGTGGCTCGAATGGGTGAGCACGAGGTGCTCGACGTGTCTCGAACCGGGATGACGGCTATCGGGCCGGCATTGCCACACGCGGCGAGCTGAAAATGGGAAGTAAGCCCGACGTCCTCATCTACGACACCACCCTTCGCGACGGCACACAGGGCGAGGGGTTCCAGCTCTCGGTAGACGAGAAACTGCAGGTCGCTGAGATTCTGGACGACCTCGGCGTCGCGTACATCGAAGGCGGTTGGCCGGGCTCGAACCCGCGCGACGAGATGTTCTTCGAGGCCGTCCGCAAGCTCAATCTGACGCATGCTCGCCTCACGGCTTTTGGTGCCACCAGACGCGCCAGTTTATCGTGCGACGAGGACGCCAGCATTCAGGCGCTGCTGCGGTCCAATACGCCGGCGGTGACGGTGTTTGGGAAGTCTTGGACCTTGCATGTGGCTACAGCACTCCGAATCGCCCCCGAAGCCAATCTCGAACTAATCCATGACACCGTGTCCTATCTGAAGAAACGGGTCGACACGGTCGTCTTCGACGCCGAACATTTTTTCGATGGGTACGCAGATAGCTCGGATTACGCCATGGCCGCCATTGCATCGGCCGTCGAGGGTGGCGCCGACGTGATTACGCTGTGTGACACCAACGGTGGCACACTGCCGAGCAAACTGGGTCAGATCGTCGGCACGGTCGTCGAGCGTATCGGCTGTCCGGTCGGTATCCACACCCACAATGACTCCGAACTCGCGGTCGCCAACTCCCTGATGGCGGTCGAAGCGGGCGCGACCATGGTTCAAGGCACAATCAACGGGGTTGGCGAACGATGTGGTAACGCCAATCTGATCTCTGTCATCGCGGGTCTCGAGCTCAAGATGGGCAAGACCAGTTTGGCGAACGGCGGCATCGAACGGCTCACGCACGTCTCTCGTGCCATCGACGAACTGGCCAACCGTGTCCCGTGGACCGGCCAGCCCTACGTCGGGAACAGCGCATTCGCCCACAAAGGGGGCGTTCATGTCAGCGCGGTGACCAAGGACAGTCGGACATACGAGCACATCGAGCCAGAAGCCGTCGGAAATCAACGTCGAATCCTGGTCTCGGACCTCTCGGGAAAGGCGACGATCTTCTCGAAGATGGCCGACTACGGCGTAGACATCTCAGCCGACGATCCGCGCTCGGCGGAGATTCTCGAGCGGATCAAGGCCCTCGAGAACGAAGGGTATCAGTACGAGGGCGCCGAAGGGTCCTTGCGATTGCTCGTCGACGAAGTGTTGGGCGAGCGACGGATCTACTTCTCGCTCGAAGACATTGACGTCCAGGTCTCGATGGAGGGTGATGGTTCACGCGTTGCCGACGAGAGCCGAGCAGTGGCCCGGGTCCGAGTTCGGATCGGGGTGACCAGCGAAGCTGCGCGAGCGGCCGGGAACGGTCCCGTCCACGCGATGGATCGCGCTTTGAGAAAGGTTGTGAACCGCCTGTATCCCCAACTCCAGACCGTCCGTCTGATCGACTACAAGGTACGCATCTTGTCCGGACCGGCGGGCACCGACTCGATTGTTCGCGTGTTAATCCAGTCGACTGACGGTGAGTCCGTCTGGGGTACGGTCGGCGCGAGCACGAACATAATCGAGGCAAGCTGGCAGGCGCTGGTAGAGGCACTCGAGTTCAAACTGAGGCAGTGTGGGGTAGAACCGCTCCTGCACACCACGGATTCTCCAAGATAAGCAACGGCACCAGACAGCCAAAATGAGCAACGGCAACAGATAGGAAGACACGATGGGCGACTTTGTACGAATTTTCGACACCACGTTGCGTGATGGAGAGCAGTCTCCGGGCGCAACGATGACCCGTGAAGAGAAAATCCGGATCGCTCTCCAACTAGAGCGCCTAGGAGTCGACGTTATAGAGGCCGGCTTTCCAGCGGCCTCACCGGGAGAACTGGAATCAGTTCGCCGGGTGGCGGAGCTGATCACAGAGAGTGAAATCGCAGGCCTTTGTCGCACTCGGGCTACCGACATCGAGGCTGCCTGGCGTGCCGTTGGAGCGGCCGCCAAGCCACGACTTCACGTCTTCATCGCCACCAGCGACATTCACCTCGAGCACAAGTTGCAAATGACGAAGCAACAGGTGCTCGACGAAATCGAGCGCGGCGTTGCCCACTGCAGCTCCCTCTGCGAAATGGTGGAGTTCTCCGCCGAGGATGCGACCCGGTCGGACCTGAGTTTCTTGAAGGAGGCATTTGCCTGTGCAATCGAGAACGGAGCCAAGGTCCTCAATATCCCCGATACCGTGGGGTACACGATGCCCCAGGAGTACACCCACATGGTTTCGTCGGTCAAAGAGCTGATCGGCGACCGGGATGTCATCATCTCGACCCATTGCCACAACGACCTGGGTCTCGCAGTTGCCAACTCACTGGCGGCTGTAGCGGCAGGGGCTCGCCAAATCGAATGTTGCGTCAACGGAATCGGCGAGAGGGCCGGGAACGCAGCCCTCGAAGAGGTTGTCATGGGCCTGCGCACGCGGCGCGAGCTGGTCGGTATCGCGACCCGAATCAATACGGAGCATCTGTATCCCACGAGCCGGATGGTCAGTGAGGTTACCGGTATGTCGGTGCAACCAAACAAGGCTATCGTGGGCGAGAATGCATTCTCCCACGAGGCGGGAATCCACCAGCACGGCATGCTGAAGCACTCCGAGACCTATGAAATCATGCGCCCCGAGGATGTCGGAATAGCCGAGTCCAAGATCGTGCTGGGTAAGCACTCTGGCCGCCATGCGCTGCACGACCGGCTTCAGTCGCTGGGTTACACATTGGACAGAGACCAGCTGAACCACGTCTTCCACGCGTTCAAGCTGCTGGCCGACAAGAAAAAGAACATCTACGACGAGGACTTGCACAGCCTTGTTTCCGAAGACCTTCTGGCCTCGAAATACTACGCCCTCGAAGATGTCGAGTTTCGCAGCGGGCTGCGCGCTGAGCCTTGGGCCAAAGTCGTTCTCGAGATCGACGGTGCCGCCCATGAGGCCGAAAGCAGTGGAGATGGACCCGTCAACGCCGCAATTCAAGCGATCAAGATCGCCGTCGGCAAGCCAGAGGTCAAACTCAGAGGGTATCGCCTTGCAGCGATCACCAAGGGATCAGATGCCCAGGGTCGGGTGAGCCTCGTGATCGAGTACGACGGCGTCATATCCCGCGGCCAGGCGACTCATACCGACGTTGTCGTAGCGAGCGCGCTGGCATTCGTGAGCGCCCTCAACCACCAGGTCTTCCAGAAAGAGGCCAACAAGATATCTGCCCAAAGCCGCGCAGCGGGAATCTAGGAAGGAACATGTCGACGCATAATCTACTGGTCTTGGAAGGGGATGGGATTGGTCCCGAAGTGATGGAGCAGGCGCTCCGCGTGCTACGCTTTGCTGGAACAGAGCATGGACTCGACTTCAACCTCGAGTACGCGCCCTTTGGCGGTGCTTCGATCGACGAGCACGGGGAACCCGTCACCCAGGAAACCCTGGCCCTGGCCAAAGCGGCCGATGCCGTCCTGCTGGGCGCGGTCGGTGGCGAAAAATGGGACGACCTGCCGACCTCCAAGCGCCCCGAAAAGGGACTTCTGGGTCTGCGGGCGGCTCTCGATTTATACGCCAATCTGCGGCCTGCTCGCCTCTTTTCAGCACTCGCTGACAGCTGTCCCCTCCGTCTCGGACCCAAAGCGAAGGTCGACTTCATCGTCGTGCGGGAGCTTGTCGGTGGAATCTACTTCGGCGAACCGAGGGAACTCGTGACGGAGAACGGCCAGCAGGTTGGTCGTAATACCATGGTCTACAGCGAATCCGAGATCACCCGGATCGCCAAAGTGGCCTTCCAAATGGCCGGTCAGAGAGGAGGCCGAGTCACGAGCGTCGACAAAGCCAACGTGCTCGAGGTCATGGGCCTGTGGAGAAAGGTCGTGACCGGTCTCCACGCCGCCGAATATCCCGACATCGCGCTGTCCCACTACTATGTGGACAACTGCGCGATGCAACTGATCATCAACCCGTCCCAATTCGACGTCATCGTGACCGGGAATCTATTCGGCGACATCATCTCCGATGAAGCAGCCGCCCTGACCGGGTCGATTGGAATGCTACCCTCGGCCTCACTCGGCGAAGCTGGGGGCGTCTACGAGCCGGTTCACGGATCGGCGCCCGACATCGCGGGCAAGGGCGTCGCCAATCCCTTGGCCACAATTCTCTCAATCGCCATGTTCTTCGAGCACACGCTCAAGCGGGTCGATATCGCACGCAAGATCGAAGTTGCGGTGGACGGCGTCCTCGATGCCGGCTTCCGCACCGGAGACCTCGGTCCCGGTTCCGGACACGAAGTGGTCGGGAGTCAGCAAATGGGTGACGCCGTGCTGGCTGAATTGAAGAAAAGTCACTGAAGTAAGAGCGCAGAATCCGATGCCAAACCGAATCAGCCCATATTTTGATATCACGACCAACGAAGACGGCGAGGAGACCCTCGAGGTCGCCTTGCGGGGAATCGCTTTGCTCAGGTTGGTTCTCACCAACAAGGGCACGGCATTCAGCGAGGAGGAGCGCATCCAGCTCGGACTGGACGGGCTTCTCCCGCCTTCCGTCACCACGCTCGACCAGCAAATTGATCGGGTCTATCAGGGCTTCCGAAACGAGCCCTCACCGCTGGCACGCTATCAGTACCTCCGCGCGCTTCAGGAGCGCCATGAGATACTGTTCTATGCCCTGTTGGGCCAGCACCTCGAAGAGATGATGCCGATTGTCTACACCCCCACAGTCGGTGAGGCGGTGCAGAACTTCCATCATCTCTATCAGTATCCCCGGGGGTTGTCGTTCTCGAGCCAGAACATCGACCGGGCCGGTGACGTGCTGGAGAGTTTCCCAATGTGGGACGTCCGCATGATCGTGGCCACCGACTCGTCTGCCATTCTGGGCCTCGGCGACCAGGGGTACGGCGGCTTGGCCATTCCGATCGGAAAACTCGCACTGTACACCGTTGGCGGGGGCGTCAGTCCGTTCAACACGATGCCTATCTCGTTGGACGTCGGTACCAATCGGGAGGACCTCCTCGATGAGCCCCACTATCTCGGTGTGCGTCACAAGCGGATCGACAAGGAAAAGTACCTCGAGTTCATGGACAAGATCGTCGACGCGATTAAGACCCACTGGCCACGAGCAGTCGTTCAGTGGGAAGACCTCTCCAAGGAGGCTGCGTTCACCGTGCTCGAGCGATATCGGGACGTATTGCCGTCGTTCAACGACGACATCCAGGGCACCGGGGGCGTCGCGCTGTCGGGCATCCTGGCCGCGTGCAAGAAGCTGAATCAACCACTGACGGAACAGACTTTCGTTCTGTACGGCGCTGGGGCAGGCGGGGTTGGTGTAGCTGAAGTAATCCGCCAGGGACTGATGAGGGAGGGCCTTTCAGCCGAGAAGGCCTACGAACGCATCCTGGTATTGGATTCGCGAGGCCTCCTGCTCGAAAATCGAGCTGGCCGCGAGATAGAGGACTACAAGAAACCCTTCGCACACCCCCGTTCACGGGTCGACGGGTGGGACTATGCGGGCGACTCGCCCAACCTCGTCGAGACGATTACCAACTCGGGAGCGACCGTCTTGCTTGGTCTCAGTGGTCAGCCCTGTAGTTTCGATGAGGAGGTGGTTCGGGCCATGTGCATGGGCACGGATCACCCGATGATTTTTCCTCTCTCAAATCCAACCAGTTCGTGCGAAGCGTTGCCCTACGACCTCTTTCAATGGACAAACGGTCGTTGCATCGTCGCCACTGGAAGCCCGTTTGACGATGTTCACTATGACGGTGTGGATCACCCGATTGGCCAGGGCAACAACGCCTTCATCTTCCCCGGGCTCGGGTTTGGGGCCATCCTCAGTAAAGCTCGCAAGATTACAGACGGGATGGTGATCGAGGCCTCATACGCCCTGGCCGACTATATCATCGAGCATCACCTGGCTGACGGTCGCATCTACCCACCCGTCACTGAATTGCGCGAGGTCAGCGTGATGGTGGCGGCACGGGTCGTTGCCCAAGCGATGAAAGAGGGCGTCGCGACCACTCAGGGACTCGAAGGGCTCGACCTCGTGGCCTATGTCAGGGAGCGATTCTGGGAAGCGAAATACCTGCCGACCGTCTTCAAAGCGTACGAGAATACCGGTAATCCCTGGGGCCACTAAGCCACCCCAGCTCTGCGAGCAGCTGCGATGAATGAAATTCACAGCCGTCGTGTGACGGTCGGCGACCTCGAACTCCACTACCTGGAATGCGGAACCGGTGAACCCGTTCTGCTGCTCCACGGTTGGCCGACAAACGCGCAACTGTGGAGGCACAGTCTGACCGAGATCGGCCGGACGCGACGTGCCATTGCGCTCGATCTGCCGGGTTTTGGCGAATCAGATAAGCCGCACACCATTCGTTACGGTTTCTCTTACTTCACGAAGGTGATCACCGGTTTCCTCGAAGCCATAGAGGTCGACAAGACCGGCCTTGTCGTCCACGACCTGGGCGGTCCTATCGGACTACATTGGGGAGCCACCAACCCCGATCGGGTCACAGAGCTGGTTTTGTTGAACACGCTGGCCTTCGTCGAGACATCCTTGATGGTTAAAGTCTTCGTTCTGTCCACCTTTGTGCCCGGACTGCGAAGCTACGTTACCAGTCAGAAAGGGCTGCGTTTCGCAATGAGATTTGGCGTTCAGAACAAAGCGCGAATCACCGACGAAGTCGCTGAAATCTACCAGGCTCCCTACCGCACGAAGACCGCTAGAAAGGCATTGCTGAAGACCGCCCAAGGGCTGGGCCCACGCGGATTCAAGGCGATCAAACAGTGGCTCACCAATCTGGACATCCCAGTCGGGCTGCTATACGGCGAGGCAGACAGAATCCTCCCGAACGTCGCCAAAACGATGAAGCGCGTGAAGGACTTACAGCCGGACGCAGAACTGGCCTCGATCCCCGACTGTGGTCATTTTTTGCAGGAAGACCGACCCGTAGAGGTCGCTGAGTACCTGGCCAACTTCTTCTCGAAAGAGCGACCCTAGCGGGCCCTCGCGGTCTCCTACGTCCCGCTTTTCCGCAACCGAGCGATCGACGCATCGATGTCCGCTCTCGAAGCCAGAAGTCTGCGTTGAACATCCGCTCGGCTTGCTCCCGAAAGCCGTGGTGCGGTTAGAGGGCCTGACTCCAGAAGGGGCCAAATCGGCTCTCTGACGTCATTCGGCAGAATCTGCTCGAGATATTCCAGTGCGGTGCCACGAATGCGTTCCTCGGTGGTATGCAGCCCGCGATAGGCGACTTGAAGCGGCTCAGCCGGAAAGATCAGCGCCAAGAGATTGAAGACGTGCTTGAGACTGCTTCCCGAGCGCTTTCTCAGAAACAGGCCCTCATCACCGCTGTCGCTATCGTCGAGCCGGTGGTCGAGCAGGGTTCGAGTCTCCCAAACGGGTTTGGCGACTGATGTCTCCTTTGCGACGATCGGCAGCACTTGATCCGACGTGACATCGATTTCCCCGACCCGTTTCCGAATCGACAGCAGCGCTCGGGCGCACTCGAACCGCACCTCGAAGCGCCGATCCGAAAGACCCTCGAGAAGGCCGTCGACTGCCTCGGCTTCGGCGAACCGCAGCACTCGAGGCAGTCGTCGTCGAATGGTGAAGGGCTGATCGATGTCGCTGATGGCCTCAATGATGTGGGGCACCGAGCTTGGCAACAGCTCGACTAGAGCCTTGAGAGCCTTCTTGGCGACCTCATCCCAGGCGACGAGCTCAATCAGTCGACCAATTTCGTCGAGATCGGCGTTGGGAATCGCCTTCAGCACTTGAACCGTGTCGTTGCTGTGGAGGTCCGAGCGGGTCGGTTCACCCGGAGTGGGGCGCGGGCTGGAAGCTGGCTTCTCCTTGGCGACAGCAGCGCTGGACCGCTGCGGAAGAGAAAGTCCTTCGCGACGCAGGATTCGAGAGAGACTCAGTCCCTCCCGTACTCCGAGCGTGCTCAGGATCACAGATCGGGTCAGTCCGTCATTGACTGTCTCGAGCAGATCGAGTTCCTCACCTTGTTCCATCAGGCTGTCGCCCAAAGCCCCGGAGTATCCCCGTTGTAGGAGAACCGCGACCCCGACGATCGCGGCGGCGATCAACACGGCGATGACCAGCAAGGGCCGGCTGCCTGCGAAGCCAATGAGCACGAAGAATCCAACCAGAAGGGCGCCCAGTGCGGTTCCAACTCGGTCGATGGCCACGTCGACGATCGCCTTCACCCGCCGCTTTTCGCTCGTTTTGACTGGGACGTAGAGTAGCTCGTAGCCGGCCCGGAAGATCGAGCTCCGAAGTGTCTCTTCAGAACCCCTAATGGCCGTTAGCATCGCCCAACCGGGAAAAATCGCACCCGCAACCGAGACCACACCCAACCCGACCGGAAGCGCAGCGACCGCACGGCCGACCCCCAGCTTCTCGAGCAGTTTGCCTCCGAACAGAAGCTGAAGAAGGAAGGCGAGGGCACCTGCAGCCGTGTAGAATATCGCGAAAAATCGAAGCAGCTCACGGCCTTGGAAGTGGCTGCTCACCTCCGCTTTGAACGCGTAGTCGACCACCGCGCTCAATATGGCGAGCAGGCCAACAAGAAGCGCGAGTTGCCTGAGGTACGGGCGGTCGCGCAGAAGTCGGAACGCTCCTTGGTCCTCGGAATCCTCGGCACCCGCCTTGCTTTGGGGAAGGCTCCGAGAAATCACGGTTACCAACAGGGCGCACCCGATCTGGAGTGCCGCAATGAGCAGAAGGACCGTCCCGGGATTCGCTCTGTGCGAGAAGCGCTCGGCTGCGAAGCCCCCCAACAAACCGCCCAGCGCCGCTGCCCAGGCGATACGCGAAAAGAAACGTTTACCCGTTCGCGGCTCAAAACGCTCGTTGGCCAGTGACCAGAAGGCTGAGATGAGGAGGGCGCCGAAGGAGGCGATCTCGAGGTAGAGAAGGATCGAGGCGACGCGGGGCCAGGTACCGGCCGTCAACCAGATAGCCGCCATGAGGGTTCCACCAAACGCGAATAAGACCGGAACCACTCGGCGGGGGCCGTGACGTTGCATCTGCTTCGATACCGCCAACGCGATGACGAGCGACAGACCAGCGCTGACAAAAACCATGAGCGGCAGCCAACGAACGTGGAAGTTTGTTAGAAAGAGTGCATCGCGGGCGGCCTTGCCAGCGACCTGCGCTGCGATCATTCCACACGAGCAGATCGCACATAACCACGCAACTTGATTGTGGTTTCCCACCAGTGCGCTCGATCCGGTCGTCTCATTTCGTTGGTTCGGTTCTATCGGTATTCCCCAATGACCTCTCCCCTGTTTAGCACATGGACCCGGACCGCTGGCAATGTTGGCGGGTCTGGGTGCTCAACTCCCCCTGACGTGTTATAGGTCAATCTCGGGCCACGAGGGCAAGATGAGTAGCGGGTCGCAACTAAACACACCCGGAGGGAGTACAGACGCCGCGTTCCTGCAGCGACGGATGGCTCTCTTCTCACTCAGCTACGCCGCGCTCGTGTTCGCGACGTGGCTTGTCGCCTGCGTGATTTACATCGCAGCCGGCGAGGCCAATGAACTGTGGGATGTCGGCACATGGTACGTTTTTGCCACTACTGCTACTCTCCTTGCCTTGGGACTCTTCTGCCGGGGACCACAACGGTCCCGGTATCTGCTCATCGCCGTTGAAACCGGAGGCCTGCTCACCGCCTCAGTGTTTGTGATCCTAATGATGCTGGGGTTCGGCTTGGTTATTCGCCCCGAGCTGATGCTCATCTTGGCACTGGCCAACATGCTCGCACTTCGATCGGCTTTGGTGCCCAGTGGGGTTCGGCACACACTGGTGCTGACGGTCGCCATTGGCATCGCGGTGGTTGTCGCGACCTATCTGAGGTACAGCCGAGACGTGCACTTCCAGGCCATTACCACCAACTCTGAACGCACGGCCGGCCGCACAACAGCCTGGGCCGCCCAGTGGTGGTTCTTGACGACCATGGTTTGCGCCGTGATTTCGCGTGTGGTTTACGGTCTTCGGCGAGAAGTCCGAGCCGCACAGCGCTTGGGCCAGTACACCCTCGACTCACGACTGGGGAGCGGAGGTATGGGTGAGGTGTGGCGCGCAACTCACCACTTTCTGCAACGCCCAGCCGCGATCAAATTGATCAAGAAAGAGAATCTCGGAGGGCAGGGCAAAGACGACTCGCTCGTCGTTTCGCGCTTCGAACGTGAAGCCCAGGCGACGGCCGCACTCCAATCACCACACACCGTCGAATTGTACGACTTCGGCATCTCCGAAGACGGCGTCTTTTACCACGTAATCGAGTTGCTCAGTGGCTCCGACCTAACTGTCCTCGTGAATCAATTCGGCCCCATGCCGGCCGAACGGGTCGTTCACATTCTCAAACAAGTCTGCGACTCGCTCGACGATGCCCACTCAGCTGGCGTCGTCCACCGCGACATCAAACCGGGCAACATCTTCCTGACCCGGCGAGGCAGACACCTAGATTACGCGAAAGTGCTCGACTTCGGCCTCGTGAAACAGGTCGGCGAGGGCGGAGACGAACTCCAGCTTACGGGGGAGGGCCGCATCCCAGGAACGCCCGCCTTTCTTGCCCCGGAAATGGCTACAGGAAAGGCTGTTGACGGCCGAACAGACATCTACGCACTCGCCGGTGTCGCCTACTGGCTTCTAACTGGCGGCTTCGTGTTTGACGCTGAGACCGCGGTGGAAATGGTCGCAGCTCATCTGTCGGTCGAGCCCATACCGCCGTCACAGAAGACCGAGCTGCCCGTTCCAGAATGGTTGGACGAGCTGATCATTGAATGTCTTGCCAAGAGGCCTGATGGCCGGCCCAGCAGCGCCCTCGAACTACTCGATCGCCTCGAGCAGGGGGCCCTCGAGCGGGATTGGACACCCGAAAGGGCGCGGAAATGGTGGGAGCTGCACAAACCTCAGACGTTGCCAGCGACCGACCAGAGCGACAGCGGCCGCCCCAGAATCTTCAAACCGTTGTGATTATTCGCCGTGTCCGTAGAGCACTTCGACTCGACCGTCTGTCCAGTCAGGAGAGCCAATGGCTATTTCGGCATACCCGTCACCGTTGAGGTCCCCATCTCCAGCCACCACGAAGCCGAAGGCGATGGCCTCGCTGGCCTGTAGGGTGAGGTCGGCATCCGACGTGTCGTAGGTTCCTTCAAAATCCTCGCCACCGTAGAACAGATAGGCTTCCCCGGTGTCGGAAGCATACCGGGCACCGAGCAGGAGGTCGTCGATTCCGTCTCCATCGAAATCGTCAACCCCCGCTATAGCGCTCCCTAATCGGTCCTCGTGTCCAACGCCGTGAATGATGATGTCGGCCTCGCTCTCGGCCCCGACTACGCGCTCCATCGGACCGAAGAAGACGTAGACCACACCCGTGTCCCGATGTTCGTCGCCATCAAAATCCGGCGCTCCGATGATGATGTCATCGAACTCGTCACCATTGAGGTTCGCGCCGGAAACCCGAGTGCCAAAACCCTGCGATCGCTGTTCGGGTTGGAAGACGGTGTCTGCAGCGCTGGTGTCGAAGACCGACTGGTCAGCTCCAGGGAGTTCGAAGAGCGGACCGAGAAAGAGGTACGCAATACCCGCTTCGCCAGGGTCATGCTGGTTGCTGGCGATCACGAGGTCCTCCGCTCCGTCATCGTTCACGTCGCCCACTATCTGAATCTCGCGTCCGAGCTCGCCGCCGTTGTCCCAGCCCCCGATCTTGGTGTTGTAGTCCAGGTGGGACATGTACTCCTCAGCCTCCCAAGGGGCGAGAAAGACGTTCGCTTCGCCGAGGTGCCAAGGGTCGCCCGGTTCGCGCTCCGGAATGTACGGTCCGTAGGTGTATCCGATTACGATGTCGGCCTGATTGTCCTCGTTGAGGCTCGCCGCAGCGGCCACTCCACTGCCTGAATTCGAAAAGGTCAGGTTGGCGTCAGCTGTGGTCAATGAACTCGGAAACGGCGAAAAGAACGCATAGAGCGCCGAGTGCCGCGTCGACTGAATCAGAATGTCAGGCCTGTTGTCGTCGTTCAGCAGCCCGCCGTCGAGGACCCGAATCCCGAGTTCGTTTTCGCTCTCGGCACCAGATATCAAGACGTCGCCTCGGATTACATTGTTCGTCGACACGAGTGGTCCGTAGAACAGCGAGACCATACCGGAGTTGTGGGCCGCGCTGGAGTATCTGTGCGCCGAAACCAGTAGCTCGTCGTTGAGGTCGTCGTTGACATCGTCGACGAAAGCAAAGGAATAACCCGTCTTCCCCGAACCGAGGACCGACGCTCGAGTGATCGTGCTGTTGTCGTCGTCTTCATCAGCATCCAGGTCTAGCACGCCGACCAGTCGACACGCGTTGGGCGTGGTGCCACAGTCGTTGTCGATGTAGTCGTTGCACAATTCCTCGGCATCGGGGTGAACGCCGATCGCGTTGTCGTCGCAGTCGCGATGGTTGTCGACGTAGCGGTCAGGTTGCGAACATGACTCCGTGACGGTCGCGATGGTCCCGAAGCCGTCCCCGTCGTGGTCGTAGTAGAAGATGTCGGGGTTGACCGCGCCGATATCGGTAGTCCCGTCGCAGTCGTTATCGACCTCGTCGCACACTTCGGTTGCCAGCTCGTTGACCGCAGGATCGCGGTCGTCGCAATCCGAACCGTCCAACACATGTCGGTCGGGCACCTCACAAGCTTCAACGGCCGTCTCGGGATCACCGAAATCGTCACCGTCGCTGTCGAGGTAGAAGGTCAGCATGCCCTCCGACCAGGGATCGTCCGCTTCCCCATTGCAGTCGTTGTCCAACCGATCACATATCTCCCGCGCGTCGGGGAAGACGTCCTCGTTGAAGTCGTCGCAGTCGTCGGGATTGCGTACGTAGTTCTCAGGGCGGTCACAGGCCTCCACCGACAAGTCAGTCGTACCGAAATCGTCGCCGTCGAGGTCTAGGTACCACGTTGTGACGTCGACCGCGTCGCTCTCATCGATTTTACCGTCGCAGTCGTTGTCGATGAGGTCGCACTCTTCGACTCGGCCCGGGTTGGCCAACTCATCATGGTCATCACAGTCGCCAACTGAAGCCGCGAAGCCCTCCGCAGGAATGCAACCAATAACGGTCTCGGTATCGACTCCGAAAGAGTCGCCGTCCTCGTCGAGGTACCAGGTAATCGCGCCCAGAGCGGCCGGACCATCGATGACCCCGTTGCAGTCGTTGTCCCTGCCGTCGCACACCTCGACTCCGCCTGGGTAGGCAGCAGCTGAGCTGTCGTCGCAATCATCAGCATTGTCGGCGTATCCATCCGGCAGCGTGCAGGCGGTCAACGACAGCATCTCGTAACCGAAGCCGTCACCGTCCAAATCGACGTAGAACACGGCAGAGGCGTCAATCGCCGCCACGTCGACTTGGCCGTCACAATTGTTGTCGACTCCATCGCACACTTCGTCGGCTCCTGGGAAAATGGTGCCGTCGCTGTCGTTGCAGTCGAGAGCCGCAACGACGCCATCCCCATCTCTGTCCGGTCCCGACGAGCCAGCGACGCCAGGCGATTCAGAGCCGCTGCAGGCCAACAGACAGGACAGTACTATCCAGAGCACAAGGCGGGGTAGGCGTGTGTTCATGGTTCTACTCAGTTTTACGCAGACTTCGTGACAATCCCAGAACAGTGTAGCGGTTTGGGGCCCACCGTTTCAAATTAGGATTGGAAAAGGGGTAGTGTTTAGAGGTGTTTGTGCGACAAGGGCAGGTAGTGTGTGAACGGAACCCCGCCGCCGTTCTCAAGCGGCGGCTGCGTCGTAGCCAGCATCATCGAGAGCACCGAGTGCCAGCTGCGGATCGAACCCATCGTCGACATTCAATTGGGCCGTGCCAGCCTCGAGTTCAACCCTGACAGCGTGGACGCCGCTAAGGCCTTCGAGAGCTTCGGTCACGTGTCGTACACAGTTTCCGCAGCTCATTCCGTCGACATTCAGGCCAATCGTTTTCATCTCTCACTCCTTCTACACAAACGCGGGTTTGAAGCCCCGCAATCGAAGTGCGTTTGTTACCACAGTCACTGAACTCAGCGCCATCGCCGCAGCAGCCAGCATTGGATTCAACAGAGGGCCACCCAGGGCGAACAACAGACCGGCGGCGATCGGAATCCCGGCAGAATTGTAGGCAAACGCCCAAAAGAGGTTCTGCTTGATATTCCTCATCGTCGCTCGACTCAGCTGAATTGCGACCAGCACGTCGCTGACCGCGCCTCGAATCAGCACGACGTCGGCGGACTCCATGGCCACATCCGTCCCGGTTCCGATGGCGATTCCGACGTCGGCTTGGGCCAACGCCGGTGAATCGTTGATGCCGTCGCCGACCATCGCGACTCGAAAACCGTCGCTCTGCAGGCGTTTCACCGCTGCCGCCTTCTCGGCAGGTAACACGTCGGCGATCACCTCGTCGATACCAGCTTGTTCGCCGACGGTCTCGGCAGTCCGTCGGTTGTCACCCGTTAGCATCACAACTCGGAGCCCGTTCTCTTTCAACGTGGCAACAGCTTCTGCGCTGTCGGGCCGTAGCGCATCAGCGACTCCGATCAGTCCCTCAAGCTTGTCGTCGACGGCGATCAGAATCGGAGTGATGCCCTGGTCGCCCCATTCAGCGACCTCGGCGGGAGCGCCCTCGAGCAAGCCGCGCTCCGAAAAGAGCTGGGTGTTTCCGAGCACGACCCGGCTCTGGTCTACGATGGCCTCGATACCCCGGCCCGGAAAGGTTGCGAAATCTGAGCCGAGCTCCCCTTCGATGCCACGCAGCTCTGCTTCACGCACGATTGCCTCGCCCAGTGCGTGTTCGGAGCCGGCTTCAACCGAGGCGGCTAGCTGGAGTATTCGCTCCTCGTCCAGATCACCGAAACTCAGCACGCCCGTGACCTCGGGATGGCCTTCGGTCAGAGTCCCGGTTTTGTCGAGAATGACGACATCGAGCCCCTGCAGTCGCTCGAGCGCCGCGCCACCCTTGATGAGCACCCCATGCTCGGCTCCTTTTCCAGTCCCCACCATGATCGCGGTCGGCGTCGCCAGACCCAACGCGCAAGGACAGGCGATGACCAGTACGGCGATGAAAATTGAAAGGGCAAAACTGAGCGAGCTTCCCGCCACGAGCCAGATAGCCGCGGCGACTATTGCCAGGGCCATAACCACAGGAACGAAGTAACCAGAAACTTGATCGGCCAGGCGAGCGATCGGCGCCTTCTGCGTTTGGGCTTCCTCCACCAAACGGATAATCTGGGCCAACATCGTGTCCTGTCCAACATGAACCACTTCGATCAACAGCAGCCCATTCCCGTTGATACTGCCACCGGTCACCGGATCGCCCGCCGCTTTCAGCACCGGCGCACTCTCACCCGTAAGCATCGATTCGTCGACCGACGAACTCCCTTCTAAGACCCGGCCGTCGACGGCGATTCGCTCGCCTGGCTTGACTCGAACCCGATCGGCAACTTCGATTTCATCGATCAGCATCTCAATTTCGCTGCTGCCGTGAACGACGAACACGGTTCGGGGCTGAATAGCCATCAGCTCCCGGATGGCTTGAGAGCTACGACCCTTGCTCACGGTCTCGAGGTACTTCCCGACCATGATGAAGGCGATGATTGCAGCTGCAGTCTCGAAATAGAGAAACTGAACGGCACTACCATCGCCACCGATGACACGAATCGCTCCATAGGCGCTGTAGATCAGAGCAGCGCTCGTGCCCAAGGCGATCAGTGAGTCCATGTTGGGAGCGCGGTGCCACAGGCTTCGATAGCCGTTGCGGTACATGTGAAAGCCGGCCGCCAGAACTGGAATAGTAAGACCGAGCTGAGCGAGGGTCCAAGTCAGAGGCGAGGTTCCAGGCGCCAACCACGACGGTAGTGGCATCCCGACCATGTGGCCCATCGTGAGGATCAAGAGGGGAACCGCAAAAAGTAGGGCTACCCGTAGCTTCGTGAGCAAACGACGTTGTTCCAGCTCGCGACGATCGACGGCTTCTTCGACCGCCTGCTTTTCGATCTCGCCAGGCTTGAAGCCGGCCTTCTCGATGACGTGCTTGATCTGAGAAAGTCTCGTAACCGCAGGCCGATATGACACCGCAGCGCTCTCGCTGAGCAGGTTGACCGAGATCGAATCGACACCCTCCAGACGACCCACGACTTTCTCGATCCGGCCCGAGCACGACGCACACGTCATCCCCGAAACCGGGAACACCACCTCCGAAGCGGGGGCCACGGTCTCGCTGCCGAAGCCCGCTTTCTCGATCGCAGCCCGAATGGTCTCGATGTCGACCGCATCTGGCTCGAAAACAACGTCGAGCACCTCGGTCGAGAGATTTACGTTTGCCTCCCTAACTCCGTCGAGTTTGCCAATCCGCCGCTCAACGGCGCGGGCACACGAGCTGCACGTCATGCCAGTCACGACGAGTTGCAGGTCTGAGCTGCCGTTCACTTGATCTCTCCGAGCAACTTCACGATTTCTGTGATCTTTCCGTCCAACTCGACGTCGTCACCGCTCGCGGCAGCGGCTTTGACACAATGGTGGACGTGTTTCTCGAGGACGCCCATTTTCACCTTACTCAACGCTGAGTGGACGGCCTTGATCTGCAGGGCAATATCGACGCAGTAGCGACGCTCCTCGATCATCTTGCGAATACCGCGAACCTGTCCTTCGATACGCGACAACCGCTGCAGCTGTTCTTCGTGGTTTGGAAATATCTGTGGCATTACCAGGCCTCCTCGCCCGCGGATACTATACCCCCGTAGGGTATTGTCAAGCCGGGGAAAGGGAGAAGGGAAAGGGAAAGGGGAAAGGACGAGGCGAAAGGGAAAGGGAAAAGGGAAAGGACGAGGCGAAAGGGAGAAGGGGAGAAGGTAAGCGTCCGAGAGACCTCGTCCTTCCACGCGTCACGATCTGTTGGTAGTGAT
>CAZDBH010000073.1:0-23035 GCA_964503485.1 uncultured Bradymonadales bacterium | reverse complement strand
ATCGCCTGTCCTACTCTGGAAAGGTCACTGCTCTGTTCACATGGGGTTCAACGTCGGGCACATCCACTACTGGCGAGAGCAGCGGCCCAATATCAACATCATCGTTCACCCCGAGTGCCGGCACGAAGTCGTCAAGGAATCGGACTTCGACGGTTCGACCTCGTACATCATCAAGACGATCGAAGCCGCCGAACCGGGCACCGAATGGGCCATTGGCACCGAGATACATCTGGTCAACCGGCTGCAGGCGGAGCACCCAGACCTTTTTGTCACCAGTTTGAGTCCCTTCCAGTGCCTTTGCGCGACCATGTATCGCATTCGACCGCAGTACCTGCTCTGGGCAATGGACAACTTAGTCGCAGGCAATGTCGTCAACCACATCAAAGTCCCTGACCATGTGGCCGAAGGCGCAAAGTTGTCGCTCGACCGCATGATTGAGATCACGAAAGCTGGCGGCTGATTTCCCAATGGCCTCCTCGGACTGAAACCCAGTGACAGTACGCCCAGCCTCGATCTGCCCAGTTTTCATCTACTATTTTCTCCTATTTCCCGAGAGCCATTCGCCGTCGTGCGAGGCTGGTTTTCGGTCCGGCCGGGTGGTGCTCGCCATGAGGTGATCTCCTTGGAATGCTGCTACTCTTAAAGGTGTCTGGTGGAATGCGAGAGAATCAAAACACCTGATGTGGCGTGTTTCGGACATGTGGAGCAAAGGAGTACCTTGTGTCCTACGATTTGGTTTTATGCGAATGTGTTTGTGGCAACCGGATCGCCTACCCAATAAAAGCTGCTAGCGAAGCTATTGGCTTCGTATGTGACAATTGTTTTCAGCGTTTTCGATTCACCGAGAACTCGAGACCAAGCCGAGTGGAACTCACCGACGACCAGGGCAAGCACTACCCAATGGGTTTTTTGTGCTTCTCGATGGCGCGTTGCAATTCGGACTTAGCTGAGGAAGTTGTAGAGAGCTGGTTTAGGCATGACGAAGACGAGGATGTGCTCGAGTTGACGGGTACCGACGGCTAGTGATCCGGAAAGAGATCGGTCGGCAACACCTTCTCGGTGGTGCGGAAATGTAGTTTTGCGACCTGCCCCAGGTCGTCAGCCCCATAAGTGACGAGGAACTTTTTCGCGGCGGCTAAGACCGGTCCTCCGGCTCCTTTCGGGATTTTCATCCCGAACTGTTTGCCCAGTTTTCTCAGACCCATCAGAAACAAGCCACGGGCAATGATACTTGCAGCGGCCACGGCGGGGTCGTCCTCAGCGCGGGGCCTTTGAATCAGTTCGACCTTTTGGCTGTTCTCGAGCAGTGCCCGATCGAGACGATCGTTCGGTGTGAACCGATCCACTACCGCCAGCTCGATATCTGGACTAGCCGTGATCAGATTCTCCAACGCCCGGGCGTGTGCCCAGGCCATGAGGCGATTCAAGTTGCGCCCCATCTTGTTGTAGAGCTCATTGTATCGCTCTGGCCCAATCGAGATGACTTCGTGATCGACAGCCGCGCGGAGCAATGGGGTTGCATCCAGAACTTTCTGGTCGCTCAGCGCCTTACAGTCTGCAACTCCCAGTTCGTCGAGGAGGCCGAGTTGTTCCTTCGACACGCGGGCCGCGCAGACCACCAAAGGTCCGAAGTAATCGCCCTTACCGGACTCGTCGCTGCCCGCCCAAACATCCACCCCGCCGGGCGGGTGTTTGGCGAGAGCCGAATCGAAACGGGCGCCTGTCCCTAGCACGTTGCGCGGCGCCAAGGTCTCGCCCCATTCGGCGGCACCTTTTCCCTGAATGAGCAGCTTTCCGGAGCGGTAGAACGTGATGCTACCGCCCGGAACTTTGGCTTGCCAGTGGGCGTGGGGCGCCTCGGTCAAGGCGACGCCGCGGGTCTCGAGGGCATCCCGAAGCAGAGTGTCGGCGTCTGCCTCGTAGAGATAGGTGGTGGAGTTGGCCAAACTGGGCTGTTTCTAGGTGGGGACTTGGTCGATGAGCGCTTTCAGCTCGCCGGCCTGGTACATCTCAGTCAAGATGTCGCTGCCACCGAGGAACTCACCGTTTACGTAGACCTGCGGAATCGTCGGCCACTCCGAGAACTCCTTGATGGCTTGGCGCTTCTCTGGGTCGTCCAGAATGTTGACCGCATAGACGGGCTTGCCGAACGACCGCAGGATTTCGCTGGCCCGGTGTGAGAAGCCGCACATGGGTTGGTCCAACGTGCCCTTCATATAGAGAGCGATCGGGTTGGCTTTCACCTCGCTTGCGATCTCGTCCATGACGGTGCCGCCGGTGGCTCGGGTAACGAGACCTGCATTGGCTGCTGCCTTTTCCTCACCGATAACCGGTAGTGAGATTTTCTTTGTCATTGTCCTATTCCCCCTTTGGACTAGCGCCGAGACTGGAATGCTTCCCAGGCGTCGGGCGTGAATGTCTTGAGCGCGAGAGCGTGCACGGCCTCTTTCAGTTCTTCTTTGAAGATCGCGTACACGAGTTTGTGCTGTTTAACCCTCGGCAGACCGCGGAAACATTCTCCGACGACACACGCTTCGTAGTGGTGGCCGTCGGTCTGAACATAGGCGGCTGCGCCCTCGAGCTCGGTTTCTATACGATTTTTCATTTCTTCAGCTGTCATAGCGGGCAAGATAAACACAAGGCGCCGAACGTGCAAACGGTTTCGCTACCTCTAGGTAACATTCGTAGACGCTATTCGAGTGATTGGCAAATCTGAAGCCGGAGGGCGCTGAGCTGGGAAGGTTGTCTCCGAAGCGGCGTCGTCCCTAGGCGGCTTTGCTGTTGCGCCGCTTCTGAAGACTGTCCATCCACTCCTCGGGGCGCTCAGACGGATAGATTGGGATTTCGGGGCCGTTTTGCCCGAGCAAGTCGTCGATCGAGCATTTGAGAATCTGCGCTGAGGCCTGAAGACCGGACATCGTGACCCCGATGACACCGTGAGACACAGTCGATGCGCCGCACATATAGAGGCCGGGTATCTTCGTCTTGGTGGGGTACGAGCCGGGTCCCAGCTGGCGTTTGATTTTCGCAGTGCCGTAAATCGACCCTTGAGTGGATTCGCAGTAATGCACGTTGGTGAGGGGTGTGGCGGCGTCGAGGAACGTCAGGTTCTTGCTGAGATCCGGGATGATGTTGTCGGCCAATTCCAGAAGCCGATCCGTCATATCCTTTTTGAAGGCCGTGTACTCCGAGCTTCTCTGTCCGTACTTCTGATTCTCGAACTTTTCATAGGGCTTGTAAGGCAGGAAAGTGAAAACCTCGATGGTGTGGTGTCCATCCTTGCGTTTGCTCGGGTCCTTCAGCGTCGTAGCGGTCAGGAATCCACCTTGAAGTGGGCCGTCTGGCACCCCGTTCTGGAATTCCTTGTATACCCGACTGACGTGAGGATGCTTGTAGTACCAGTAGTTACCCGAGTCGATGCCCATGCTGCGCAGGTCCAGCTCGGTGGCCATGAAGAGCGAGAAACAGGCGACGCTGTACTCAGTCCGATCAAGCCTCCGTCTGAAGCGGCTGCCAAAATTCTCGCGGCCGATTAGTTTATTGAAGGTCATGTGGGGGTCTGCGTTTGACACCACCGTCGTCGCTCGGACCTGCTCTCCGTCTTCGAGCTCTACACCCACGGCTCGGCCATTCTCCAGAATGATCCTCTTGGCCGGTGTCGAGAGCCGAATAGAGCCGCCCTTTCGCTTGAGCTGTTTGATGTAGGCTCGTGGGATGCGATGCGCACCGCCGCGTGGATAGTATCCACCGTCGTAGTAGTGGCCCTGAACGGCAGCCTGCAATACGAAGGGTGCGTCATCCGGCGGCAGTCCGTAGTCGCCGGATTGTGCACATAGAAAGGCCCTCAGGTAGGGGTCTTTGATGTACTTGTCGAGCACTGCCCCCAGTCGACCCATCCCTCGAAACACCAGATTGGGTGCGACGAAAGGAAGCTGGAGCATCTTCGGAAAGGTCATGTAGTTCTGAGCCCGCTCTAGCTCTTCGACTACCGCATCGACTCGGCCGAAGTACTTTGAGATCCCGACCCGCTCGTCTGGAAATCGTTCTTTCAGACGATTGATGAAGTTGTCTCGCCCCTTCGGCACGTCGAAGCGCTCGTCACCGACGATGTAGTGGTCAAAGGCGTCTTCGTTCAACTCGCAAAACTCGAGGTCTCGCGAAATCCCCAGACCCTGGTAGATCCGATGCAAGTTGTCACCCGGCGCCAGCTCACCGATATAGTGCACACCCGGACTGTAGCGATACTTGTCGAGCGGGAAACTCTGGCACCAACCACCGGCGATGTAGTGCTGTTCGACCACCAAAACACTCTTGCCCGCGTTCGCCAATGCGACGGCCGCGGTCAAGCCGCCTGCACCCGATCCGATAACTACAACATCGTAATCTGCCAATTTGTGTCTCCTCGCTACGCAGGGTTGGTTGCCTGCTTATACAACACGAGCTTTTTATGTACAGAGAAAACAAAACAGACGGTCGGGATTAGTGTGAAGTGGATCCGTCTACCGTAGACACTCGGCTCGATCGCTGCCGTAGCGATTCTCGAAAGGCACGTAGACGAGGCAACTGCCGCTCAAGCACACTTCTTGGCAGGTTTCGTAGGTGTCTTCGTGGGTAACCTGCGTGCTGGCGCCGGTCGCTGTGTCGATGACACGATTGTAGGTCGAGTCGCGGCCCTCTGCGGCCGAGTGGAGGCTGGTGACGATGCCCTCGGGCACACCCTTGGCCCACATGCCCACCCCGGCGGCCTGGGCGGCCTGCTGGGCTTGTACGTGAGCGTCCAGGGCCGGGGTATCGATCCAGTAGAGGTGTCCAAAACCGGCGCCGACGATTGCTTCAATGAGGTCGGGGCAGCTTACGAGGACACGCTCGTAGTGGTCCATCTCTCCGGTCGTCGTGCAGTGCCAGACGCCTTCTTTGGCGAAGTCCTTGGCCTGCTGAGCGTTTTCGGCCAGCTCGCTTCCTTGCCACTCGCCCCAGCGATGGACGGGACCGTAGCTCTCTAGAGCGTTGAATCCGCCGAGTCGCACACTCCTGCCCTCGTATTCACCCTCGAGAAAGCGGAAGCTGTCTCCGTCACTCCAGCGCACGCGGACCATCGTACCGTTGATTTCGAGCCTCGAGCCCGAAGGTTGGCTGTCCTGGGCTAAAGCTGGGGTTGAGAGGAGGATCAAAAGGAAGATAGTCACTGAGAATCGCATCAAAAGAACTCCCGAAGGGTCTGGGTTACTGATCGGAGCGGCGAGTCCGCGGCCTCACTCTTCTCGCAGATCGTCCGATGGTGGATCAAGGACTGTGACGTGCCAGCGAATTTGTCTCGCAAGCCCCATGGGGTTCGTCGCGCTAAGCACGATTCCGGCGCCCATCACGTCGATGCTCTCAGCCTTTGGCGGGTTCACGAGCAGAACAGTCGGCGAGCTATCGACAACAAAATAGCAGGCGGTGCAGGCGTCCATTTCTTCCCGGGTATCAACTGCGACGAGCGCTGTTTCACCGGCCAGAAAGTCGTACTCGCCGTTCGGTGCGCCGTTAAAGAGCGCCTCAGCGAGGGCGATCGACAAGATTGTATTGTCCACCAGTTCAACGCTTCCTGCCACTTCACCCAGTACCGCCCGCACGTCGAGCACGTCGCTGATATCAGAGGGGCCGACTACGCCTGAGTTGCTTTCTTCGGAGAGCGTGTCGATGGAGTCATCGAGCAAGGGGATAATGGCGCCCTCGCCCATGAACACCGGAATACTGCCGAGGGGGGCGTCGACTGTGAACTCGCCGGGTCCTTCGTAGACCGCACCGCTCGTCCAATCAACGAAGCGTCCCTCTGGAAAATACACGATTCGATTCGTTGCGCCGCGCGCTGTGATCGGCGCAACCATGAAGTCGTCGCCCAAGTAGTATTGATCATCGATCTCGATGGTCGCAGAATCACTCGGATGATGCAGAAAGAGGTGGCGCATGATCGGCCAGCCGTACAGATGAGCATCGCGGGCTGCAGCGTGTAGGTAGAACCCGAGGCGTGTATGAATGAGTGCCAGGTCGCGATAGGCCGAGAGGGTTTCCTCGTCTTCCCAGATCGTCCAGCGGGGCGAGTCCTCGTTGGAACTTCGCACTTCGTCATGCATCTGAGGCGAAAAGGCGGCAAACGCGGCCCATCTGAGGTAGAGATCGCGATCCAGCGTGTTGACGCTGTCGTATCCGCCGATGTCGGCACCATAATAGGGGATACCGCTGATGCCCAAGTTGATACCCGCTCGCACCACACTCGGCAGGCCGTCGGCCTGGCCGAATGAGGTTGTGGCGCGTCCCGACCACACCGCGTCGAGATACTGGGCGCTCCCTGTGTAGCCGGCTCGCCCGATCAATGCCATGCGCTCTCGACCCTCTTCAAACAGGGCGAGTTGATCGGCGAGGAGCCCGTGGAAGACGGCGCTGTAGGTGTTGTGTAGCGCCGATCCAGTTCGGCCGTCATCGGCGATTGCCTCGACAGGTACTTGCTCTCCATGAAGCAATCTGACGCCGTCGTATCCAAGTGTAGAAAGTGCAGTGAGCAATTCGCCATAGTAGGTGCCGGCGTCCGCATGGGTCACATCCACCATCGCGACGCTTGACTCGTACTCGAGAAGCTCTAACTCGATTGCCTCGCCGTCGGTGTTTTGCAACAGCCAGCCGCCGTGCATGGCGCTTGCGTAGTCCTCCTCAACCGCTAACTCGTCAACGGCGATGAAAGGACTCAGTTGGCCGAAGACTCTGAACCCTTGCCCGTCGAGCTGATTAGCCCACAGCGCAAGCTCTTCGGTATGAGCTCGGTCTTCGCCGAGCGGTAAAAAGCCGATGTCGTGTTCGACTGTGGTCGTCGGGATGCCAAACTCACGCAGTGCGGTCCATTCCGGGAAGTCGAAGACTGTCGAGCGGGGGTCGAGCCGGCGGCGCGGTCCGAAGCTCCACAACGGGGGCAAAGCGGGCAGTCCTGTCGCAGTAGCGTAGTTGTTTATGGTTTTGAGCGGATCTTGATTTACGAAGACCGTGTAGTGCAGTTCGGTGCCTTCTGTTTCGATGCGCCAGGCTGCGTCGCTCTCGGACCCGAGGTGCATTGCAGCCCAGCCGTCCGTTTCGAGCCACAGGCCATATCCGATCGTATCGAGCACGAAGGGCACAGGGAAAGGAGTCATCGACTCGCCCGACGGACCGGGGTTGTCACGATTGGGGGCGTTGCCTTCGCCGAGCCCAACGCCGCCTGTCTGCGCCCAGTTTGTGAGCGACAGTCCCCGGTGATCTACGGATGTGAAGCGTTCCCCGAGTCCGAGGAAGTGTTCATCTGGGCCGAGTTGAAAACTCTGGCCGATCCGATTGTAGGGCCTGACAGCGGTGTCTGCAGACAGGACCGCGTCGACCTCTAGACGATTCTCGACCAGCGTGAGCTCAATTGTGAGTTCGGCACCGTCCCCAGCTGACGACCTCAACACCAAGGTGAGGACCCCTCCCTCAGATAGAGAACTCACAGTGGAATCGAACGCGTCCCAGGTTTCGTCGGAGTCGACGTACTCATTCCAACCCGGATTTTCGTTTGTGGTGACTGAGTGGGCGCCGACTGTGGCTCCGACTGTGCTATAGGCATTGGCCGCCAAATCCGAGCCGAGATCGTCCACCAGGGTGGCGAGTACCACCTCGCCCAGGCTATTCGTCAACTCGAACGAGAAGGGTTCTGTCGTGACTCGGAGGGTGAGCGAACCGGTCTCGAGAACCACGGTGTCCATATTGGACTGATCGGCGTCGAGAAGGGCATCATCGCTGGTGTCAGCAGTCGCATCGAAGGAGACGTCCGACGGTGAAGACGAGTCGGGAACGAGGCCGTCCTCGTCATCGCAGGCGGTCACTAAAGCGACTAGGGCCACGGCCAAGCGGAATTTGTCTATTTTCACGCTCACAGGGTTGCAGGACTCACAGCTTCGCAAGCATTCGGTTGGCAATCATACCTGGGCTGCCGCGCCAGGTCGAATATTCGTGAAAAACACTGGTTTGTTAGGAGAATAGCCGGTCGGTTCCAGAATCAACGATCCATCGCGAGCCGTTTGCGAACGCTCTCCATCGCGCTGGCCTTCGCCCGAAGAATGTCCCGGTGGGTCATGTTGAGCTGGACCGCAATGCGTTCAATCTCGTCGACTTCCTCCGGATCGATCGACCCATCCGCACCCGCGACCAGGAAGAGGCAGTTGAGTAGCTGTTCGCGCTGTTCCGGGTTCGACTGGTTGTAGAAAGTTCGGGTGATGCTCTTGAGATCGAGCCCTCGAAGTGTGTCGTCGATGATGGTCGCCATGATGACGTCGATGTCTTCGTGGCCGAGGTTGGTGCTCGACTTGAGCAAATTCGAGATCTCGACTTTCTCTTCTTCAGAAAAGTCGTCGTCGGCGTGCGCGATTCTGCCGAGAAGGGCACTCAGCGACGTGATATAGGCGACCTCTTTGGCGCTCATGTCGGTACTCGACAAACGCATGTCGAGCATCTTCGACTTCACCGCATACATGATGCGGGTTCGCACGAAGTCGTCGAGGTCGTCGCCGCGTTTCACCTTGCTCGGTTCCGCAATTCCGCCTCCGCTCAAGAGTGCCAGGACTTTTGCGACAAAATCGTCCGCCTCTCGAATTCCCTGCGTCATACTCGGAATGTTGGCCAGGAATACGTCGTCGGTATCATCGATATAGTCATCCTCGACCAGATCGCCAATGGCCTCGCCCACGCGAGGCAGCTCTTGAAATGGCAGGTTAGCAACTAGGTTGATGTAGTCAGCCACCAGCGCTTGGGCATCCTTCTCTCGAATCGTGCGGCCAAAGTAGGGTTTGAGACCCACTTTTTCCTCTTCGCTGAGATTAACTCGGCGGAAATAGGTCTTGAGCACGTTGAGTGATTCGGCCGACACCTTGGGCTCTAGCCACACGGCTCCGATCACGGCTTTGGAGAAGATGAAACGATATTTTTCTGAGGTATCCATAGTGGCCCGGTCACCCTAACTGCCCCAGCCTCAGGCTGGCGTCCGTTTTTCATGTCGTAACCCGACCAAAGTACTAAAAGTGGGGGAGGGGCGCTAGGGGGTGGAAATGGTCAGGAGACAGGGATCGGGGATCAGGGAACAGAGATCAGGGCCGGTAGGCAGACTACCTGCTACGCTTCGCTCGTGATCGGAAAGCGATCGCGAAGCCCAGCGCGAGCAACCACAGTGAGGCAGCAGACTGGGTTGGAGCGGTGCTGCAGAGGGCGACTTCGCCCTCACCGCATTTGGTTTCGGTGAGGCCCTCGACGAGCTCGTCCTGCCAACCGATCGGGACACAGATTTCGCCGCCGCCCTGAGTGCCGGTTTGGGGAGCCGAGTTCGGGTCGAAGTTGCCCATTTGGGTGTCGATCCAGTCGGCCGCTTTGTCGAGCCGACTCTCGAAGTCTTGGTCGACGCAGGAGGAGTCGCCGTGGGATTCGACACCGGCGATCACCGGCTCGCCCCCGTCGACTTCGATCAGTAAAGGACCACCTGAGTCGCCAAAGCAGATACCCTGTTGGCCCCAGCCGTTCACGACCAGCCAATCAGCCTGAATCTCTTGTAGTTCGACTTGCACATAGAACTTGCCGTCCTCGTTGGTATTGGTTTCGCCATAACCGGCCGCCTCGACCGTTGTACCGACCAAGCTGCTGCTCGGCTCGGTGCGCAAGAACGGGAGCGGGTCGGCGGTGGGCACGAGATCGACGGCGTCTTGCTGCAGAAAGAGCAGCGCCACGTCTGCATCGCTGTCGTAAGGCGCGCTGTGCACTGGGATGAGGGCGTCGGGGTTACCCGGATCGCCCATGCCGAAGCGCATGTCTTCGATAGCGTAGGTGTCTTCCACGCAGTGAGCAGCGGTGACGGCAGTGTCGCGATCGATCAGCGTGGCGGTGCAGAAGGGCGTACCCGACGACGTGCCGATGAAGCCAATCGCCATTTCTTGGCCGGCACTGAGGTTCGTGATGGTCGGGTCACGGGTTCCGTTGACGATCATGGACTGCTGGACACCGAACTCACGGAAAGTGGTCGACGGTTCTTCGTCGCAGGCGAAGAGAAGAGAACTGGCGCAGAATAGCAAAAGTACATTTCGTGACTGCATGAGTGTGCTCCCCTGGAACTCATTTCGTAACAATATTCGACATTATTAGGGTGTGAAGCGAATTTTTCAGCTAACGCACGCTTCACAGGCCATTAGACGGGGGAGGTCTCGAAGAATTCACTGGTTTTCGGACTCCCACTCCAGACTCTAGCCGCCGGTCCCTAACCCCCAACCCTAACCCCTGATCCTTGCCTACATCCCCTCCAACCGGTATCCTCTCGCCTGGCTGGACTCTTTAAAACCCGTGCTTTTTCAGTCTCTTGTGGAATAGTTGCGCATTTCTACGCAACAAATTCGGCCAATCGCCGAATACCCATATCGGAACGACAAACGCGGGGGCTGTTTGTTTGAGATTTGGCCCCGATTCGACGTGGAGGTTTGATTGTGAAACGTTGTAGAGCACCTTCCGGCCCGCCTGTTCGCGGCCCGTCGCGGACGCTCGCAGTTGCTTTGTGCGGGCTGATATGGGTTGTGGGCTCTGCCTGCCACCTTGCCCACGAATATGACAATTGCGAAACAACCGCGGATTGCCCTTTCACCCATGAATGTCGCGACAACTTCTGCCGTCTGAGCGACGAATACACGCTGTGTGGTCCAGGCCAGCCCGATTGTCCGACCGGGTTCGAGTGTCGCGAGGACCTGTTTGCCTGCGTGCCCGTCGACGCCGGTGAAGGGGACGTCGTCGTCGACACGGGAGAAGACAGGAGGTCGGATTCGACGGGCGATGCGACGAACGACGAGAGAATAGACGGTGCTGAGGTGGACGCGCTGGCAGATGCAAATGACGCCGCCGCGGAGCCCGACATCGATCCGACCGATGGTGATGGTGGCGACGAAACCGATGTCGATCAGGAGGTCGTCGCAGACGTCGACGCCACCGCAGACCCCGATACACTTGTCGACGCTGACTCGGGCGATATTGTGGCCGACCGCTCCGATGCTGATCTAGTCGACGCGACGCCTGACGTGGTCCTAGACATCGATCCGGACGAGGGTCGAGAGCTACCGGACATACCGGACATCAACGTCGAACACGGCGAGCTGGCTCTGCGCGGTCGAGTCGTGACTGGCGGAGGCCGGATTCAGGGCGCGACCTATGAGTTGCGCTCGGTAGTCGGCTGCGTTGGACCCTGCGAAAACACCCTCTTCGGTGACACGTACGAAGTCACCGGCACGCTCAGGGAGCGATAGAATGAATACACGAAGAACAAACAAATCCGTCATTGTCGGCCTCATGGCCTTGTCACTTCTTTGGACCATATCGGCCGCGGCCCAAGTACCCGGCCTGTGGACCTACGAGGGCTACCTCACCGAGGATGGAGTCGCACTGAATGACACCGTCACGGTCGTTGTCGAGCTGTTCGACGCCGACGCCGAGGGCGTGCGCTCCTTCCTAGAGCTGCATGAGGACGTCGACGTGGTCGAAGGCGAGTTCAGCCTGCTCTTGGGCTCGATCAATCCCGATGGTAACCCCCTCAACGATTCCGTCTTGACCGGCGAGTTGATGTACCTGCAATTGACCGTCGACGGCGACGTGCTCGAACCACGCGTCCCCCTCGGCACGGTTCCCTACGCTGCCCGAGCGCGCCGCGCCGAGAATCGAACCGGTGTTTACGTGGGCGAAAATCAGGTGGTTGATGGCTCGGGCAACTGGGTTGGCAATGACATCCCCCAAGACGACCTCGATCTCACGGCGCTTTTGGCCACGATCTCCGACCTGGAAGACCGGATCGAGGAACTCGAGGGGAGCTCCAGCGCGAGTGCGATCGAGACTTTGGAGGGTCACGTCGACGATATCCAGAGTGAGCTCGGTATTACGGACGGCAGCCGCGAGAACTCCCGAATCGATCAGATCATGGTCGAGATCGGTAGTTTCGGTAGCTCACGGATCGACCAGATCATTAGCGAACTCGGTGGTGTGGGTGAAGATTCCCGAGTCGACCAGCTCAGCACAGAGGTAACCAGCCTGGCAGATACCCGAGTCACCGCGCTCGAAACCGAGGTAGGCACTCCCCTGACCGAATCACGGATCGACGATCTAGTCACACGAATGGGCGCGGCCGAGCTGGATATAGCCCAGGCTGAGGGCGCGGCTAGCGCGCTGACTGGCCGTGTGGAAGACGTCGAAGAAGTTACTGATCCGCTGTCGATAACCGGCGACCAACTCTACCTCACCGGCGTGAACCTTCACATTCGCAGTGGTCACGCGACCGGAACGACTTACCACGCGGCCGACGCCCTCACCACGGGCACGCCGGGCGACGTGAACGGCCTGGGCAACCTTATCGTGGGATATGACGAGGCCGACGACCGAGAGGCGGGTATCACCGGATCGCACAACGTCGTTATCGGTCCGGGTCACAATGTATCGAGCTTCGGCGGGTTGATCGGTGGCCGCCACAATACCGTCAGCAACGTGAGCGGCTTGGCTGCCGGTTATGAAAACACCGTCAGCGGCATTTACTCCGGCGTCACCGGTGGCCGGAACAACACCGCCAGTGGCGAGGCCAGCTCGGTATCGGGTGGTGGCGACGACGCCGCCGAGGATGGCAACACCGCCAGTGGACCATATTCATCGGTACTGGGCGGTCGAGGAAACATAGCAGCTGGCGAGCGCACCACGGTCGCGGGCGGCCGCGAGAATCAATCACTCGGCGACGAAGGCTCGGTGCTCGGTGGGTTCGGTAATCTGGCCGGTGAACTCGACGACGGCACGGGTGGAGACCAAGGCAACCAAACACGTTATTCGTCGATCGCCGGGGGCTACCAAAACAAGACCTTGGCTCGAGGCGCGGTCGTTTCGGGCGGAAACAACAATGAGGCCAGCGCAGCCTTCGCCGCAGTCTGCGGTGGGTCGAACAACGCGGCCAGCGGTGAATCGTCGTCAGTTACCGCTGGACGCAACAATACCGCAAGTGGTGATTTCAGCAGTGTGTCGGGCGGTGGGGGTAGCACGGTGGAGGATGCGAATGAGGCGAGTGGTAGCTACAGTTCGGTGACCGGTGGAAGCAGCAATACGGCTATCGGAGCCTATTGCGCGGTTGTCGGCGGCGAAGGAAACCACTCAGGTAGTTCAGGCGGTACGTTCGGTCTTGAGAGCCACGCGGTGGCGGTTGGCGGTGAAGGTGGGGGCGCTGTGGGATCTTACTCGATCAAGGTCGGTGGAGAAGACACTTTCGCATTCGGGGACCACCAGATAGCGCCATAGCTCGGTCCAAATGGCCCAGGACCAGCGAAACGCGCTACCGGCAGAAACCAGACTGCAAAGAATGCTCATCCACCCACGGCGCCGCAATCAGCTCATGCCTCGGCAGCCACTCACCGCAGTTGGTGCATTTGCCAAACTCCCCAGTATCAAGCCGGTTGCGGGCCTCTCCCAGGAACTTCATGTAGTGCCTGACACTGTCGATCTTCAGCCAACTCGGATCAGGGTCGCCGAATACAGAGAACTCTTTTAGGTCGACCTCCTCGCCAGCCAAAAGTCGCTCGAGGCGAGCGGCCACGTCGCCGCCCATCTTCAACAGCGTTCTGCGCATGGTGGCGATGTCGTCGGTAGTCATTTCCGGGTGCATTGGCAACCTCACAGATGAAGGCAAAAAAAAACCGGCCGCCAATTAGCGACCGGTTTTGGATTTCAACTCACCAGGGTCTAGTCCTCGGTGCAGCCGTCAACCTCAGGGGTCGGGCTGGGGCAGCCGTCGATGTAGGGGTCGCGGCCCGAGCAAGCGACGTACTGATCGACGCATCCTTGCTCACATTGGCACGTGCGGCATTCGCAGGTGTCAGGCTCGCCCGCGCAGCCGGCTCCGATCACGCACTCGGTCATGTTGGCAGCGATACAAGCGGGGATGCCCGCGGAACAGCCCATGCATTCCTGGCTGACCGGTGTTGCCTGAACAACCAAGATAGCGGTGTTCACATCGGCGTCGGCGACGTCGCCGTCCTCATAGTCTTCGATCGTGTTGGCGACACACTCGTCGATGCCACAGTCATCGATTTGGTCTTCTCGGCAGTTACAATTGTCTGGAGTCGTCGGACATCCACCAGCCAATTCCAGTTCGGAATCGCCGAGCAAGCAGCCTTGAGCGACATAAGCAACGGCACCACCCATGGCCTCGCTGTATCCTTCCGCCTCGAGAATTGCGACGTCGGACTCGTTGGTGCATGCGCCTTCACCGGGCGTCACGTCCTCAGTACCGGTGTCTTCGGTACCCATGTCGTTGTCACCGGTATCTTCGGTGGCCATGTAGTTGTCACCGGTATCTTCGGTGCCCATATCGTTGTAAACGGTGTCATCGGTACCAGTGTCCTCGTTACCGGTGTCCGTCGTACCGGTATCGGTGGTGTTGTCGTTGTCGTCGTCAGCATCGTCGCTACATGCGGTCGCACACAGTACCAACGCACAAAGCGCGCATAGCCACCATGCTTTCAAGTTCCGATTGCGCATTTTTCCCAAACTCCTCTTGTGTTCGGCTACTGGTGTAACCCGGGTAATAACTAATGGTTGAAAGCGTTTGTACTCGGGAACCGGATCTGGGTCAAGTTTGGATCCGGAACAGGCTCTGCGGACAGCGGGATTCGGGAGGGGCCTCGGGCTTTCCCGCCTTCCTCCGCTATGCTCGTCCCGCGCTCCGGGGATCACCCCCCACGCCGAGAGTTTGGCCGTCGGTTTGCGCGTTGGAGTGGCCGTAATCGGCCAGAGAACGAACCCATCACAGGAGGCTGACGATCTTGGAAGCGCGTCAGACCGACTCCGGTAGGCGTAGCCGAACGGAGCGAAGCTGGAGGTTCTAAGGTGTTACCAGGACGGCAGCTGGGCCATTGCTCCCGCCGCTCTGCGTCTCTGTGCCTTTGCGTTGAATCGAGATGGGTCGTGCCAAGGCAATAGAAGTACGACTTGGAGACGAGGCCTTCGGTATCCCGCCCCCTCGCCTTCGGCCGTCAGCGACTTAGGCAACTCGGACTCTGGTAGTCTGAAAGCCATTCATCGCCGCTCATCCCAAGAAGTTCTCGGGCCTCGGAACGCGCCTCGATCTGTCGCTCGTAGTCCAGCCCCTCCGTGCACGACAGCCCCAATCGCCAGCGGTGGTACTCGACGGCCTGATGGTCTCGACAATCACTGTGTTTCAGGTAGTCCTCAATCGTTAACGTCAGCAGGTGCTCGGTGGAGCGTTCCCACTCGGAGGGCAAGCCGGACACTGTCATGAACGCCTCGAAGGCCTCTAGCTGGTCATCTTCTTCCACGTAGAACTGATACACGGTGTCCCAACCTGTGGGGTTCACTTCCGAGAACTGGTGTTCAAAACTCTCGAAGTTCTCCCGGGTGCGGACGCACTGAGATGCCCGAATCCGGCCCAGGCCCTCAATCACCGACTCGAAATCCCACTCGGATTGGCAGAAGCGCTGATCAGGGCGTAGAGCCCAGGAACGGAGGAAAATGCCGAGGTAATCACAGGACGTTCCGTAGTCGTTCAAAACTCTGTGCGTCCACTCGAACACCCTCATCCTCAATTCGTTGGCTCGCGACGGCTCTTCGGCATACCGTACTTGATCCGCGCGCTCCGATACCACTGGGCCGAACACGATGCTCGTGGTCGTAGGTATATGGAGCTCGGCCCCCCGCGTGCAAGCGCTCGCAAGCACAATTAGAGCCGCGATGAACAGGGCGGCGCATCGTATTCTGACGTCCATTCTTCTCCCTCCAGGTTGAGTCTTTGACGCGCCTCCCGGCGAGCCTGCATATTGCGGCGGTAGTCAGCTCCCTCCATCGAACGGTGTTTGTATTGGGCCATGTCACTTCCCCAATCGAGTTCATCCTTCGGCCCAGCCACGAGATGTGGTTTGTCTGTGCCTCGAAGGGGTAATCGGGGATTCGGGGGATTTGTTGCGTCGAAAAATGATAAGTAGTGGAAATATCAGTGGTTTTCGGCTCAGATCCCGTCGGGGATACGCCTCACTTCGAGATTGTGTGGTCGGTTTGCGGGATTCGTGAGGGCCTCGGGCTTACCTGCCTTCCTCTGCTACGCTCGTCCCCCCGCGCCAGGGGATCACCCCCACGCCGAGAGTTTGGCCGTCGGTGTGCGGAGAACTCTAAAGCCTAGAGCCTAAAGCCTCAGGCCGAAGGCCTGCTTAGTACGTGACGAGCGAGTGAATCGGTCGATTCAACTTGGCTCGCCCATCAAGGAATCCGAGTTCGACGACGAAACCGAGCTCGACGATATCGGCACCGAGTTCCTCGACGAGTTGCACCGCGGCGGCCATGGTCCCACCGGTGGCGAGCAGGTCATCCATGATCACGACTTTGTCACCGGGTCCGACCGCGTCGATGTGCATCTGAACGGTGTCGGTCCCGTACTCGAGATCGTAGTCGACCGACTTGGTCGTGAAGGGCAGCTTGCCGGGCTTGCGCACTAAACTGAACCCAATGCCGAGCGCATAGGCCTGGGGGCTTCAAAAAATAACGCCGCGCGACTCGATCCCAACAATCGTCTTGATCCCGCGGCCTGCGTAGCGGGCCTTGAAGTGATCGATCATTCGCACCAGCGTAGGGCCATTCTGAAGGAGGGGGGTGATGTCCTTGAACACGATACCCTCGATCGGAAAGTCGGGGACATCTCGCATCAGCGTCTTTATCTCGTGAACCAATTCTTCAGACATGTGTATCTTCCTATGCTTCCGGCCTGTGAGTTGGCCTATTCAGAGTCAGGCAGCGGACTCTCCAAATGCCAGTCTTCCAGCTGCTGCAGCAGGGCCGTATCGGTCATATCCGCCTTGACGGGCGTTACCGTGGCGAAACCCTCGTGTAGGAGCACACAATCGCTGCCCTCGATCGGATCAAAGCCAGATTCAGAGCCGCCTACCCAGTAATAGGCTCTTCCGCGCGGGTCGCGACTCTCCATCGCACCCTGGTCGTAGAGCCGGCGTCCCAATTTGGCAACTCGCAGCCCCCTCGAAACATCGTAGTTGGGAGGCACGTTGATGTTGAACAGTGTCGTGGGCGGGGCGCGGCGTGCTAGAACGTGCACTGCGAGTCTGGTCGTGAGCTGGGCGGCCGCCGAGTAGTCGACGTCGGGGTGTAAACCGGCACCGTAGAATTCGGTGCTGGTGTCGAGGTGCTGGCTGACCGCAATGGCAGGTAGACCCACCAATAGGCCCTCCATCGCAGCAGCGACCGTGCCCGAATAGAACACGTCGTTGCCCAGATTTGCGCCTCGGTTGATACCCGAGACGACGATGTCCGGCTTGTGCTCTTTGCAGACGGTGTGGAAACCGAGGTAGACGCAATCTACCGGGGACCCGCTGCAGACCCAAACGTCGGGTTGCTCCTCCCACAGCCGGAGCGGCTTGTGGAGCGTGATCGAGTGGCTGACGGCCGAACGCTGGCCCTGAGGAGCGACCACAATCACTCTGCCGATGGAACGCAGTGCCCGAGTAAGCGCTCGAATTCCAGGTGCGTCCCATCCGTCATCGTTCGAGACGAGGATTGTTGGCTCCATGCCGTTACCTCACACTAAGCTCAAAGTCCGCGTCCTCGTAGACGTAGGGCGCGGTGGCGACCAAGTAATACCTCCCTGCACGAGCCGCCGAGTAGGTCAGCAGTGCGTCGGGCGCGCCCAACGAGTCGTCGTCGAGCGCCACCTGGGTACCCGCTTCGTCGAAGAGAATCAACAGACTATCGACGTCGGATGACCGCATTTCCACATTGATCGTTTGACCGGAAGCCAGATCAATAGCCCAGGTTCGAAACGGGGCGTAATAATCAGACGAGTAGGGGTCTCCTTCGTCGAACTGCTGTTCGATCGAGATGGGTATTGGAAGCAACGGATAGAGGACCGAGCCCGAATTCACGGTCACCCGCAGGTCATACTCCCCCTCATCGCGGGAATAGGACGACGCGACGACGATGTAGAGACCTGGCTCCGATAGCGTTGTTTGAAGCAAGGAGTTGAGGTTTCCTCCCGAGTCGTCATCCTCGGCGACCACCTGCCCCTGAGCGTTGTAGAGCAGCAAGTAGCAATCCAACGGGCCTGAGTTCATTCGGACCTCGACTACGTCGCCGGCCGAACCCCAGAATGAATGCAGGTCGGTATAGGAGCGATTGTCGCGCACCCCGTCCTTACCTGACAGCCGCCCACGAAGTCGCGCCACCTGAGCTCCATCCGGGCTGGGTGGCGTCACATAGACACCGGCTCCCATGGAACCCGGTCCGCCTACGCGTTGAGGGCCGGTACACCCACCCGCAAAAAGGAGCGAAGACGCAATTATTAGCGTGACTGAGCGCATTATTCCGAAACCGGCGACTCAGCCGGTTGGAACTCACCCTGGTTGACCGACAACTGATAGGCTCCGGTGCCGTAGTGGGTCGAGGTAACGAGTATCCTGTAGGTGCCGGTCATCATACACTCGAGCGTGTCGCGGGCGTCCAGCGCCGTCCCCGAGTCGTCATCCTGAGCAACGGTCTCGCCATTCGGGTCGATAATCATCAGGTAGGAATCGAAAGCGGCAGACGTGAGTGACACAGTAATCGTCTCCATTTGTCGACAAGCAACGTCGAAGGCGTCGACCAAGGTACCGTACCGTGCGCTGCGGGCGTCGCTCTGCTCGAGCTCACCGTCCACTCGACTGTCCATGGCAACGAGCACAGCTTGAACTGCCTCAGCCTGATAGTCCTCGACATGAAGGGAATAGACCCCTGTCGCCGGGCTATAGCTGGTCGCGTAGAGCACATACTGGCCGGACTCATCGAGCACAGTCTGAATCCGTGCGTTCAGCCCGCCACCGGAATCGTCGTCGCGCTCGAGGACCTCTCCAGCGGGACCAATCAGCACCAGAAGTGGGTCGATTTCGTGCGAGTCGAGCCGTATCTCCAGCGATTGACCCGCCTGTCCCTGAAGAACATAGCGATCACGGTAGGCTCCGGTGCCGGGTTGAATGTCGTCGCCATGTTCGAGGTTCGCCGACAACGGAACCCCAACTTCGATGACGGGCGTGGGCCTAGCCAGTACCTCATCGCCCGACTCCAAGGTCAACTCATAGTGGCCAAACTCGCCACCAGTCGAGGCTGCGCTGATCAAATAGGTTCCCGAGTAGGGCAGCACAAGCTCCAAGAATGCGTCACGTCCCCCGCCCGAGTCGTCGTCGCGGGCCAAGACTTCTCCGGTGGGCCCAACGAGCCACAGAAGGCTGTTTACCACCTCCGAGCGCATAGCGACCAAGACCCGCTCGCCGGCCGCGCCCTCGAGGCGATAGGTATCCACCCTTCCGCTGGCAGTTTGGCGCTCGGGATCGCTCTCTCCGAGGGCCCCTTCAGTGGTTGTCCCGTAGTTCAGCACGTCGGCTTCGACCAACTCCGGGGAGCGGGCCGCCAAGGTGAGTTCGTAGTCACCTCGAGCCAGGCTATAGGTGGTGGCAATCGCCCTGTAGCTGCCCGCGCTCGGCAAGCGAACCGTCAGTCGGCTGTCCAGCAATGAACCATAGTCATCGTTTTCACCGATGATGTCGCCCTCGGGTCCCAACACCACCAAATAGCTGTCTAGGTCGCGGCTCGAGAGGGTGACCTCGACGGTTTGACCCGATTCACCTTCGAATACGTATCCGTCGGCGTAGGTTCCGCGAACCGCCCAGGTGCCGTCTGATTCGCTAAACTCGCCATTGACGGACTCGCCAAACTCGATCGGCCGATTTCGGATGGGGGCGGGAAGTCGCCGATCCAACCTCACGCGATAGGCTCCCTCACCCGTGATATAGCTGGTGACGAGCACGCGGTAGACACCGTTCGACGGCAGCCGAACGGCCACCTGACTATCGTCGTCGTCCGAACCCGAGTCGTCGTTCTCGGCGAGCACCTCGCCGGTGGGCGCCAGAAGAATGAGATAGGGATCGAAGTCATCGCTCGCTAGAGATACTTCGATTCGGGCTCCAGCTTCGCCCTCAAAATCGAATCCGTCGACGTAGCGGTCGTCTGACCGCACGCCGTCGCTATCGGTCAGCTCTCCTCGAGCTGACCTGCCGAACCGCAGCGGGGAGTAGGCGATCGGTTGCACGTTAAGAATGCGAACCATCACCTCGTAGTCTCCCAGGCCCTCGTCGTAAGACGAGACCAAGGCACCGTATTGGCCGTCAAGCGAGACCGTCCAGGTGATTCGGGAGTTCAGTTCGCCGCCACCATCATCGTCTTCTTCGACCACCAGACCGGACGTGTCCTCGAGCGTGAGATAGGTGTCGAAGTCATCGGAGCGTGCGATAATCTCGATTCGCTGTCCGGCCGTAGCTTGAAACAGAAAACGGTCGGCACGGCGGTCATCATGAGGGCCTATGCCGTCCGACTCCTCGAGAGCACCCTCGACCAACTCGCCAATCTGAACTGTTCGCTCGGTCAGTACCTGAGCCGACGCGATGCTCGGCGCGAGCGCAAAGCAAACGAGACATATCGAGAGTATTCGGACCAATGACACAGTCTCTCCACTGATAGGGATCGAGATGAGGAACCACAGTCCGTTCAGCACGGTTTAGTGTCAAGTGCAGCCTGGTTCAAGCGAGCAAGCCCGCGAACTGCCAGACCTGATTACAGCGACGGGAATCTGTCGTAGGATGGCTCCTACCAGCGCCTATACGGGACTACACGTTAAAAACCACAGTGAGTCGACATGAGCGAACCCATACCGCGTTCTCAACTTGTTCTTCCATTCAGAGCTATCTTCTTCGCTTTCCTGTTGGCCGCGATTCCAGCTTGTAGCAGTGATGGCTCGTCCAACGACAACTCAAACCAAGCGGACGCCGGCCAGCAAGACACGAGCCAGGCGGACGCACAGTCCGACCCAGACGCCTCCGATGAGGCTGACGTGCAGCAAGACGGTGAGGGCGACATCGGTGAGACGGATACGGTCGAGGACGCTGAGGTGGACTCCGAGGCCGATGCAGAAGAGGACTCCCAGGCAGACACACTGGAGGACTCCGAGAGCGATGCAGAAGAAGACCTCGTCGAAGAGGATTCCCAGTCAGATGCGGCCGAGGACGTCGACCCCGAAGAAGACTCCCAGTCAGATGCGGCCGAGGACGCCGACCCCGATATGCAGGATTCGGACGGGGACGAGGCAGACGCAGACGACCCTGACGCCAACGATGTCGTAGATCCCGACACCGGAAACGCCTGCTCGTCGAACCCCTGCGAAAATGGGGGTACTTGCGAACTCAGTGACACCGGTTTCACATGTGACTGCCAGACCGGTTGGGACGGGGACCTGTGCGACAACAATATCGACGACTGCCCGGGCAACTCGTGTGACAACGGCGATTGTGTCGACCTAGTCGACGGCTACGAGTGCGACTGTGCGACGGGATGGAATGGTGATCTATGCGACAACAACATCGACGATTGCCCGGGCAACTCATGTGACAACGGCGATTGCGTCGATCTGGTCAACGGCTACGAATGCGACTGCGACGACGATTGGAAAGGCGATCTGTGTACGCTCCACGACTGTGACACCCTGAACTGCGACGACCAAGACCCCTGCACTGACGACTTCTGCTCTGAAGCGAGAGGTTGTTACACAGACGACTATGACTGCGCCGATACCGACTTTTGCACCTCCGACACCTGCCAAGCCGTATGCTCAGTCGACGCAACCGCCGGTGGCGACGGCTGCTACATGGCGACCAAGGGGCTGATTACCTGGTACGACGCCCAGGCAGCCTGCGAGGCCGATGGTGGCGTCCTCGCGATCATTGCGGATGAGGAGGACAATACGGCGGTCCGGTCGATCAGCACGCAGGCTTGCGGCGATGTTCAGGCCTACATTGGCCTGACCGACCTGGAAGATGAAGGAGTTTGGCGTTGGGAAGATGGCACCGAAGCGACCTACACAAACTGGAACGCCGCCGGTGGGGAGCCGAACGGCGGGACACGGGAGAATGCCGCTCATCTAAATTCGGATGGTACATGGAACGATAATGACCCCGACGAAGAGGTCTGGTGTTATGTGTGCGAAATGCCACAGGTGGCACAGTGCGCCCATACCTTGGTACCTGAGCGCGGAGTTGAAGAAGTCTGCGATGGTATCGACAATAGTTGCAGCGGCGATATCGACGACGGCCTCACCGACACCACCTGCTTCGTGGTCACGACCACCGCCGATGAATACGATGAAGACGAAGAGGATGGCGCCTGTATCACGAGTAGCGACGAGTGCTCGATTCGGGCAGCGATTGAAGAAGCCGAGAGTAGTGGAGGCCATGGCACAATCTATGTTCCAGACGGCAGCTACCTCCTCGGGGAAACCCTCTCTACCAATTCCGAGATTCTGTTGATCGGAGCCAGCCGAGAAGGGACCGTGATCCAGTCGCCAGACGGCGAGGAACGTTTGCTCGACGTCCTCGACGGAGCGAAGGGTATCATTACTACGCTCACGTTGGATGCCGCAGCCAGCGGTAGCGTCCTCTATTCACGAAGTACCGACCTCACCCTCGACGACGTGTCGATTACCGGTGCGGGAACGACCCTCGACGGTGCCGGAATCTACGCCGATGTGGATACCGCCGGGACCGTTCTTACATTGACCGGGTGCACAATCGACGGAAACCAAACGACTGGCGACGGTGCCGGTCTCTACGCTCGAGTGACCGACGGCGACTTCACGCTGAGGATCAGCGGCACGACGTTATCGGGCAATGAGGCGACTGAAACCGGTGGCGCGCTCTATCTCAACGCCAGTGCGGGCGATCTCCAACTTGAGATCGTCGACAGCACGATCGATGATAATGCGGCCGCTTCCGCCAGCGGCATCTGGCTAAGCGCGAGCCAAGAGGCAGAGGTAACCCTCTCTGGGACGGTGTTGCGAGACAACCACAACTCAAGAAGTGACAACGGAGGCGCGTTCCTCCTTACCGGCTCACCGTCTGTTTCTGATGTTTCCATC
>CAZDBH010000072.1:18335-23148 GCA_964503485.1 uncultured Bradymonadales bacterium | reverse complement strand
ATCTCGATCGTCTTCTCCAAGTCGATGTCATAGTACTGAGATTCGCCGTCGTTGGAGACCCGTGTCAGGTAGGTCAAGACGCCACTGAAATCGAGTCTTGGGAAATGAACGATGAAGAGGTCCCCCTCCTCGTTGAACTGAATGTAGGCGATCGATTCCTCGCCCCAGTCGATCTGTCCGCCCCCGCCATACTCATCGATGGTCTCCAAGCCGTCGTACACCAACAAGGTGGTGCCGTTGTCGTGAACGGCAATCAGAAAACGGCCGTCATCCGGAATGACCAACATGCCCTGTAGGCTGCCCGTCGAGGCTCGCCCAAACGAGGTGACGACTCGGCGCACGAGTCCGGTGTTGTCCGCGATGGCCATCGCGTGCAACTGGGTGACACTCTGGGCACCGAGGTTGACCACACCGAGGAACCACGACAGGACTCGGTTTCGCTCGGGACTGTAGGCTACATTCGCGAGTGGCCCCCCATAAACGCCCAGGTCGGTGTGAGGTTCGTCGAAGATCGTCCATCTGGTCTCGAACTGACCGTCCAGCGCAACCAAGAACCCCTGCGGGGGGTCTTCGGTGAACGGTGCCGGCGGGATGTAGCCCCGCACCAGGAAGCCATCTTCACTCCCGGGTTCGACGGAGATACAGACCGAGGGCTGCTCGTCTCCCTCATCGTCTACGACGCGCCAGGTGGTAACGGGTGGATTGTCTTGGTTGAATGGTCCGAAGAGTTGGCACTCTTGGTTCTCTTGATGGAATCCCAGCACCCACGGGTTGCCGTCGCCATCGACGAACGGCGACACGATCTGCACACCATCTGGGTTGGGGAATTGATACTGACGATCGATACTCCAGGCCCCACGCGCAGTTGCGGTGAGAGGCATCAGTAGGCACGAAAGTAGTCCAATGAATAGCAATAAGCGTTGATAACGCATTTTTCTCCCTTCCTTCAGTCGCGCAGATATTACAGAAGAGACGGTTTCGGGCAACCACAACGTTGCAAACCAGGCCGCCTACGCCATCAGGAGTTCGTCCAGCCGATGCCGACCATCATGCAGCCGCTCGAATGGGGGCTTTTGTGCGGAACCCATTGGGCCGACCTCCACTCCAGAAGCCAGCTGCAGTCCGTTCGGCAATTCTCCATTGGGTGTCACAACCAAGCCAACCGGGGCCGGTAGGGTTTCGAGAAGGACCGGAATCTGATCGACGGCGGGCACGGGAACCACCCGAATCGTTCTGCCCAACGGCGACGCCCGCAGCGCCTTTGGTGATTCCTCGATGGTGATTCGCCAGCCATCACCCCGCAGTACGCTGCCAAGTACCTGGCTGGTGAGATCGTCGAGGAAGAGTGAGGCGGTCTCGGCCTCAGAGGTTGGCCCCCTGGGTGCCTCCACGTCGATCGCCGAAAACGCCGCAGAAAGGCCCTTGAGAACATGATTCGGAACGTGCTGAGATCCAGTGACAAGAAGCACATGGGGAGACCGACAGCCCCGTTGGTCGTAGGTCGAAACATCGTTGGCAAACGCTCGAATCCAATCGGTGTTCTGCGTGCTTGCCGCGATCCCGACCGCAAGACTCGGGCCGTGAGGGACCAGCGCCGAGGTCGACGAAGCGCGCGCTGCAACCCACTCGACCGTATCGGCCGAGCCGTAAACCACGATCCGCGGCGCCGAAAGCCAGCTCTGGCGTTCCGAATCGCCCAGCTCCCTCCACCGGCGGAGCTCGACCCGTTCTGCAAGCTCAGGTTCATTCTCACTCAAGAGGCTCAAGAACCGGGTTGCGACACTAGAGGCTCGAGTCGACAGGGCGACTCGATGGTGAACGCCGGCCAGTAGACCAACGACGATGCACTCAGCGGCGACGATCGGGACATTTCCGGGGGCCAGTGTAGTGACCCGCCCCCCCAAGTTCCGAGTGGCCGTAGCGACGAGATGCGCCATGCCGTCGGGAGCGATACTGCCCAACCATTTGTCCAGCCAGACTCTGAGTGAATCCGGATGCAGCAAGCTCTCGCGAGCCGCATGTTGTATCCAAGCAGCGCTTGATACCTCGCTCCGAAGCCGGTCGGCAGCGGTCTGAATAGCGGCGATCGTATGCTGCGAATCAGCCTTCACCGGTCCCTCCCAAGTCGGAACCCAATTCTTCGAAAGTGAGGCTGCAGCCCCGAATGCGTGCTCCCGGAGCGCGTCCGAGCAATTGAAATCGACTCCAATTGTCTACGATCCCCCGATCGGCTGTCTGAACAGCAATCGACGACTGGGTGTTGGCCAGATCGACAAAGCGCAAGAGACCCACCTCACCGGCGTTACACGGATTGCCGGTCGCGGGATCAAAGGCGGCAACGCGGCACCAAGGAGGAAGGACGAACCAGTCGCCATCGACGCGATAGGCCTGGCTGAGGAGCTCCGTCATTCCGTATTCAGAGCCCACCGGTGCGCTGAAGCGATCGGAGAGCCGCGTATCGATGTCCCGAACCGTCATTTTCGCGGACTGTCCTTTGGCTCCACCCGTGGTGATGAACAGGCTCCCCTCCGGCAAGGCCATGTGAATGCGAGATTCGAGCAGGGCGTGGGCCGCCAGACTCGTCGCGAATACAAGGGTTGGTGTCCCAGCGCGCGATACGTCGAATAGGGTCTGCGTAATCAGGCTCAACTCCAGACCATCGCCGCCCACGCCCCAGGTTACCGACCCGGCAAATCGCTCTCTGGCAAACAGGTCGATCATATAGGCAAGGGAGGAATGCGGCGCGTCGGCCTTTGTCGAGACCAACGAGATGAGGTGTCCGCCCTCGAAGCCCGAAAGCAGAAGCCTGTCGGCGGCTCCCAAGGCACTCGCCTCATAGACATCCGTACGACTCAGAGCGTGCTCACCGCGCAAACCGGCCGTGGTTCCGCTCGTTCGGAATACAACCTCCGGTTCGTTCTGTTCAGACCGTGCGCCAACCTGAGAATAACGGAACGTATCGGTCGTAACCGGGGTTAGATCGACGAGACTCTGAATCGCGGCGCCATTGCATCCCTGCAGTGCCGAAATCCGAGAGGCCCATTCGAGGAAGTACTGGTCACTCCAGATACTCGAAGGGCCTGTGGACGCGATCGCCGCAATCAGCTCATCGGTAAGCGCATCTAGGTTGTCCTGGACAGTTGCCATAGCCTCAGTATATTGCCGACCAACTCGCCGGTATCCCGGCGCAAAGGAACGTTTTATGTGGGTAGTCCCTCTAAACGCAACAACTCCGGAAACCGACACCGCCGAACGCCACGTGGGTGGTAAGGCAGCAGGAATCAGCCGACTAATCCGGGCTGGTTTTCGGGTACCTGACTCCTACAGTCTGACGACCAAGGTTTACGAAGACACGCTGCGTCGAGCACTGATTACGCTCAAGTCGCCAGAAAAAATGGCGTCCGCAGTACGTAACATTGAACTTCCACCAGAAATCGAAAAGACGCTCCGCGCCCACCACGAACAGGTCTTCAACGGTTCGCCTGTCGCCGTCCGATCGAGCGCGACGAGCGAAGACGGTGAGCGCCTGAGCTTCGCTGGGCAGCTCGATACCCTTTTGAACGTCGCTGGTACCGACGAAGTCATCACTGCCGTGCGCGAGGTTTGGGCCAGCTTTTTCAACAGAGCGAACCTGCTTTATCGCGGTCGAGTAAGCCTAGATGATCGACCGCCATTGGTCGGCGTGGTCGTGCAACGAATGATTCAGCCTCGAGTCGCCGGCGTGATGTTTACGGCCGACCCAGTTAGCGGCGACTCACAGCGTCTCGTGATTTCGGTCTCCGCAGGTCTCGGTGACGCGGTCGTAGAGGGCCGTTCCAGCGAGACGATCTATATCCACGCTCCGACTCGCGAAGTGCTTCAGATCGGCGAGACGAGCCCGTCGCTTGACCTTCTATCTAAGTCCGACCTCGAAGGCCTCATAGAGGCGGCTGATCGACTCAACCAGACATTCGGGCAGCCCCAGGATGTTGAGTGGGCCATTGACGATAAGGGTCTGGCCTTCCTTCAGAGTCGTCCCATTACCGCCGGACGCCGTCAGGGAGGCACGCGTGGGCCAACTGTGTGGACGAATGCAAACGTCGGGGAGGCGCTACCCGGCGTAGCGACGCCGATGACCTGGTCGATAATCCGATCGTTCAGTCGCCGGGGTTTCGAGAATGCATTCGGTGCCCTTGGCCTCTCCGTGCCGAAGGAATACGAGCTGGTTTCGAGTTTCAGGGGGCGTATCTATCTGAACCTATCCGAGTTCGCTTCAGTCTTCAGTCAGGTCCCCTTCTTCAAGATCGCGAGTCTGCTGAAAGTCGCTGGGGCAGGGGAGGCAGAGGAAGTCGAAAAGTGGGGCTACGAACGGCGCTCAAAGGTCGGTTTTCTCGCGAAGCTACCCATCACGATGTCTCGAATGGCTGTTTCCCAGTTGTCGACGCCCTGGCGGGCGCGGCGTTGGGAGAAAAAGTTCCGACGCTATCTCGACCGGTTTCGACTCATGGACCTCACTGCCATGAGCTACCCCGAACTGCACGAGTTGCTGCACGAACTGGACGCCAAGTTCGACAAGACCGGGATTGTAATGTTGACGTGCGGCTCCAACTTCTTGGGAAGCTACCTGGTGACGCAGCAACTGCTGCGACGCTGGGGAGGGGACCAGGCTGCCGCAAAAGAACACCACCTCTTCACCGGCCTCAAAGGTCTGGCCAGCGCCAACCCCGGCCTCGAGCTGATGGAGATGGCGCGCTTCACGAAAGAGCACCCGACCCTTCACAGTATGTTCGCCCACCTCCCCAAAACCCAGCAGCCGGCGCCGCTCGGCCGGTTC
>CAZDBH010000072.1:0-18325 GCA_964503485.1 uncultured Bradymonadales bacterium | reverse complement strand
ACATATGGTCCCCCCCCCCCCCCCCCCATAAATTGCGGCCCCCCGCCTACGCGGCGGCGGCTGGGCGGGAGCTACAGCAGCTTCTCAGGGAGTTCTTGCTGAAATATGGCCACCGGGGAGCCGGTGAAGCCGAGTTGGCAACGCCTCGTTGGGCCGAAACGCCGTCCTTTCTAATCGACGTCATTCGCAGCCACCTCGAAGCGCCCTACCTGCCGCCAAGTGCCGATTTGGCCGACCGGCAGGCGGCCACACGCCACGAAAACACCGAGCTGATCCGGCAGTATTTTCGACCCGGATTCGGACTCGCATTCCGCTGGATCTTGGGGCGCACTCAAGAGAACGCGCGCCTCAGGGAGGGGACTCGAGCCTGCGTAACCGACACACTCGGAATGTACCGTCGCTTCTTTTTGGAGGTGGGTAAACGGCTGGTAGGCCAACGGGCTCTAGCTGAAGCGGAGGATGTGTTCTTCCTGACAAGGACCGAGGTCGAACAATATCTGGAGCACGGCACGGGCACGAACGAAATGGCACTCACGATCGCCACTCGACGGGCAGAGTTCGTTGCCTTCAGCGAATCCGCCGACCCGCCTGACACCTTTGTTCTCGACGCCAACGATCCGATACCCGAAGAAGAACACCTGATTCCAGCCGATACACCGTTCTTAGAGGGGCTACCCGCCGCGCCAGGTCGAGTGACCGGCAGGGCGAGAGTGATTCGAGACCTGACCGCCGAGGCTCACCTTCACCCCGGCGAGGTACTGATCGCCCCATTTACCGACGTTGGCTGGACCCCACTCTTCTTGGTGGCCAGCGGGGTTGTGACGGACATGGGTGGACCCCTATCCCACGCCGCAGTGGTTGCGAGGGAGTATGGGGTCGCCGCGGTCGTCAATACCAAAGAAGCCACCAGCTTCATCAAGACTGGGGATTTGGTTACGGTCGACGGCGATGCCGGCCGGGTCTATCTGCAGAGCTGAGGGCTCCCCGTGCCAGCGGGCTACGAGCACCACAACCCGACCTGGGGTTCGACATGCCAGGCTAATCGCCTACGCCCCTCGCACTACTCGCTTGAGAACCACCGCGGGTTTGGTTAGTACCGTGGCGCCTCTTTGAGAGGATGCTGCTGCGGGTGATGTTGATGAAGAACCCCATAGACGAGTTCGAAAAGTGGTTCGACGACGCCAAGGGAGCCGAATCCGATCTCCCGGAAGCCTGCGCGTTAGCCACTGCAGATGCGAACGGAATCCCGTCGGTGCGGATGGTCCTCCTGAAACAGTACGACGCTTCCGGGTTCGTGATCTACACCAACTTAGTTAGTCAAAAAGCAGCTGAGCTGTCGGAGAATCCGGTCGCTTCGCTGTGTTTCCACTGGAAGACGCTGACCCGACAGGTCCGGATCTCAGGTCCCGTGGAGCCGATCTCAAACACAGAAGCCGATGCATACTTCGCGACTAGGCCTCGAGCGAGTCAAATCGGCGCCTAGGCTAGCATACAATCTCTGGTCTTGCCAGGACGTTTGTCCTTGGAAGCCGGGGTGGCTAAATATACAGCTAAGTTGGGTTTAGGTGATATTCCGCGACCGGAGTGGTGGACGGGTTTCCGTTTGATTCCCCAACGAATCGAGTTCTGGGAGCAGCGTCCGTTCCGCCTTCACCAGAGGCGACTGTTCGTGCAAGAAGAGGGCGGCTGGTCGATGTCGCTGCTATATCCCTAAACACCACGACGACCCCAACCCACCACGCGGTTCGGGACAGGCAATCCCCCAGCCCCTGCTTCGAGGGACAAAGAGGGGCCATTAACTCCGTCGTAGCAGAGGCAGTCCAGCAGACGCCGCGATCTATGCGTTTTGCCCCTGCAGAATACCCGGTGGGGATGGGTTCTTTTGTTGTTGGTTGGTTAACTTGCTGACATTGCTGGTGATTTGTTCACCGGATCGGCTGGCACACAAGTAGCAATTTCTGCCCCAGACATTACGTCACGAGGAGACGAAGCCTATGTCAGGGGAGCAATTTTCAATCGAACTCGCTGGGTTTGCCCAGGGAGATCCCACACCCACGATTCTGGCGATCTCAGAGTCATTTGGCGTTAGCCAAGAGCAGGTGAGCAAACTCGTGCGACAGCTGCCAGTGGTGGTGAAGTCCAACTGCGAATACAGCGAAGCTGAAGAGTACCTAACCGCCCTACTGTCGGCGGGAGCGGTCGTTCGCATCGTTGGTGAAGGATCGGGCCGAGCCCGCACGTATACCCCAGCCCCGGAAGGCGGTTTGCCGTCGGTGGAGGACGAGCCGCTTACTACTAGCCCGACCTTTTCGGAGGGTTTTTCCAGCGCTGTGGGGGCGGAGCAGGCGCCATTCTCGGCTTCGCCCAAGCCGGAGAGATTCACACCATCGTACGATCAACGGCCAAACGTCGTAGAACCTGGGCTTGCATCCAGGATCTGCAATGGCTGCGGACACGGTATCGGCGTTAAGGACCGGTTCTGCGGTCAATGCGGATGGAGTCACGCTACGGGGAGGCACTGTGTTCAGTGTGCTGGCCGGACGCGCGCTTCGATACTCGACCAGTCCTTCTTTTTGGCGGTGGTTGGGATTCTGGTCGCGGTGGGCACCGTGCTGGCCTGGCTGCAGTTCGGTCCCTTGGCTGCGGGTGTTGCCGCAGCCGCTATCGGAGGCGTGGGCCTGCTAGGTCTGTCGTTCGGGCTGGTGCAAAAATGTTCGGCCTGCGGACTGCCTGTGCAAAAGAAGTGGCTCAATGACGGCGAAAAACGGGCAACCAACTCAGTTCGTATGTTCTGCCTGCTCGGAGCCCTGTGTTGTTTGGTCGCGGCAGGCGTATTCGGTCCCGACGCATTCGGCCCACCGCGATTCGTGGTCGACACGGCACATGGCACATTCTCGGTCGAACTTCCGCGCACCCATCGAGACATCGAGATGCAGGATCGCGGTTTTGGTCCTGTCGAGACCGCGGTGTACTTGGCCCACGGTGACACGGTCGACTACGAGATGATCTATCTTGGCATTCCACCCGGAATGGACCTCAACGTGTCTCCAGAACAGCTCCGGGAAGCCATCGTGGCCGGAGCGGCGATGGAGCTCAATGGCACATTGTCCAATATGTCCGCGATAGAATACGGCGAAGGTCTCGGTCTGGAAGCCTCGTTCACCCTGCCCATGGACGGCCTTCCCTACGCCGGGAAGATTCGCCTCCTCCAGTTTGGAGACGAGATCATCGTGCTCGCGGTGACGGCACCCGCATCAGAAATGGTGGATGGTCCGATCGCCAATCGCTTCTTCAATTCGCTCGAAGTCGATCTGAACTAGTGGGCTGTAGCGCCTGATCGGAACCAGTAGCGCCCAACGGTCGCATTTGGATCAATTTTCTGTTGAGCCCCCCGGTGCGGCCGTGTAGGTTGTGCGCCCCTGCCCAGACGGAGTTAGCGAGACTCCGTCGACTTGGTGAAAATGAACCGGAGGGGTCAACGAGCAGCGACCTAAGGCCATCGTTGGTGGACCTCCGATAACTGGTTTGAATGAACATGCTCACGTTGAACGAACAACACCCATACGTCGACTTCCTGCACGGTGTCGAGAAGCCGGCACGCTACGTCGGCGGCGAGTACAACTCGATTGTGAAGCCCGAAGCGGCGGCCCGGATGTGTCTTGCCTTTCCCGATGTGTACGACATCGGAATGAGCCATCTCGGGACCCGAATCCTCTACTCGATCATCAACAAAGAACCGGACCTCGCGCTCGAGCGGGCCTACACACCTTGGCCCGACATGGAGGAGGAGCTGCGCAATCGCAAGCTTCCGGTTCTATCCTTGGAGACGTCCCGTTCCTTGATGGATTTCGACGTGGTCGGGTTCAGCCTCCAGTATGAGATGACGTTCACCAACGTCCTCACTATGCTCGATCTCTGCGGAATCCCGCTGCGAGGTGAGCAGCGCACCCTCGACCACCCTCTGATTATCGGTGGTGGACCGACCGCGACCCATCCAGAGCCGGTCGCACCCTTCTTCGATGCCTTTTTGATCGGCGACGCAGAGGCGGTGTTGCCCGATATTTTGCGAGAGATTGCGAAACTAAGAGACGCAAAAGCGAGTCGGCAGGACCGATTGATCGCCCTCTCGAAGATGCCAGGTGTCTACGTTCCGGCGCTCTACGAGACCACTATCGACGAGCGCTCAGGACTGTTGGTTGTCGACCGCCCCACCGTTCCAGGTGTTCCTGCCGTCGTGACTCGCACGTACATCGACGATCTGAACGCGTACCCCTTCCCGTCTGACTCGCCAGAGCCGGTGGCAGAGGCGATTTTCGATCGAGTCAGCATCGAGATAGCGCGCGGATGTACCGAAGGGTGCCGCTTTTGCCAGGCGGGAATGATCTACCGACCGGTTCGCGAACGCGACCCGGATCAAATCGTCGATTCGATCGTCGCCGCTGTCGAAAAAGGGGGCTACGACGAAGCCAGTCTCACGAGTCTGTCGACCGCCGATTATTCTTGCGTCTCGCCACTCATCAAGCGCGTCATGTCTAAGCTGAGACCCAGAAAGGTCTCACTCAGCGTGTCGAGTCTCCGAGCCTACGGTCTTGACGAGGACCTGCTCGACGAGATGAGCAGTGTGCGAGCCACTGGACTGACCTTCGCTCCCGAGGCCGGTACGCAGCGGATGCGTGACGTCGTCAACAAGAACATCGACGAGGAGGACATCCTCACGACCTGCCATCGCGTCTTCAAACGCGGCTGGAAGCGCGTGAAGCTCTACTTCATGATCGGCCTGCCCACCGAGCAGGAGGAGGACGTGGTCGGAATCGCCGAGCTCGGTCGACAAGCTCTCCAAGTTGGCCGAAGCTACGAGCGAAATGTCGACGTAACGGTATCGGTGTCGAGCCACGTTCCTAAACCGCACACGCCGTTCCAATGGTGCGCGATGGATTCCATCGACGACATCATGGCCAAGCAGGAGATTCTCTTCCGGTTGGCTCGCAAATACGGCTTCAAGTTCCGCAAGCACGACATGCGCGTCAGTCACCTCGAGGGTATCGTGACTCGCGGCGATCGCCGAGCGGCAGACCTGATCGAGTTGGCCTGGAGAAAGGGCGCCCGCTTCGACGGCTGGGATGAGCATCTCAACTGGGAGTGCTGGCAGGAAGCCTTGAACGAGTGGGAAGAGAAGTGGGGGGTCAATCGCTACGACTTCCTCGCGACACTCCCCGTCGACGGCCGGCTCCCGTGGGACCACATTGACGTCGGGTTAGAAGATGGTTTCCTGAGACGTGAGTATCAACGATCGGTGGCCGGACGGCTGAGTCCACCCTGCGGCAAGCCGGTGGGAGCCAAGGTTCACCACACAAACCTTCAGGATGCCGACGAAGACGAGAGAAAACTCGTTTGCTACAACTGCGGAGTCGCCTGCGACATGACGCTCATGCGCCAAGAACGCAAAGACTACCTCGGTGCACTGGGCGCGTTGAAACCCACTGAGCGCAGTACCGATTCGACGGAGCGTGATCAGGCCTACGAACGTTACCGCAAAGGCCTGACGCCAAGAGAATTCGACCCGGGCGAAAACGCCCCCTACCGGTTGCACTACACCAAGCTCGGTCAGGTCGCTCTGCAAGGACACTTGGACGTGGTGCGGATGTTGCCTAGAATCTTCCGTCGAGCGGGACTCAGTCTCGTCTATTCGGTTGGGTTTCACCCCAAACCACAACTGGCCTACGGCCCGGCTCTCGCCCTGGGTGTGCAGTCTATCTCGGAGTACGCCGACATTCGGCTCACCGAGCCCGTTCCAGACGACGAGCTACTCGCCCGTCTGCAGCTGGTATCACCAGAGGGCCTTCGCTTTATCGCAGCACGCCGTTTGCAAGAGGGCGAGAAGAAGCTCTCGAAGGTGCTCGATGTGCAGGATTACTTGCTCACGTTGCCCGAACAGTGGTTTGAGGGCAAGGAAGACTCGGGCACACCGACCGAAATCCTGCAGGCCATATGCGACGAGTTCCTCGCTGAGGATGAAATCCTCATCAAGCGACTACACAAGCGCAAGCTGAAGAAGGTAGATGCTCGCGCAGGCGTAAAAACCCTCGTCGTGCTCGACCGGTCCGAGTGGCCAGAAGGGCTGGTTCTGCGCAACGATATTGGGGTGCGAGCCCGGATGCTGCTCAATCACACAGCCGCTGTCGCGAAACCGAGTGAGTTAGCCCGCCTGCTCTTCGATATTGAAATGTCACATGCCGACATGGCGCGAATGGGGCTTTGGGGACTCGACTCAAAGGGGGAAGTAATCGACCTACTCGCCCCACCGCCCGCGCCAGTGGTCAATCCAGCGCCGGTCGCTCAACAGTCGTCAGCAGTCAGCCCAGCATAATACGAGGGGCCTCAAGCTCGTTTTCGAACCGCCAGCAATAGGCCCATCAGACCCACCCAGAACCAGTTCGCCGCCCCGTCCTGAGCCTGCCTGCAACCGCTCTCTGGATCGGTCGAGTCCTGTTCAGCGGTTGGCTCTGACTCCGTCACGTTCGGGTCGTCGGGGTCGGTCGTAGGATCCGGCTCGTCATCTGTGTCTGTCCCTGAATCGGTCACGCAAACATGGCCAGTTCGCTCATGAAAACCGCAGGTGAGCCCATCGTCACTGCAGTTCTGACTGTGAACGGTCTCGTTATGACACCAGACTAGAATGTCGCCCTCACAACGACCCCGTTCGCTGAGGTCACCACACGCGCCCAGGGGGATTCCCCCATCAAATACGGGTTCGGCCCAGTCGTAAAACTGGTCCACGCGGGTCAGCCGGTCCTCGTCGACACAGGTCGCATCGCCGTTGGATTCGACACCGAGCAGGATCGGGTCACCGTCCTCGTTCACATCGAGAATGGGTCCACCGGAATCGCCAAAGCAAATGCCCTGCTCACCTCGTCCATCGACCACGACGAGATTGCTCTGAATCGCGCTGATATAGACTGTTGCAAACCAGCGCCCTGTGCGCGAATCGTCCCTGGTCTGCCCGTAGCCGCCAGCTTGGACTGCAGTACCGATATCACTGCTGTCGAGTGCGTCGGAGTTCGGCGCGATGACTTCCAGCTCGCTCACTGCTTCGAGCGCGTCTTCTCCCAACACCAGAAGCGCGGCATCCAGCGTTGGGTGCTCCCAGATTTCGTCGACCTCGAAGGTCGCTACCGGGCTGCGGGGTTCGACCCCAATCCCGAAACCGATACTGGTGGGTCGCCTGCCGAAAGTGCAGTGAGAGGCGGTGGCCACCACCCATGGGTCGACCAGCGTCCCGGTACAGAACGGGCTGCCGGCATCGCCGGTCGAAAAGAGCCAGCCGATCGCCAGGATCTCACCGTCCGTAAGGTCTACGGCTTGCGGGTCACGTGTTCCGTTTACGATGCTCTGGGTCGCCACCTGGTATGGAACAGGTTCGTCACTTTCTTCGACACAACTCACAGCCAGGAGCAACAACAAGGTGGCAATTACAACTCTGCGCATCAACGATTACTCTCTACTAGCTCGGTTCTGAAGTCGATTAGACATCACAATGGTGCCCTGCTGCTGCCGCCACCCGGGAGGGGAATTGCCCGCCACGACGAGGTGGTTCCGTCAACTGCGACCTCCGAGATACCGCATTATTGTAGCGAGGAACAGCAGCACAGCACTTCATCGTGACCGGCCGAGCTGGCGAGCTGCAAAAAAGAAGACGTGCACGGGCTGCTATGAGGGAATCACAGTGTGTGAAGGAAGCGGATCAGGTCTGCCATCTCGCCCGAGGTCAAGTGGCTGGTTCCACCGTGACTGTCGAGAATGCCGTCGAGCTCGTTAAAGCCGATCTCACCCGGTAACAGAGCCGGATGGCCCGGTGTGCAAAGGGCCTCCCTGAGGTTGGCAGCCCGGCCGTCGTGCAGCATCTGGCTGGCGCGGTCCCAGATCCCGGCCAGCATCGGTGCGTTTAGGTGGACATTGTCGTCGCTTTGTTCGGCCATAGGGAACGTACCCAAGAACCCGTCATGGGCCAGGTCGAGATTGGTTCCGGACTCATCTCGATTAGGTGTGATCAGGGGCCCAAAATGGAGGGGCACGTCGCTGGGATTGAACTCGAAGGATACAGCGAAACCAGGAGCGGGATGGCATGCACTACACCCAGTAGTGGGTGAGTTGAACAGGGCCCGGCCCCTGGCCACGTCCTGTGAGTCAACCGAGTTGGGGTTTGGAAGCAACGCTGGATCCTGCAGTAGAAAGAGGCCCAGCAGACGAGTCATGCCCAGATAGTCGAGACGTGTATCGATTACGCCCCCAAAGCTGCGCTCCCGGCCCAGGACTTCACTTGCTCTGGCCAAAAAGAAGGCATCTCGAGTGGGGAAGCTGTGGGGCTCACCCCGATCGGCGCAGCCAGCTGGTGGGTTCGAGGCGCAGTCTTCGTCTTCTTCGTAGTCGTTGCAGCAGAAGTTCTCTGCACGGACGAACTCGTTGATCACAGGAAAGAAGTTATTCTCATCCATCGCGCCCTCGAAGAACCAAGGGCGCGTTTCGAGAAGACCTCTGGCAGCCGGCGTCATTCGCGACCCGCGAGCGTCATTCAGCAAAGGCATGCTGAAGGCTTTTGCGATATTGCCACGGTCTCTGTGGCAGTGATTGCAGGTTTGGTCACCGTCGATGGCGAAGCGGGCGCCGCTGAAGTAAAAGAACTCGCCGATTTCGGCGTCCGTGGCCGGGAACGCCCCACCCCCAACGTCACCGACCACGACCGTATCAACGACCTCGAAGGAGTCCAGCGCCAAAACGGTTACGCTCTCGCCCAACCGGTTCGCTACGTACAGCTCTCCACGGCCAGTGTGTAGTGCCAATGTCACTGGGTGAAAGCCTGTCGACGCAATGGGACCCGGCTCTGGTCTGCCGGAGTCTGTCAGGACGAAGCGTTGGATCTGATTCGAACCAGAGTAGAGTACCGCTAGCGCGTCTTCATCCTGCGAAGGCAACGCGATGACTGCCTCAGGTAGTGCACCACCCACAACCCATCGGTCTTCACTGGGTAGTAGCGCTCCCAGCTCTTCGTCGTCGGGCGGTACGTCGCGGAAGTCAAAACAACAGATGGTGTCCGAGGTCACGCGCTCAATGGCCGCCAACCCTACGACATCAAACACCGCTAACTCGTTCTGCAGATCCTGAAACCCCTGGTTGGGGGTGCCATCGCCCGGTTCTCCGTCGCCGTCGGTGTCAGGGCCCTCGAGCGCGGGATGGTGCGTGCTGGCCGACGTGGTCGCCATCACAAGGGTTTCGCCTACTAGGGCGATGCCGTTGGGCGGGGAGCCGGGCTCGATTCGACCCCTCACAGTCATGTCGACCGCTTCAATGACGGTCACGCTCATTCCGGTCTCAGCCGAGACCCACAGAGTTTGGCCATCGGGCGAAACCAGCACGTCGTCTGGATTCGTCCCAGCAGGAACTCCCGCCGGGTAGCCAGCCGGGTTGGCAGATTCGAGCTCGAATCCGTCCGCGACGTCTACCTGCCAGCGCTGGAGCGAGTCGCGCCAACGGTTCGTGACGTACAACCAGTCGCCATCGGGGCTGAATGCCAAGTCCGTGACGTAGTAGTCCATCGAAAGGTGTGCGACGCCGCCCTGAGCAAGGTCGATGACCGAGAGATAGTTCGAGAACCGGTTGCCAACCACTACATAGCGATCACCAGGATGCACCGCCACTGCAGATGGTCTGCTTCCCACCGTGTACCGTTGGACCACCTGACGGGTCACCAAATCCATTGCGATTATCTCGTTGCCCGGCTCGCTGACCGTCCCCTCGAGGGCGATGAATAGTAGGTCGTGCGCCTCGGACACAGCGATCGCTCTCGGGTGCTCACGATGGGGCTGGGCCTCCGCCAAGAAGGTCAGTTCTTCGATGCGATTGGGAGGCGGGACAAGGTCGGTCGGCGTGAACGTGTCCAGGGGCACATCGTCCCCGGGACAGCCAATACACAACAGGGCTGTGAGCAACGTGCACGTCAATGTAGCCTTGGCCAGGTTCACAGGTCTTCCTCGCAAATCAGGTCGCCCTCGGGGTCCTCGGTGCACTCCTCATTGTCTTCGATTAGGAAGCGTGCGCTCCCGTTACCCTCCCATCCGGTCGCTCGTATCGTGACGTCGAGCTCGATCCGCTCTCCGTCGAGGAGGCCGATATCCTGGCCGAAGGGCACACGAAACGCCCGATTTAGGACGCCACCGTTCTCAGATTCGAATTCGATCCGATTGCTACGAAACGAGTAGGACAGGTCCGGTGAGTCGAGAAAAGTCACCTGTGTTTCTGCCTGCCACCATTGGGGCAGGTCTTGATCCGCATGCAGGGCCAAATCGACAAAAATGAGCCCCTGAAAGCCCACCACGATCTCGACCACATCACTCGCCGAAAGGGGCCGAAAGGCCTCCTCCTCGAAGGTCCCCACCGATAGGTCGAAGTTCTCGACTGGAACCGGTGGCTCGTCCTTCGGATCGTCTCCGTCGCAGGCCAGAAGGCCCACGACGCAGAGGGCGCCAAGCGCAACTGTTAGCCAGCGTGTCATTCTGCCTCTCCTGCAATCCAGGCTTCAATCACCCTGTACTCTCGTTCGTCGCTAGAAAGAAACACGTCGCCACCTTCGTGGCGCGCTCCGCCCGCACCCTCGCTCAGCGGCTTGCTGAGCAGCTCAGGGCCAGACCCGATGTCTACGGCGAAACCACGCACCCGATCGTAATTGGCCTCGAGCTCTTGCTCGGTGAGGGGCGGGTCCGTAAAGACAGCTGCCGGATCGGCGCGGTAGGCGCGCCGGGCGTAGATAGACAGGGGCCGATCGGCCCGCCCATGGCAGCTGCTGGGATTGCTACAGGTCCGTTCCAGAACCGGCTGCACAACCTCGGCGTAGACCACTGGGTCGAGCTCGGGAACCGAGCTCGTCGGTTCGACAAGGTCCCCACATCCTGCCAGCAAAAGCAGAACCAGCCCGGTCAACGAGCGATATATGGTAGTCCGACTTCGATCCATCGTACCCACATCAAACGGTCTTCTTCACTCATAGAAACAGACTCGTGCCAACTCCAATCGGCGTCTGTATCCAACGGTTCTCCAGTCACCAGTGCCATAATTGGGCTGGTTCGGGCGTTGCCACCCTCGTCGTCCACCCAGCCTCCCTCGAGTAAGCTGCGGTATCCAGCCGGGAAGCCCGCCACGTCACTTCCGCTCAGGTTCGGCAAGTCGCCATCCTGGCCATGACAGTCAGTGCAGTGGGCGGTCAGCAGCGGCTGAATGTCCGACTGGTAGTCGACGGTGAGACGTGTCGTTTCCCCCACAACCTCAGGGTCTCTAGGGGAGCGCGGGTCTCTATCGTCGAATCGAGCCAGCGTGATGGTGGCCTGGGTGATCACATCGACCGGGACCAGTGTTTCCTCAGGTGCTCCAGACTCAGAGCCATGACACCCCCCACAACGCGCGTCATAGAGGTCCCGGTGAGTCGACTGGCTGAAGTGCTGGCCGGGCCACACAAACAACCAACGGTTGTGCTGGACGCCGATATTCATGCGCTGGTCGTCGAGCAGTTGGGTCCGAAACGGCTGCTCAGGCGGAACATCGAGGTAGAGCGAGTGGTCATCGTGCAGCGGCAGTTCGGCCAGAATCCTGGACGGCACCCGCATACTCAGAGTGGCGGACGCCGCGTCCGGAGGTACGGGTTCGACCAGGCGGACGTATCGGACGTCGTCACGAAATCGTTTCAGCCCAGAAGGCGGCAAACCCGCCATAACTCCGTCATTCACGGCGATGTCGACCATGCTGAAGAGGCTGGGGCCGTCGGGGTCGATAGCCGAATCGGGTGAGGCCTCGCCGGGGCGGCGCCTCACCAATTCCGGTGAGTAGTCAGCCTGCCCTTCGGAGTCGACCCAAATCTCGCGGTCGGTGACCTCCGGCAGGCAGATACTGCCAGAACACTGGGCGCTCTCCTCGTTGTAAACGATCCGTACGACGGCAAAGTCTGGTTCGGCGTTGGGGTCCGACAAATCGATTGGCCCACGCGCCCAAGAAACGAGCAGGGACCCATCCGGCATGGGTACCGGATCGCGATAAATCCCGCCATCCGAGACGCCGTCGAGTGCGACATTCGGATCGATCGGCCTGAGCGATGGCCGGTAGTTGACAACCGCCGACTCCTCGAAGGTGGTCGAAAACGGTAGATCGGGGCCCAGATTGCGGTCGATCAAGACAAGCTGGCCGCCTTCCCACACGCTATCACTGCCACTGACGACCGCGGTGCTTCGCCCGTCGGGCAGCTCGCGAAACTGGTGAAAGCGGGTGGCTTGGCTCGTGATGCCGAAGTAGATGTGGTAGTCGACGTGCCGGTCGAGAGGGAAACTGAATCCAACCGTTCGATCGCGTGTATCGATCGCCCGCCGATATTCGAAGACCAGGTAGTTTTCCAGAGGCGCAACCCGGAAAATAGCCGGTTCCAGCTCAGGGGCCGGGGTAAACGTCAGGCGCTCCGCCTCACCTCCCTCACGGGGTATTCTATACAGGTCAATGTCCAGGGCATCGCCTCGTTCCGCTGGCGTATCATGACGGTTCGAGGCGAAGTACACGTAGCCGTCGGGTCCGTATACTGGCATTACGTTGGCCAGCGCAGCACCTGATGGCAGGCGAGGTGGGTCGTCGGTCAACGCCCGAACGGTTCCCTCTTCGATGTCCAGCTCGACCAACTGGTGTCCTGCGTCTTCACCGTCGCGGAGTGCGAAGAGCAGGTGAGTACCCTCAGGTGAGACGGCTGGGTCGCGGATATCGGCCTCACCACCGTGATGAGCTGCGGTCAGGTTGGTCTCTTCGCCCTCCGGTCCCGCCGGCACGCGCAGAAACAGCTCCGTCCCGGTTTGAAAACGCTCGATGTTGAAAGGATTGCTGGGCCCGATTGGACCGCGAGCGAAAACCAGCCCCGTCGGCGCAATGGTCGGCGTCCCGCCCCAGTGATCCGCCTGTTCCCGCTCGGCGAACTCGAGCAGGGTCTCGAAAGCAGGGTCGTCAGGTCCCAAGATCAACTGAACATTGCCGCCGCGGTGAGCGATGCCCCCTTGGTCGATGGGAATGGTCTTGCGCAGAAGACGGGAGTGGGCCGGATCGCCGTCGAGCGTCAGGAACCGGCGCGAAGCCAGGTAGTTGGCTCGCGTCATACCCACGCTGAATCGGGTGCTACCGTCGGCGGAAGGTATACCCGGATCGAGTCGAAAGGGGATGAACGCGGTCGGGCCATGGCAATTCGTGAGACCACATGAACGTCCCATGAGCACAGGTTGTACGTTGTCGGCAAAGTGACGTTCTGCTGACGAGAGTTGGGCCGGATTGGGGTCTTCTCCCCCGCTGGGCTCGAGCGCGATCCAATCGCGCAGGGTACGGTAGACCGGGTCGCTGGTGGATGTCACGTTGTCGCCACCGCGATGGCCGGTGCCCCCGAAGGCCACTGGCAGCGGTTTGCGAACCAGCGACGAGAAATCGGGGCCATCCACTGTGTTGATGAAGCGACGCGATACATCATAAGCACCCCGCCAATCATGGATGCGGCCGTTGTCATCGACGCGGATGGCGAAGGCGCCCTCGAGGTGCTCGTCGGAAACCGACGGGGCAGCGCCATGGCAGACCGTGCTGGCACAATGACTCTCGAGGATCGGTACGACCGAGTCACGAAAGGTCTCTTCGGGGCTCGGTTTGGGGCTTGGGCACCCAGTGCATACCAACGTCACAATTATCGCGATCCTGATCATGGCACCTCCACGATCAGCGACACCCCAAAGACGTGGGCGTTCAGGGAGTCTCGCGTGGGAAAGTCAGAGAAACGAGCGAGGCGGTAGTGATAGCTGAGAAGCGAGCGCAAGCCTGCCCCGCCGACCGCCTCGCGAAAGGTGAACTCACCTCGCAGTCCCGCGACCAGTGAGTCCATCTGCGAGAGTCGGTAATCACCGGTGCGAAAGCCGTCCGCCGATTCGTATCTCGGCTCGAAGAAACTGGCGGCGCTTTGAGTATAAAGCCGTACGTTGCCCTGTAGACGGACTCGATCGCCGGGTATCTCGTACCAGAGCTGTGTCCGCGCGGTGTGACTCTGCACCCCCCAACCGTCGACGTAGTATCGGTAGGCTCCATGCACAAACACCTGCGGTGTTATTGCCCAGACAGCCAGCCCTTCCGCGGCGTGTCGGGTCCGTTCGGTCGGGACCTCTTCGGCCAACAGAAACTGAGCTGGGCCCTCCGTCTGCTCATAGATTGGCACATAGCGATAGGGGTTGGATTGGAAGCCACGCCGGTACTCGAGTGTGTAGGCGAAGTGCAGAACCAGTTCCGGGTTCACGATATGGCTCCAACCAAGATCGATTGCAGCGTTCGTGAGACTACGACTGAATTCGCTGACGTCAGCCCGACCGACCGTGTCTATGGCCAGCCGGCTCCCGAACCGGGCAGTGGCCTGTCGATCCAGCAGGTCATGCGCGATCGACATACTAACCGTATGGCTCGTATAGTCCCGTTCATTGCTCAATCGATAGGCGCCCCCGACCGATCGTTCTGACTCGGTCAATCGAAGGCCCAGTCCGCCTTCGTTGCGAACCTCCCGATATGATGTGGCTTGGGAGACGACATCCACCGTGGTCGCCACTGGCGTCGCGGCTGAAATCACGTCGGAGGTCCAGTACGGGCTGACGGTGACATCCTCGAACTGCACGGCGCCATCTACACGCGGGGAATGGACAGTCACCGAATCGTCTGTATAGGCGTGGTAGCCGGCGCGGGTGTTACGTATCTGCGCGGGCCCAGCACATGCCATCGAGGTCAGCGCGAGTCCAATCAGTTGCAGCCGCAGCCACCACCGCCGGCACTCGCGCCTCCGACACTGGCCTCGCGCACGGCGTTGATGTGTCCCTCGTAGGAGGCTTCGATTGAGTCCACAGGCACTTGCATACACTCGTTGGCCAAACGTCCGCGCTCCCAAGGCTTGACTCCGGCACACGCCGAGGCCAACACGACCAGGGTCAACACGAGACACAGAAACACTGATTTGGCCATTCGACAACCTGTCCTCAAACGCTCGTCTTCTGCGACGAGCACCAGACTCGGCGCACCACTTTCCAGACGTACTTTGCCCGATTGCAAAACAAGGGCCCAAACGGAGCCACTGTTCCTTTTCATACTCTAGCATTCGATCGAATTCAAGATTAAATGGCCTGCATATCCCCTGGCGGAAGCCGCGTAGCGAGGCGGCACCACCTGCTTTGGAGCACCTCCACCGCTGACTCGACAAGCGGCTCTGTTGAAGATCGCTGACCGTGGGCTTGCTCGATCCAAGGCCCGATAGTGTTACCGCTAGGTGATCGGTTACCCATCGGTAGCGGATATTGTGACCCACGGGTCAGCCCGCAACCGAGTTCAAACGACAACATCATTGGGCTTGACCAACATCGAGCGCTGAGCTGTATTCATCGCCATGGAACCAAGAGTCATTCTCGAAGCGCTCTCTCCCAACCGAAACCTCCAGGCGGTGGTCGAAACCGACGACCGGGTCGTCTATCTGTACCTCTACAGCGCGCCAGAGACGGGGCTGCCCAGCGTAAAGTCGTGTTGGGTTCGGAACCTCGTTCCGGCGCCAGAAGAGCTCGACATCGAGGGGTCGATGGCCAAAGGGTTGCCGCCACTTCTTCCGAAAGGGGCTTGCGCCCACGCGGAAGGAGCGCTCCCGCTCGACGAAAGCAGTCTCGAACTCGTCTGGTTCGAGGAGGGAGACTCGGTCGCCCTATTCGAGGCGAGTTCTTTGCTGGCGGTGATTCCCTGCTGGGGCGGCATTGAAGGGTTCAGCGGGTACGCCCGCGACTGCACGAATGAGAGTCTCCTCGCCTGGCCGTTGGCGTCGGACAACGTATTGAGGGAACGGGTCGCCGAAGCGAGAGACTTTTGGGCCACCTGGGACGGCAAACCATCCCCCTGGCCAGCGATTCAGACGGGCCTGCTCGGCGCATACGTCAAACAAATCGGCGAGTGTTCCAACTACTATGCAATCGATGGAGGCGAGTGGCCCCCGAAGGCTCTGGTGAAGGTCCCCACAGACAAAGGCACAGTCTTTGTGACGGCCGGTGTATCGATTCGTCCCCAACCGGCCGTCGAAATGGCCGTCGAAGAGAATCCCGAACAACAGCGGCGCATCGAGCTGGGTATCTGTCTTGGAAGGGAGATCGGCCCGGACGCAGTCAAGGCAGTGATGAATTACATCAGTGCTCAGACTAACTACCCGTGGGAACGGTATGCGTGGCTTGGCGAAGGACATACGTTCCCTTGCGACTCAATACCATCCTACGGTCCAGTTGAATTCCCAGCCGTTCTTCTCACCGCGGTCCCCGGTGGAACGCCGACCATCAACCTGCCCAGTTACAGGGGCGATCCGGTCAATCTACTGTGGCTCATTCCCATTACCGGAGCGGAGAGATCACTCGCTGAGAAAGAGGGGACCGACGCCCTGATGGAGTTGCTCGACAACGCGGGACACGGTTGGGTTCACAGGAATCGACACAGTGTTGTGTGAGGGATTACGGGTTAGGGATTAGGGATCAGTGGGCCGTTCGGCGGCTAGAGCTGAATCATGACCGAACCGGATAGAGTTCCGCCCGGAATCGTCTGGTAATCGGGCTCTTCCCAGTACGAGTCGTTAGCCCAGCACTCCTCTTCGCTCGAGCAGTCGACTTGGTTCGGCATCGACACCTTGGCTCGATTTGACAGTGTGTAGTGTGTAGTATATAGTACACACTATGGCTGATTCGTTTGGACAGTATATTCGTGACCGCAGAGAGGCGCTAAGAGCCTCTGATCGCACGTTTTCTGTCCGACAGGTCGCGGATCGCATCGGTGTTCAGCCGTCCTATCTAAGCAAAGTCGAGCGAGGTGAGCAGCCGCCACCCAGCGAAGCGAAGATCCGGGCTTTGGCCCGAGAGCTAGACGAGGACGAGGACGTTCTGTTGGCGATGGCAGGCAAGGTCTCGAGCGACCTTCAAACCGTCATCCGCCAACGCCCAAAGCTGTTCGCCCAATTGATTCGCGAAATGCAGAATCTGCCCGACCAGGCTGTTCTCAGGTTGGTCAGAGAAGTCCGTGACGGTACATGGTAACTGGAGGTCCCGATGATTGAACTGAAACACGACCAACTGCAATTTACATTTCCAAAGGTCCACGAGAAGGCGACTTTCACCGTGCGATTCAATCGCACGCTTCGAATTCCCGACGATGGAAAGTCCTATCCATTGCCCCCAGGCCTCGGAGCATTTCCACTGCGACATGTCGACGACCACGCCGACGATGTTCCAGAGACGTGGATCAAACACGGTGGTGTGATGTTGCCAATGTACCAATCAGAGGCACTGTGGTTGGGTTTCACTTCGGGACACGACGGCGAGCGGCAAACCAGTTACCCATTCGCTATCAAGGTCGCGACAGGGAAGATAAACGCCGTCACGGGCAAGAGCTGGTCGAACGAGCTGACCAAGTCTCCTCAGGACTATATGGTCGCCCCCAAGCAGCCTTGGCTCGATGGCTACTGCGTAGAGAAAGGATTCATCAGCCAATTCGTGGCCATGCCCCTCGGTTCTGGCTACAGCGTAGAAGAACAAGTGACCGGCGAAGCCGAACACGGCGGACTCCAGATCATCGTCTACCCCATGAAGCGTGAGGTGTACGAACGCCGGTTTCCGGTTGTTCCGCTCCGGCAGGAGAGCATGAGCAGGACGATGACAGGCCAGATGATGGCGCCACCGATGGCGTGCGCACCGGGTGCGGGCGCAGCGGACATGGGTCTGGCCCCCGGCGGTCGGATGAAGCAGGAAATCTACGATGACCCCTTCGACTTCAACGACTGGGATACCGAGAACAGTAGCCGCTGTTTTGTACACATCGCCAATTCGCTGGTGTGGCGTCAGATAACCGGGAGCGAAGCACCCACGGTCCCGCCAACCAGCAAAGAGTACTCTCGTGCCGGCCTACCTTGGTTCGACTACTACGATGATGGTGCCAGCGCCCTGAAAGGATCGAGCATCCTGTCGAAGCTCAAGAGCATCGTGACCTTGGGGAAGGAGAAGGGCGACAATCCACTCCCCGAAAACGAGTCGGTCGACCCAGACAACATCGTGACCATCAAGGCCAAACTAAAGAAGGGGCAGGTTCGCGAAGGCGACTTCTAAGGGACAGTCGTTTGGAGTTGGAGGCAGTGGCCTTCGGCGCGCTACAGCATCCCTCGAAGTACGGTCTGGAGGATGCCACCATTGCGGTAGTAATCGACATCGACAGGCGAATCGATTAGCACGAC
>CAZDBH010000071.1:0-23321 GCA_964503485.1 uncultured Bradymonadales bacterium | reverse complement strand
GCTAAAAGCCAATGGCGGAGCCTGGAGCGCTATGCGCGACAGGCTCCTAGCTCGGCGAGTTTCGGCGGCGGCCACCGAGAATCAAGCCAATCGCGAGTAGCCAGGGTAGCGAGGACACTGCCTGACCGGAGGCACTGCAGCCTCCGCGGTCGGAATCGCCGGATGTCGGATCGGGGTTTGACTGGTCGCCCGTTCCAGTCGGGCGCTCGGTGAAATCACTACCCATATCCCCACCATCAGAGCTCCCGGCATCGCCGCCGACGCCCACGTCGTCGCCACCGACGGGAATGTCGTCGCCGAATTCGTAGACTGTGACCTCAAAGTCGCAGCTGCTCGAGTTTCCGACTTCATCGTCGGCCGTCGCCGTCACCGTAGTCGCTCCGATGGGGAACACACTCCCGGACGCCTGGCTGAAGGTCGGGGTGACGACTCCACTCACGGAGTCGGTGGCCTGGGCTGAGCCATACTCGACCGCCCATTCGGTCGCGCCCTCTCCGGCTTCGACAGCGACGTTTTCGGGGCACTGAATGTCGGGTGCCGTCGTGTCTTGAACCAGCACCTCGAAATCGCAGGTGGCTCGGTTGCCAGCTTCGTCTATGGCCGCGGCCGTCACCACGGTTGTACCCAAGGGAAAGGTCGCCCCTGACTCATGCGAGAGTTGAATTTGTGGCTCCGCTGTTACGGTATCGGTCGCAGTCACCTCGAAGGTCACCCTAGCACCCAAGGGTCCAGTCGCTTCCGCGGTCCGGTTGTCGGGGCAGACGATTTCCGGGGGTACGGGATCGGACAGCGCTTCGACTGGCACGGTCCAGAGTTCGACGCCGCGCAGGCCGTCGTCTGCCAGGAAAACGATATTGTCTCCCACTCGGTTGAACTGCATCGGTGAGGAACTCTGAGCTCCTGGGGCCAAGTCCATGTATAGGTTCGTCCCCGCCTCGGTGCCGTCCGAAATCCAGAGTTCGACATTGGTCTCGGCTGTTCGCGCTGCGAAAAGGACCACAGCTGCCTCGGGAACCGGAAAGGTCGAGGTCCTCCAACTGTTCTCCCAGCCGTTACAACCACTTGCCAGGCCCGGAATGATGTCGGCGACCATTTCGGTGCCACCCTCTGTCCCGTTGGAACGCCAGAGTTCGCTGCCGTGCACTCCATCGTTCGCAACGAAGTAGAGTATCCCGTCCATAAACGCCATGCGCCGCGGAGATGAACCATCTTCACCTTCATAGATGTCGGCGACCATCCTAGTCCCGTCTGCCGTACCATCGGTAATCCAGAGCTCGTTGCCATGTATGCCGTCGTTGCCGACGAAGTAGTGGGTTGTCGCACTGGCGGATTGCCCCAGGATGGCTCCAAGTCGATAGACCCCATCGCCGGCGCCGTCGAATAACTCGGGCAGTTGGGATGTACCCTCGGGGGTGCCGTCGCTTGTCCACAGCTCCATTCCGTCATCGACCTCGGCGCCGAATAGTAACGAACCGTCGAACTCAATCATCGCGGTCGATCCGTCCAGGCCGGGTATCAACTCGACCGTCGTCTCGGCGGTCCCTTCCGTGATCCAGAGCCCGAGACCAGCACCCGCATCCGCGCGGAACAACACTTTCTCGCCGAAGGTACCGACGATCCGCACGTCATCGCCGTGGTCAGCATAGAGGTCTACGACTTGCCGGGTACCGTCGAGCGTACCATCGCTAACCCACAGATGGGTTCCTTTCGAGTACACCTGGTAACTGAAGTAGACGAGGTCGCCCACTGTGGTGAGGTAGTTGGGATAGGAGTAGCTCGAGTCGGGCACGACTTCACTCACCTGTCGGCTGCCGTCGTACGTCCCATCCGTGCGCCAGATGGTTGCCTGTTGGTGGCCTGAACCGTCGTACTGGCTGAAATACATCACCTCATCGCCAGCGGTCAGATCGTCTGCCCCGAAATGTCCGGCGAGGTCGCCCAACACCGCCGTATTCCCTTCGGTGCCGTCGGTGTAGAAAATCTCGAGGCCGAGCTCGGTATCTTCGGCGATGAACCAGAGTTGGTCGTCGAAGTGAGTAAACTGCTGTGGGTAGCCATCGCTATTGCTCCGAACCACGAGCGGTCGAGTTGCTTCGATTGTGCCATCACCAGTGCCATCACTTCGCCATAGTCGCGAGGTATCGAACCAGATTGAGCCATCGAATAGGACTGGCGGGCCCATATTGGCGTACTCGGTATCGAGCATGACGTAGACCGACTCGACATCCTCCCAGCTTGGTTTGGTAGCGAGGCGTTCGACGTGATTGACCGTCCAGACGTCCATCACGAGGACGTCATCCAGTGCGAACATGTCGGTGAGAAACCCAGAGGCTTCAGTCCAGTCGAAGTCGATCGCGATCGTCGTACCCAATTCGGTACCGTCAGTAGTGTATACGTCCGTGTCACCCCTGCCCGTCCAGGCGAGGAAGTGGAGCTGGTCGTCGTACACCGCAAAGGAGGATGGCTCGCCGCCATTGGAGCTACCTTCGCGAATGTCGGCGACGAGCCGAGTGCCCTCTTCGCTGCCGTCGCTAGCCCACAACTCGCGACCATAGGATTCGTGTCGCGCGCTGAAGAAAAGGTCACCATCAAACCAAATCATATCGTTTGGAGAGCTGTCTCCGACGCCAGACATGATGTCTGCCACCATGGTGGTGCCCTCTTCGCTACCGTCGCTTACCCACAACTCTTTGCCGTTCTCTCCGTCGTTGGCCACGAAGTAGAGGACGTCTTCTGAGGGCGTAAGGGTCGGCTCCCAGTCGGCGTATGCGAGGCCAGAGCTGTCCCCCGAATTGATGTCCTTCACAAGCCTCGTGCCGTCGGCCGTCCCGTCGGTGACGAACAGCTCGAGTCCTGTGTCAGCGTGTAAACCTGCGAAGTAAAGTTGATCACCGACTACGAAGAGCGCCTGAGGCAATGCGTCGGCCGCCATGGATCCAGGCTCTGCCAGAGGACCCGTGCCATCTTCGGTACCGTCAGAACGCCACAACCTACGACTGACGTCTGGGGTCGAGAAGACGAAGACGAGCTGCTCGCCGACCAGCTCCATAGTCGTGGCGGAATGAGTCTCCGCATCACCGAGCTCAGCCACCATAACTGTCGCTGCGCTGGTGCCATCGCTTCTCAACTGGCAAATCCCCTCCGGTGTCTCGTGCAGTGTGTCCTTCGCAATTAAATAGACGTCCGTACCCCAGGCGACCGGGCCTGCCAGTACTTCCGCATCTCGCATGACAACGGTGTCTTGGGAGCCGTCGGTACTGCACAGCACGTCCTCGGATTCGAGACCACCGACATCGGCGACGAAGAATAGATGGGTACCTGCAGTCACGAGTCGGCTGGGAAAGTAGGCGCCTCCCTCGTTCGGCGCGATGTCGATCAACATCTCGACTGGACCCGGATCGCCATCGAGTGCCTGCGTGACGACAAAAGGCTGAAGAGTGGGCTCTTCAGCACAGCCTTGAAGAACAACGAACCCAATAAGCAACGCGCAGTACCATTTTCCCATGACGGACCTCTGTTGGCTTGCCTGAGCAGACCGTGATTGTTGAGTTTGGTGGGCCAGACCAGTGTGTGCGGGTTTGGCCCATCATCAGACGTTCGCCGACGATACATATTCAATACGACTCGGCCGACCATCAGTAAACCGTAACAGTAGAGGATAACGACCCGTTTTGGAGCCCACCTTGGAAACACCCCCTGACTCGAATCGACTCTCCCTAACCCCTTAGATCACAAATGTAGCCGCCTCCTATGTTTCGCCGTATCATCCCGTCATCGCCTGTGTCGAGTCCTACTCGGCACAAAACAAGAGGGTGTTCCGTGTCGAAGAAGACACAACGATATCGGCTCACGGGCCAGGTCGAGTGCGCCGGCTGAGCGTCGAAACTGGGGCCAGAGGTTCTGGCCCGAATCGTACGTGAGGTGCCACCAGTTTCCGATCCGCGAGTAGTTGTTGGCTACGATACCGCCGACGATGCAGGCGTGGTGCGCCTAGTGGATGGCCGATATCTGATTCAGACCCTCGATTTCTTCACGCCAATCGTCGACGACCCGTTCACCTTCGGCGCAATCGCCGCCACCAACGCCCTCTCTGACGTATATGCCATGGGCGGTGTACCGCTTTCGGCGTTGAACATCGTTTGTTGGCCAGAAAAAGACCTGCCCGAAGAAGTACTCATCGAGATTCTGCGGGGCGGTGCTGCGAAGATCAGAGAGGCAGGGGCCGTCCTTGTCGGCGGTCATTCGGTCACTGACAAGGAACTCAAATACGGGCTTTCTATATCTGGTTTCACTGACAAGGACAGGCTGTGGACAAATGCCGGGGCACAGGTTGGTGACCGGTTGGTACTCACGAAGGCCGTAGGAACGGGCATCATCACCACCGCCATGAAACGTGAGCAGTGCCCGACCGGCGCACAGGACGCGGCCGTAGAGTCGATGTTGAAACTGAACGCAGAAGGTCGAAGCGCAGCCCTCGAGCTAGACGTTCACGCCTGCACCGACATTACCGGCAATGGCTTAGTGGGGCATTCATGGGAAATGGCCCGAGCCTCGAATGTTCAGCTGGTGGTTCAGGCTGACAGCGTTCCAGTCCTTCAAGATGCCATTGACCTCGCCGCGGCGGGCCATCTCACACGCGGCGAAAAGAGCAATCGGGCCTACGTTGGTGATTCGCTCAGCTGGGGAGATGTACCCGCGGCTCTGCAGTCGGTCATCGTCGATCCCCAGACATCCGGGGGCCTTCTGTTTGCGCTTGGAGCAGACAACGCGCGCGTCTTGATCGATAGCGGAGTCGGGACGGACATCGGAGAGGTCGTCGATGGTTCTGCCGGGATCCGCATAGAGTGAATTCAGGATTCTTAACCCACTGAGGCCAACCGCGCACCCGCGATCTTCTGGAGCCAAACATTGAGCCCTGAGGCCCTCGCACCCAAAGCCGGTAACCGCCAGGACGATTGACCCGTAACAAGGCCGTAGATAGAGTCGAGCATGGTCAATGGAGAGGATGGACCTGGTGGTTCGGCTGGCCTTCAAAGCCAGTAACGGGCGGATAAAACCGTCTGTGGCAGGTTCGATCCCTGCCCTCTCTGCTTTCTAATCCTGGACAAGAGCGTGTCACCGAATTCCGAGCTCCGAAAACTCCCTGCAGTCGATCGCCTGCTCACCGACCCAAGAGTCGCCGAGCTTGTGAGCGAGTTTGGCCGTGAACTTGTTACTGGGGCGATTCGGCAGGTGGTGGCCGCGCTCAGAGAGGAGGTCTTGAAAGGGGGCTCTGTCCCTGCCGAGACGGCAATCATTGACCGAATCGAAAAGGCCGCTGGAATCATTGCCAGTCCGTCGCTGAAACCGGTGGTAAACGCCAGTGGCATTGTGCTGCACACGAATCTGGGCCGGGCACCGATGAATCGGGCTGTCATTCGTGACATGGAGCCGATCCTGGCGGGTTACTCTAACCTGGAGCTCGATTTAGGTAGCGGAGCACGCGGCAGCCGGAATGCTCACTTGGCGTCGCTGATCCGGCATCTCACCGGCGCAGAAGACGCGATCGTGGTCAACAACAACGCCGCTGCAGTGGTGCTGGCCCTGACGGCTTTGGCCGATGGCGGCGAAGCCATCGTGTCTCGGGGCGAACTCGTCGAGATCGGCGGCTCGTTTCGGATGCCGGACATCATGAAGGCTAGTGGCGCCACCATGGTCGAGGTCGGAACCACTAACCGGACCCACATTAGTGACTACGAAAACGCGATCACCGATGCGACGCGTGTTCTCTTCAAGGCCCATCGTTCCAACTTCTTCGTCGGCGGTTTTACCCACGAGGTCGAGGTGGGCGCACTGGCAGAACTGGGTCAGCGGCATGGCCTGGTAACCGTCTACGACATCGGTTCGGGGTTGTTGCGCAAGCCCGACAATCTGGCACTGGACGACGAACCCGATGTTCGCAGCGCAATCGAGGACGGAGCCGACCTAGTCACCTTCAGCGGCGACAAACTACTTGGTGGCCCCCAGGCCGGTATCATCGTTGGATCGCAAGCCATCGTATCGCGGCTCGCCAAGGCGCCCCTCATGCGGGCCCTCCGAGTGGGCAAAATGACCCTGTCGGCTCTGACCACCGTGCTCACCAGTCACCTGAAGAACGGTCAGGTAGGTGAAGACGTCCCCGCGCTCGAACTGCTCAGCCGACGCCCAGAAGAGCGTCGGGAATTGGCTGAAGCCCTTCAATTGGCCCTCGCAAAACGCGGGATTGGGGCCAAGGTCGTCGAGAGCGCAGCACACAGTGGGGGTGGGACGCTTCCAGCTCTGAACATCGACAGTTTCGCAGTCGAACTGGCCCACAACAGGGGCCAATCCGGCTTTGTTCAGCAGCTTCATCACGATCTGCTCCAGCTTCCCCAGCCCATCTTGGCCATTATTCGGGAGGGACGGCTGCTGTTTGACGTTATGGCGCTCTTCCCTGAACAACTCGAATCGATCGCCGAAACGATCAGCCTCCTCGTCGGAGCCAAGGACTCAGATTGTCACACCTGATCATGGGAACCGCCGGTCACGTCGATCACGGCAAGACCCTGTTGACCAAGGCCTTGACTGACATCGATTGCGATACGCATCCCGAAGAAAAGCGCCGAGGAATCACGATGAACCTCGGTTTCGCCCATCTCAAACTCGACACCGGGGATACAGTGGGCATCATCGACGTCCCCGGGCACCGCGATTTCATCCAGACCATGATCGCCGGGGCCATCGGGATCGACTTCGTGCTTCTGGTTGTCGCCGCCGACAGCGGCGTCATGCCGCAGACGGTCGAGCACGTTCAGATCATGCAAAGCCTGGGTATCAAAGCTGGAATAGTCGCGCTCACCAAAATCGACGCCGCCGACGAGACAGTGGCAGAGCTGGCACAGCAAGATGTAGAGGAGCTACTCGACGGCACCTTCCTACAAGGGGCGCCCATCATAAAAGTGTCTGCCACCACTGGCCAAGGCTTACCTCAGCTGCGTGCGGAACTCGAGCGCATCGCGGCAGCGGCCTCACCTCGGCGCGGTGGCGGCGTCTTTCGTATGTTCATCGACCGCATCTTCTCGGTCGTCGGTTTTGGCACAGTTGTAACGGGGTCTGTACTCGGCGGCGAGCTGACCACCGAGGATTCGGTCCATCTGCTCCCCAGCGAAAAAACACTGCGGGTGCGTAGAATCGAGCGCTATGGCGAACCGGTCGATCAGATCTGTGCGGGTGATCGGGCCTCTTTGAACCTGGTCGGACTGAAGAGGGCAGACTTCAAAAGAGGGATGATTGTCAGCGATCGGATGATTCGCTCGACCGTCCTCGTCGACGCACGGATCGAGTTGTTCGCTCATGATCGAACACTCGACATCTGGACCCAGGTCGTCTTCATTTTGGGCACCTTTACCACCCAAGCCAAGGTCCATCTGCTCAGCTGCAATTCCGTGAAAGGAGGCGCATCGGCTCTCGTCCAGATTCACCTTTCAGAGCCCGGAGCCATCGTGCACGGCGATCGGTTTGTGATTCGCGGCAGTTCGAACAACCTCACGCTCGGTGGCGGCGTTATCCTCGACAGCCATCCAAACCGCCACAAGAGGCGACCAGCGGCGCTTATCCAACGCCTTCAGGCTCTTGCCGAAGGCGGTTTGGACGCCCGAATAATCGCCGAGGTGGCAAAAAGTCCGATCGCTGTATCAGCTGAAGCGTTGACAGACTCGTTGGCTGTGTCGACCGACGAGATTGTCAGTGCTGTCGACCAGCAACCCGATGTGTTCGTGGTTCATCAATCGGCCAATGGCTCGCGAATCCTGCAGCTGGCAGAGCAGAATCAGAAGTTCTTGGACCAGATCTGCGCTCATCTCGCTGAGTATCATCGCCAACATCCGTTCGACGTGCGCGGCCAGGATTTCGACGCGCTGACGGGTATGTGTGGCAAGGACAGAACAGCAGCCACCGACGTTGTTTTAGCCTCCGGCCTGGACTCTCTGGTGGACACCGGAAAACTGCAGAAGATCGAGGGCACGTTTACCTTGGCCGGTCACAGCGTCACGCTGAGCCCCAAGCAGAAAGCTCAGATTGAGTTCTTTGCTCGTGCTTTGCAGGACGCGCAGATGTCGGTCCCGTCGATGTCGGCGATCATGGCGCGGGCCAAAAAACTGCACAACATCAACGAACGCCAATCCAAGCAGATTCTCGGCCTGTTGGTGAGGCGGGGCGAGGCCGTTCAGATCGAGGACCGATACCTGCACAACGCCATTGTCGAGCACTGCCGCACCAGGCTCTCGACGCACCTTTCCAAGCCCGGGGCGGGAGTTACGGTCGGTGAGTTTCGCGATCTGGTCTCGGGCAATCGGAAGTTTGCTCTTCTGATACTCGGGTACTTTGATCAAGAAGGCCTGACGGTTCGGCGGGGCGACACTCGCCATCTGGTCAGCGCACTATCTCAGCCTGACACCGATGATGCCGTAGCGGGCACCGGTTCCGGTTGACGGAAGCAACCAGCCGAGGCCAGCGTGATTGCCATCGGACGACACGGCTGAGCCACTGGCCAAACCCGAGCCTTCTGTGAGGAGGCTGCCCAGCGTAAGACTACTCACAGCTCCGCCCGGCTGGGTGATTGCCACGGTGTCTCCGCCTGCAACGATAATCCATCCGTCTGACGTCACACGAGAGCCTTCTGCGCCGAAGCCGGCCCATCGTTCTAGACAGTTGCCGTTTCCGTCCAGTCGGAAGAGGCCACCGGTCAAACCATCGTCCTGTGTGCAAGAGATGCCGCTGTCCACCGAGGCAGTCGTCAGGACCCAAACACCGCCCGCCCCATCGTGACGCACATCCGCGATCGGACCGCCTGGTGTCACTCGCCAGTTCTCGGTTCCGTTGCTCTCATAAGAAATGACGGTGCCCGGATCGGTGGGCGATCCAAAGGGACTGTCTGCGACGATGATGGTGTCGCTGTCGATCGCCGCGAGGTGGTCAAAGCCACCGTTTCCACTGCGTCCAGGCACATTGACCATCGATATCGCGGCCGTGGGGTCGCCGTCGGCGTCTACAATGACAAGACCTGCCTGGATTGAGCCAACCCCGAGATTGACCTCGTTGCTGAACCAGACACCCAGCGCAGCACCTCCGCCCGGCATAGCTTCCGCGTCGCTGATTGTCGCGCCGATGTCGCCAACCGTCGCGGACCAAACCTCAGCCCCGGATTCCAAGTCGAGACCGACTAGCTGAATTCCGGGCTCGCCCGCGCTATTCGTTCCGACAACCAGGACTTCGTCTGATCCGGAGCTCTCGACGTGCTGGACCGAAACTGTGTCGATCGGTGTGCTCCAGACCTCTTCTCCCAAGGCGGAATAGCGCGCGACCCCGGTATCTCCCAGCTGGCCTAGCGCAGTAGCAATGCCTGTAACCATGCTCCCGTCGTCCAGGACCAACAGGGACTCAAGCCGCTGATCTTCGAACTCGATGGGCTCCAAAACGCGTCCTGCGGCAAAGGTGGCTGTCACCTCCACACGGTCGTCCGCCGTGGCTACGATTCGTTGATCGGTTATCGGGTTCACGTTTTCCCAACTGACGAATGTCGACGCCTCGCCACCCTCCGCAACGAGCCAAAGAACTTGGCCTTTTGCGAGGTCGATTTCGCAGAGACCTTGGCACTCGATCGTCCCATCGAGCGAACGAACCATGCCCTCGGCAGAGCCTTCCTGTTGAATGACCAGCTCGGTGGTCGCCTCGACTTGCTCGCGCTGCTGCGCCCAACCGGCCTCAGCCTTGAAAACGTGCACCGTACCGTCTGTCGAAACCGCAGAGGCTGAGTATAGCGTGCTTCCGGCGAGCGGCGGTGAAGCTAGGCCCCAGCTGGTACCGTCGAACCCGAAGGCGTATTCGCCCATCAGCGCCATGGTTCCGTCTGCTTCGAGTCGGAAGGAGCCTGCGTCGAATGCGCTGAGCCAGGTCACGTTCCACTCGGTCCCGTCCCACCAGGCGTGGGCGCTCGCGCTCTGGTTTTCGCCAAAGCCAACGTTGATATCGAACTCGCACAGACCGTGCACCGATCCGTCGATATCGCCCTGAACATCCCTCAACCAGCACTTGCCGAGACCATCGAGGATCGGAACCGCCTCGGGACCCGTAATCCGTTCAGTCGTCGAGGTGGTCGCGTCGGTATACACGTGATGATCGAGTGCGTAGGTTGCGGTTGCATCGACAAGGAATCCGCCGACGAACAGATGAACGTCCCCGCTGCTATCGCGATTAGCGCCCACCATCACAGGGATGCCGACATTGTAGGGCGCGGTGGCTCCCAGATCGTCTGTCTGCCACTCACCACCAACCTTGCGGTGGACGAAAGCCGACGAGCCATCTCCGGGATTGGTAACCAACCAAGGCTGGCCTTCATCATCGACGGCAAGGGCAACTCGGCCGGTGGATCCTACCGCCGGCCAGTTCCAGGTCTGCTGGGTCCAGCTCGCCTCGTCGAAATTGTCGGCAGGTGCCGTGGTGTGAATAGCCGTCTGTTGCATGCTGATACCGACGTGAAGGTTGTCATCCGCGTCGATCTCGAGATCCGCGCTCCAGGCTTCGCCTGACAGGTAGACAACGCGCCATCTGCAGCCCCGAGGTGAGGCCACGGCAACGAAGCCGTCAGCCGCGGACGCCGAGTACAACACATATGGTCGTCCCTGCGAATCGACCTCGACGTCGATTCCCCGCAGGTTGCCGCCTAAACTGGTGTCGTAGGTCGCTGTCGCCACCGATTCAGTCGCCGTAATCCAGCCGCTTTCCGGCGTCTGAATGGGACATAGACCCCGGTCATCATAGCGGGTAAGTGAGATCGGCTGGCCAGAGAAGATCAAGTCAGCAGCAATGCCGAGTGTGTCCCCTCCGAAACTGGTAATCTGGGTTGGGAAGTCGCGCCAATTGCAAACGAGTTCGCCATTCAATGCCATGCTGGCCTCGCACACCTCGCGCTTGATGACGATGTTGACCCCATCGATCTGGTAGAAGCCGATCCCGGAGTTGCCGAGAATGGGTGCGGGGTAGGCTCCGTCTGAAGCCCACCACAGTTTGAAGCGAGCCCAGCCTGGGAAGGGCGTGTTCGGATCGGGCTCCATGAAATCGATGTAGAACTCCTCGTTCGGACTTCCACGGGTGCCCTCGAGGACGTCGAACTGGTACCAACTTCCGTACAGATCGGCCTGCGTGACGTCGCCTGGCTCGATGCTACCACCCGCGTCTGCGGGGTCGTCACCAGGGCAGCCCGTCAGAGCGACCGCCACAGCCAAGAGCCAGACACGAATCCAAAGACGGTTCATCTTGCCTCCACTATCGCTCGGTATTCCCCTGCACCCGGAGGACGAGTCCAGCCGTCGCATCGTCCGTTCGCGGCGCACGGCATCTCCCAACCGAAAATCCGAAGCGTGTATTCGCCTGCCTCGAGAACGTCGACTGCGAGCTGTTCGTCGCTGAGCGATTCATACAAGAATGCTATACGGTTTCCGTCCGGATCGAACAACTCAGCGTCGAGATCTCGTTCAGTCGCATCGAAGATGAGCTCAATGTCCAATGTTGCTGCGGCGTCGACGGGAAAACTGAGGTGGTCAACGTCGTTCCGGCAGATGACGCCGTCGACCTGCTCTCCGAGGTCAATCGCCTGAGCCTCACTCGGCTGGTCATCCGGCTCGGCATCGTCGTTGTCACAGGGGTCTGCCTCGACGCTTGCGTGAAGCGTGTAGGTGTACCACTCGACTCCGGTCCGGGGCCGTGCCTCTAGGTAGACAGTGGTGGCTTCATCCGCTCGCCAACTCAGTGCTTGAGAAAGGCTGTCTGCCTCGCCTGTCGACATGAAAAACCGCTGTGCCGAAGATGAGGCGAGCTCGACGCCATTCTCGTCCGATAGACGAAGGACCACATCACGGGGAAACCAAGTCTCGGAGTAGAACTGCGAGTCCTCCGACCCGTTCTCGGCGACACCTAGAGACAGTCGTTCCCCAGCCTCGAGTTGAAATGAGAAGAAGTCGATATCGCTCGGGCAAAGTCGGCCGTCAATCGATTCTCCGCCCCAGGGTGTGGCTCCAGAGACAGTATCGTCGTCTTCGACGAGATCATCGACGCAGGGCCGACCAGGCGTCGTATCGTCGGTCACCCCAAGGCAGTACTCAATCGCTTCACCTTCCACATTGAATCCGGGCGCGCGGTCACCGCAGGCCAGACCGGCAGCCTCGAAGTCGCAGCGCGTTCGATCTGGCAGGGCGATACAGTCTCCCAGTCCGCACTGGTCCGAGCTCGTGCACCCGATTGCCGTGACGTTCTCCGCCGGCGGATCGACCCGATAGACGCGTGAACCGAAGATCGTCTGATCGCATAGTGTACCGGTCGGGTCGGCGTCGACCTCACTCATCACACCGACAGTGAGCTCATCGGCGCCATTCAAATCGAAGTCAGCGGGGATACTGAAGATGGTATCGGCTGTCCACGGAACCCACGTCCATACACTGAGGTCGGGGTCGGTCCCAGAATTGCGGCCCGCTATCAAGAAGGCCGCCCCCGGGCCAGACAGTCCGGCGTTGTAGTTCTCGGGAGCCGGTCGGTCGGGTTGCCCTCCGACCCCTCCTGCCAGCCCAGTTTCGCCCGGGACAACCGAGTCCCGTTCTGGGGCAAATCCGGCTTGCAGGCTTCCCAAAGAGCCGGGACAATCGGACTTGTGAGGAACCAGGAAGTAGGCGTGGTGGGCGCGCACTGCGGTATGCTCGCCGTCATAGGCCGCGACCGTGAGGTCCCAACCAACACCTTCTTTCAGCTGCGACCGGCTCGGACACCAGTCAATCTCGGCAGTTAGAGCGCCCGTGACGACCAGTTCGGCGCCGTCGGGCAAGTCGACGCCTGAAAACTCGACCCCTTCTGAATCCGGATCCATCACTTCAAAGGGTACGCTGATGCATGGCTCCTGACGGAGATCGTGGGCCGCACCGTACCGGTTGCCCTGGAACAAGGGTGCAAGGGTTCCCTCGTATTCGGCCGCCGCGATAACTGAAATCTCGACCGTGGCACTGGCAAAGTAGTCTCCGCCACGACCCCGAAACTGAACCGCGAAAGTCATACCTGCGTGGGTTGTGACGGGCTCGTATCGAAAGAGCGTGCCTTCGAGCGTTGCGAACTGATAGAGGGTCTGAAACTCGAAACTAGCAAACTCCCAGGACAGCTGTTCTGCCGATACCCTCGGGGTCGTCTAAGACCATCGTAACCTCGAGGGCTTCCCCCACGGTCACCTCGTACGACCCGTCAATATCGAGGCCGGCCTCGTCTTCGGCAGTGGGCTCGTCGCTGGGGCAACCCATGAGGATCAATGCCAGCAAAGTCGTCGACAGTAACCTCAGTCGCATGGAACCTCCACCAGGTCGCCGGTGTATAGCAACTCGCAGACTCGGCCCCCGGCGATGCTCTGATAGGTGATACTGCTAACACCATCGTCATAGTCCAGGACGTGGAGCCAGTTGGCGCCGTCGCGGGCAATGAACCGGCAGGTATCGTAGACGCGCGTGAACTCGAACACGGTCTCCTGCATATCAGCCAGAGCGCCATCGCGAACGATTGTGTAGTTGAGTTCCTGGGTCTGACCCAGACTCTCCAAGTCCGCTTCACATGCCGTCACGTCGATGCCACCGTCAGCCACCTGTCCCGAGAAGGCGACCTCGTAGCAGCCGTTCGCCGGGCAGCTCGCTTCGACTTCGCTCGCCTCTGGCCAGGCAATGTTCGCCTGCCGAGCCTCGCCGTCGTAGTTGATTGTGCCGGTACCCAGCTCGAGAGTGCCAAACGGATTGGCGGTGTCCGAGCCTTCGAAGAAGTAGATTGCGACGTCGGCCTCGGCGCGCAGGGACCAGACACCTCCATAACTGCTGAGGGTGCCTCCGGTGATAATCCAACGCCGATTGACGAGGTCCTCATCGGGCCCGTCGGGCTCCCAGGCGCAGTAGCCGGATCCCTCATCCAGACGCACGTTCAGACTGCCGGAGTCTTCGTCGACTCCCTCGATGAGGCACTCACCGACCCGGTTGCCGTCCTCGTCATAAAGAGGCGCATAGAAGTGCACAGTCACGCTCGTACGAAAATCCTCTGTGAGCTCGATGACGTTGTCTTCAGCGTCGCGAACTTCAATCAGAAAGCAATCGTCTTGAGCTACGTACATGTTGGGGTTTGAGGCTCCCATGATACTCACACCCCAAGTCGAGGCGCCGCAGTACATCGAGTTGGTGATTTCCGCCACGACCTCCTCAGGGTCTGCGTCATCACAGGCCGCCGCCGCCAACAATGAGATGAAAATCAAACTAGCGACTGTGTTCAGTTTCATTCGAGACTCGTGGTGATATCCAGGTTTCGAACCAGATCCCGCGAACCGAATAGCAGTTCGTCTCGGGTTGGGTGCCAGTGCATCGAGCAGCTTTCGCGGGTCTTTCTTGCTTCGAAGACACCGCGTTCCCGAAGGGTGGGATAGTCGAGGACCCGAAACTGGAGCACCTCTGGTGTCGCGTCGGGAACCTGGAAATTGAAGCCCGCTTCGCCGATCACGACGCGTCCTCCGCCGGGACTGAAGGCAAAGCAGACCGCCTGTGCCTGACACTGTGTTCGACAGACACTCTCACCCGTCGTGCAGCTATCAAAACAGGCCTGAAGGACGTCGGATTCGACATCGGGCATGCTCCAAGGTGCGCCGAGAGTGCTGTTCTCCCTTGTCTCAGGGTTCCACGCGTTTCCATCGCCATCGACGATCAGCCCTTCGGCCGTCCAGTCATAGGGGGCGGTCAAGACAGCGCCTGTAATCATGTCGTTGAGTCGCTCACCCGTTTCGACGTCCTGAAGGATGTGTCCTCCCGCACCGTTGTTCCAACCGATCACGAGTGTCTGACCATCGTTGAGCGCGATGCTCGATACCTCGACAGAAAGCTCGGCTGAACGCAGCTCTTCACCGGTATCCGCGTCGCGCCACATCAGATCATCGCCCGAGGTAACGATTTGATCGGGCTCAGACTTAATCCAGTCGGCTCCAGTGACGCTATCGGACCAGAGCACGGTGCCGTTCGAGTCGTACACGATCAGGTTCGGCCCCTTGGTCGCTTGTAGGCCGAACCAATAGGCCCGCGTGCCGTCTGGATTCCATCGGACGCGCTCGACTGCTCCATCCGGCAGGGCCTGCTCCTGAATAATCGATCCGTCTGCCGGATCGAGGTATGCGAAGACCCCCTGATCGTCGATTGGGTCCTCGGTTGTGTTCATGAGAATGCGGTCCTGCTCTACCCAGTCTACGAGCCGATGCACGTCGGTATAGAACGGGCTCGTATCGACTGTTATCTCGGGAAACTGCGTCCAAACCCACTCCAGTCGCTCGAGATCGTAAAGGGCCATGTGACGACCGGTCCGAGGGGAATCGTCAAAGAGAGCCCCCGATTCGTGGGTGAAGGTCTGCGTCGCAACGTAGCGGCCATCCGGGCTCACCGCGATTTCTCGCAGGTCGCCAGGAATCACGCCCACGTCCGGTACGTACTCGAGTTCACCGTCCAGCCAGGACGCCACAAACACCCGTGGTGGCGTCGCCTGCGACGTTCCACTGTACTGGCCATATCCGATCATACGCTCGCCGTCTGGATGGGGCACAAAGTAGCCCCGGGGACAGTCGTCTGCATCTTGGTTAGCACAGTCGGCTCCGCCGGGAATCACGGTGCGAACCTCGAGGCCGGTGACGACATCAATGTAGGTGAAAGCAAGGGTGTAGTAGGGGCCACCGAAGGCGATCACCAGCTCTGAGGAATCCTCGGTAAACCAGGCATCCGATACCGGCGCATCGATCGCTAGAACAAGGAGTTCGTCGTCATCTAGATCCGGGAGACCCTCGGCGTGCCCCCAGTACCAAGCCGACTCAAAGAACAACGATGCGGTGTGCCCATCAGTCGCAACCTCGTCGAGCAAGATCGCTTCGTCATCCCAGGCCGCGATGTGGTTACCGTCTGGAGAATAGACCGAGTATTCGAGTGCGTAACGCGGCGCATAGCTGCGAGTGACGTGTCGTTCGACAAAATCGAAGTCGACTACGCCTGGGCCACCATTGATGACCATCCGCGACGGGTCGGTGTGGTGCCACCCGAAACCGGCCACGCCAAACCCGTCGTACTGTTCCACCAGGTCGAGTGTTTGGGCGTCCCAGATCTGGAGCGCTCCCTTGTCATGAGTAAGCGCCGCGATTTGGCTCCCGTCAGGACTGAATGCGGGTCTGTGATGGCCGCGGCGTGCTCGCCATAGGGTCGGCGTGGGGTGAGCGATCGGGTCTTCCAGGACGGTCACCTGAGCGACGGCACGTACACTCGAATCACCTTCGAGATGGACAACCGCCTCGAACTCGCCAGGTATGAGCGGTGCGAACCAGTCCAACTGGTCTGTTCGACTGATGTAGGACGCGTTGACGTCCGACCGCTCGTCGATAATGATCTGGCCCGAACACTCGGCGGTAAACCGGACGATCGCGCCGGTCTGAACCGTCACTTCGGTCGGCTCGATAGTGCAGAACTGCGGGTCAGCTTGTTCGTCACCACCGAAGAGATCGCATGAGGTGAGAAGGAGAACTCCTGCCAACACGACCGTCGCGTTTGTCGGATTCAGCCGACTGGATCTTGAAGAACGCACCGCTGCAACTCCCATTCTTGGAGTCGGCAAAATCCCCCCACTGACTGGCTCGCCTTTTTGAACAGAGTGCGCGTCGCGCTGAGCTCTGGTTGAGTGGCGACCGGCGACCCGCTGTTTAGGTCTGCAGGATCATCGCCGAGCTGTCCTATTACCCGGGCAATATAGGCTAGATGGCATTTGAGTGCCAGTAGCCGAAAGCGGGAACCACCACTCTTGAAGCCCCCGGTGGAACCGGGGGAGGCGCTCGACGGAGTCGAGTGCGATCACACGCGCGACGCTGGAGCACCTGGCAGAGCCGCGTGACCGAGAGGCCAAACTGCAAAGCTTAATGCGCGAAGTGCGAAGCAAAGTACGCGATTTTGAATAAGAACGTGTTCTAAGTACCTAGAAACAGGTCAATTCGATTAGGCACGAACCTTGCTGCAGAGCTATCGCGGAGTGTTAGAGCAAAAATTTCGACCCCACAAACGAGTAAGTAATGCACCTCCCTTTTGACCCGAATGATGAACTTCCCGAGGTCCCTTATCTTAGTAAGGACGACTCGGTACTTTACCCAATAATGAAGAAGCGGCTGTGGTTGCCAATCGTAGAACGCCTGCCAGAGCGAATCTCAGCCAACACATTCACACTGATGTCTAACTTCGGCAGCATCCTTACGTTTGTCGCCGCTATCGTCATCGGAATGCACGCGGGCGCCTCGCCGTTGTGGTTTCTCGTTCCGGCGTTTGGAATCTTCTTCTACTTCAGCCTGGACAACATGGACGGCATGCAGGCTCGACGAACGAACACCTCCACCCCGATGGGCGAATTCCTCGACCACTGGTTTGATTCCTTCAACATCGGTCTGGTGAGTCTCGCTATCCTCATAACCCTCGAGTTACCACCGCTGATGATTCTGGCGCTTCTCGCACTGGCCTGCGTCGCATTCTTCACTCAGTTTTGGGAACAGCGCGAGTCCGGCTGGCTGATCTGCGGCCCTTTCGGGTCAATCGAAGGCGGGATGATCACCGTTGGGATGTATCTGCTTCTGGCAGTAACTGGTAGCGGTTGGATTCTGGATCCGGTAGCGGTCGGTTGGCCCTCAGTCGCATTTTTTGTGGCGCTGGCCTCGGGCATTGGCTACCTGGGTACGCCCTACGGCTGTGTGAAACGAGTCGGAAGAATGCCCACGGAAATGATTCCGTTGCTTATCGTGCTGGCCGCGTCCTTTGGCTGGTATGCGGTAGCGCCCAGCGCGTTCTTCTTGATTGCCACGATTGTTCTACTGGCCAACGCTTACCTAAGCGGACGAATCATCATTTCGAGGGTTACCGGCAGTGCATACCGCGGTATGGACTACCTCTTGCTGTTCGGTGTCGTCGCGCCCATCCTGTCTGGCCTGTTGCTTTCATGGAGCCCCACGGCACACCTCGTTTGGGGCGGTTTCGTGGTCTTTTATCTCGCTATCCGACTTTGGGTTGACTTCACCGCCACCGTCACGCGACTAGAGGGATACCTCAAGCGAGACGAGTTCCTGAGCTCCGCGGTCAGCGCTGTGCGAGTTGTTGGGCGCCGTTTTCAACTTCCCGCCAGATCTTAGACCAGATCTGAAACCTCCGGTCTCCGTGCCAATCCAATAACCATACCCAGACGCCCCAAAGCTCGGCCGACAACCGTCTAACGTTATCCTTACCCTTACCGATGGGCGGCCGTTCGATGGTATGATGCGCCTCGCAAGAAAATGATCTATCTCGACCACAGCGCAACCTCGTTCCCGAAACCCGAGGAAGTCTATGCTTTCATGGACCGCTTCTACCGGTCCCACGGGGTCAACCCGGGCCGTTCGGGTTTCGATCTGAGCTTGGAAGCGGGTCAGATGGTGGACGACACGCGCAGGCTGTTGACCGGGCTTTTCAACGGCTCCAACCACAACCGGTTGTGCTTCAGCTACAACGCGACTGACGCCCTGAACTTGATTATTCACGGCGTGGTTGGCGAGGGCGATCACGTCATCACGACCAATCTAGAGCACAATTCGGTCTTGAGGCCCCTGTACCATTTGCGTCAGAGCATCGGCGTCGAAGTGGACTACGTTGGTTGTGATGGGAACGGCTTTGTCGATCCGGACGACTTCCGAAGGCTGTTCAAGAGCAACACCAAGCTGGTTATCGTCAATCACGCATCGAACGTGATCGGCACGATTCAACCGATAGGGGCGATCGGCGCCTTTTGCAGAGAGGCAGGAATCGCCTTCGCAGTGGACGCCTCTCAGTCGGCGGGCGTACTTCCGATCGATGTCGACGAGCAGAGCGTGGACCTACTCGCTTTCACGGGCCACAAATCACTCATGGGACCAACCGGTATGGGCGGCCTGTACGTCCGAGAGGGCATTGAAATCGGTGTCACGCGCGCCGGCGGTACGGGCGTGCGGTCGGCGGTGAAAACCCACCTAGTCGAGTATCCGTACCGACTCGAGTACGGAACGATCAACCTGATGGGGGTGGCTGGTCTAAACGCAGGCGTGAGATGGGTCACGGGCCAGGGCGTCGAGAACATCCACGAACGACAGATGCAGCTGACAACCATGCTGCGCGACGGTGTGAAGGACATCAAGGGAGTCACTACCTACTGCCAGGACGACCTTTCCGATCACACGTCGACATTTCTGTTCAACATCAACGGCTTCGAGGCGGGCGCCACAAGTCCTCTTTTCGACGTCGATCACGAGGTCGCCTGCCGGACTGGGCTACACTGCGCCCCGCTCATTCACGAACATCTCGGCACCACCGGTATTGGCGGCGCCATTCGATTCAGCGTCGGGCCCTTCAATACGGTACAGGACATCAATGCCGCCATCGCGGCGGTCGAAGACATAGCGGCGATGAGAAATTAGGGAACTGAGAAGGTACTGCAGCGATATGCCAACCCTGGATTTCAACGGTGCGTCTATTGAAGTGAACGAAGACGGCTTCCTCGTCGACCCGAGCGACTGGAACGACGACGTCGCCCTGGCTTTGGCTCGCGTGGACCAGGCCGATTTGGCCGGCCTCGACAAGGACCACTGGGCGGTGATCAACTTCATGCGTTCTTTCTACGACGAGCACGAGCTGGCTCCGATGATCCGAGTCTTGTGCAGGAAAACGCGGCTCAAGCTGAAGACCATTTACGCGCTCTTTCCTGCTGGTCCAGCCAAGGGTGCTTGCAAGGTGGCGGGCCTGCCCAACGCCGATGGGTGCATCTAGGCAAGGCAGCCGGCGGTAACTGGCATTCGCTCGCCCGGGTGCTCTCCATCTACATGTACGAATACTGCTGGTGCCGATATGATCGTCGCAGAGTTGCTCAGCGTGACTCGAGGGGCGGCCTGGGTGAGATGCTGCGGTGCCTAGGCTTGGGTCCAGCGCAGATTTCTCGAGCGCTCAGCTCGGACCGAACAACATTTGAATATTGTTGTGCTACGTTCGTATTGATCCATGCCACGCCCTGCGCACGAGGAGACAATATGAACTGGTTCTTTCGGCTCACGAAGCTCGCCTGCTTGGTTTCCCTTGTTGCCGTAGTGGGCTGTAGCACCGATGACGGTTCCGGCGCGGCGGACCAGACGGTTGATTTGGGTTCGGTTAATGATGGGACAGTCTCAGTCGACCCAACAGATGATGTTCCCATCGAAGGCGATGTGGCCGGAGGAGGTGACTCCGACGCCGCTGTCAACGACGTCCGCGACGGTCAGCCGGACGATCGACACGATACGGAAGTCGGCGGCGAGGAGAACGACTCTGGGAGCGTCGCAGATTCCGTGGATGGTGGTGATACCCTTGCTCCGGGTAGTTTGGGTGCATCGTGTGCGGGTTCGGAAGAATGCGACTCTGCCAACTGCTCGAATGACCACTGTGCGCCTGCCGGTTTCGCCTATGTCCCGGCGGGTACCTTCTGCATGGGTACGTTGGATGGTACCGGGGAATGCCCTTCGGTAGGAGGCCAGGTCGGTGATTTCGGTGAAACTCGCCACCAGGTGACGCTGTCACGCCCGTTCTTTCTGCAGGAGACAGAGACCACGCAAGAACAGTGGCTGGAGCAGTTTCCCGACAATCCTTCCGAGTTCGATGAGTGCGGACTCGATTGCCCGGTCGAGTTCCTCACTTGGTGGGAAGCGGTGGCCTATCTGAACGCCTTGTCGCAAGACGAAGGTCTCGAACCATGCTACGCGATCGACGATTGCGACGCGGTCGCCCCTGGGGTCGGATTGGAGTGTGATGAGATCACGGTCAGTGACCCAAATGCTGAGGGGAACCCGTATTTGTGCGAGGGCTATCGCCTGCCGATGGAGGCCGAGTGGGAATATGCCTATCGGGCGACGACCGACACAGCCTTTTACAACGGTCCAATGACCGAGTATCGGACCGAACCGCTTGATGAAAATCTCGATGTGATCGCGTGGTACGGCGGCAACTCTGGGGTGGATTACGAGCCGGGCACCTGGTGCGAATACGAACTCGCTGAGACATGCGGCACTCACCCGGTGGGCGGAAAACAACCGAACGAGTGGGGTCTATACGACATGTCGGGAAATGTCTGGGAGTGGGTTTGGGACCGTTGGGGCCCCTATCCTGGCACTGTCACCGACCCACTCGGGGGTACGGGCGGTCACCGCAGATTTCGGGGTGGGTCTTGGGCGTCTGACGCCTGGGAGTGCCGCGGGGCGAATTTCGACGGCGGCAATCCCGATTCTCAGGAGGAGGGCTCCCGAGACGGGCTCGGATTCAGACCGGCGCGTTCAGCTCCTTGAGACTGGTGAGGACCTTTGAACCATTTCTCGAGGGTCGACGTTCAACTAACTGACCCGACGTTGCGCAAGGAGACAACATGTTCGCCTACGTGGTTCGCATAGTATCGATCGCGTCATTCTTCGTCGCTGGTGTAACGCTGACGCCAATGGGTGTCTCCGCTCAAGAGGCCGAGGAGGTAGAGCCGGAGCCGGACGTTCCGCCTGAACCTGAGTATGTACCCTACTCTGGGTGTGGGTGCCCAGAATGCGATTGGGGGCCGCCCGGTTGCTGCCCGATGAGCTGCAACGAGCGGCCTGAACCTGGGATGGAGCACACAGTTTGGGAGTTTCCGTTCAACCGGTATGACCGCGCCATTCTTGCTGACCGCCTCGCCCATTTGCACCAGCACGGCTACGCTCTCGAGGTCGCTCTCGACCACAACGCAGTTAGCGACTGTTTGGATGGCTCGGACGTGACCGATCGCTGGTTCCTGTGTCCGCTGGGCGACGACTACGAGGTCGCCTTCGACCGGAGTGTCTGGACCGGGGAGTGGAGCCCACTGGGATTCCTGCGGACCACGCACCCGGAACGCCGTCAGTTCCCAACCAGGGACGGATTCATGAGAGCCTGTGCTGACTTCCGGCTCTCCCAGATCGTGCGCGAGCGCCGACGACCCCATGTGTTCTCCCCGACTTCCACGCCCGTCGACGACTCGCCGAATCGGTGGTCGATCGACTCGGCGACCTATGATCAAGAGAAGATCGTCGTAACGGTTGATGATGAGTGCAATCTGATCTCGACCGAATACCAGCCGAGCCAAGCGCCCTGGTTGAGATGAGTGTGCAAAGGGGGGGCAGTCGTCGACGGATCGCAGTTCTTCAGAGAACCCTGACGTACTCGAAGTACTCTTCGAATCCGCAATCGAGCGAATCAAAGTCGACCTCGAGTTCGACATCGGCGTTGCACGCCTCTTCCTCTACGCCGGGGACGACCCCAGTTCGGTTGGTTAGATCGATTTCGAACCCGTCGCTCGTGAACTCGGGCGTGCCTTTGGTGATGGATACCCGGCACTCGTCACCCATGTACGAGGCGGCGACAAGCACGTACTGCCAGACCTCGTCTCGCAAGATCATCGATTGGAAGAACGAGATTGTGTCGCTGCAAGTGCCAACAGTGTCTCCGGTGCACTCGTAACGGGCCAGAAAGGGAATCGACTCGACGACCATCGCTTCGAGCCGAAAATACCGCTGGGCGATGTCCGCATCTGCCATGTCCGTCGAACAGGGCCGTGCGCGCTGGTGAACTACCGTCTCGTAGAGCCCGTCGAACGAGCTATCGAGCGAGCCGGTCGAATCAGCTGGCACGTCGTTTTGGGAGGTGTCTCCGGTCGAATTGCCCGATGCGTCGGTTTCTGATGCGTCGGAAGTCGTGTTCGTCGAGCCGGAATCATCTCCACTGCATGAAGCGCATAGCACGAGGAGTGCGGCTAACAGGAGGACGCGCAAAAGGGTTGAGTTCATTTCTCACCTTCGAGTCTTTGCGGAACACAGGTACCGACCGGGGTATCTAGATGCATTTATCTATAAGCATCCTTTTCGTTCGACGCCACCTCTTTCTGGCTGAGCCGGCGTCCCACCGAAACGGCCGACCCACCCGCCGTCGCTATCTATTGAACCGCATCGGCGGTTTTCTGGCCGGCTACCGCGAGTGTGTGTTTCTCCTTCTCAAGGGAGCACATGCCGTCATCTTCCCACACGGCACACTACAGCGCCGCCGTTACGCAGGCGCCGTATGTCACGGGCCGAACGATCGCTTGGCCATTGCCGCCCTTATTTCCTGAAACCCCCTTGTTTCCGTCCCCCCTTATTTCCGTCCCACCCTCATGAAAACCGATGCAGGTTTTCCGAAAAAAGT
>CAZDBH010000070.1:0-23390 GCA_964503485.1 uncultured Bradymonadales bacterium | reverse complement strand
AGGGAGAAAGGCGAAAGGGCGGAGGGAAAGGAGAAGGGGCGAGGCGAAAGGAGAAAGGGAAAGGAGAAAGGGAAAGGAGAAAGGCGAAAGGGCGGAGGGAAAGGAGAAAGGGAGAGGGGAAAGGGAATGCTAACCCCTAAAGAGGCGCAGTGAGCAGATTGAAGGAGTCGAGACCGAAGCGGTACATGCCGTATCGTCCCGCTGCCAAATAGATGTCTCGGGCATGACCGACGATGCGAGTTGGCCACCCTGTCGTCGGGAAGTAGGCCTGCGCGAAAGGCGAGGATGGATTCGATGTGTTGAGCACCAACAACCCACCTGAGACTTGGAACAATGCTCTGCCCAAGCGCGCGTCTCGAAGGTTGGCCCATCGGTCGACCTCGGTCTCCGAGAGGATCGGGAAGTCGTCGCCTTCGAGACTCATGATTGTCAGGTCTGTCCGCCAGTCCTCCCAATCAAAGTTCGGGTCTCTGCGCGCGATGGTGTACGACATCTGCTTGGTAATGAGGATGTTGTCGCCGTCCAACACGACGTTTTGCACGACCTCATCAACAAACTGACGACTCGCCTGCAGATAGGCTCTTCCCTCGAACAAGATGAGTCGGTTGAGGGCCGTTTCGACAATGTCGTCGCCCCACTGGTAATCCCTCGTGATGATCGTGCTGCCCTCCACCTCGATCACCTCACCCGGCACATTGATCGGGTCGTTGAGAACGGGACGAGCCGGGTTCGAGAAGTCGATTGGGCGCGTAAAGTAGCGGACGAAGGAACGAGAATCGCCATCGACATCAGTCGGCTCGTGATGATTCATGTAGAGCGTCTCGCCATCGGCGACGTAGGAGCTGGCCTCGTCGGCACGGGGCAGAGTGACCCGCGCATTCAAAACAGGATTGGCCGGGTCGGACAAGTCGAGCGCCGAAAGAGAGTAGCGCTGCCAGTAGTGGTAACGATCACGGTCCCAACAGTGGGACTCGGTCGGGACGTCCTCGAGAGCGACGGCTTCACAGGTCCACTCCCCGTCGGGGTCCGATTCACAGAGTTGGAAGGCGCCAGTACACACTTCGTCGCCCCCATCGAGTGAGCTGCAGGAGTAGTTGCCGTCGTACCAAGAGCAAGCTGTCCCTTCGCCCTCTTCGTCCCAGCAGTCGTAGCGGTCACGATCGGTAGGCCAATAGTTACAGGTCGTCTCGTGTCCGAGCAGCTCGTTGAGATTCTCGCGCTCTACGAAGACGAGGGCTTCGCCTACAGCCTCGGCCTCGGGCCGAGAGCCATAACCCCAGCCGCAGTCAAAGCAGTCGACATCGCCATCCATCCAGTAGTACCCGCCGTAGCTCGGTCGAAGCCTGTCTGTTTCGAGGGTCCCCGCCAATACCGGCGAGGTCGGGTCGCTCAGATCGTGGACCTGAATCAACGACTGGTAAGTGGTTTCGCCATCCTCGTAGGTTGCTTCCATACTCACTGTCACCAGCAAATCGCCCACCTGATAGGCCTTGGAGCGAGCCGGAACCTGTATCTCAGCCAGAGGTCGAGCGAGATCGGGGTCGTCGCTGAGCGCGATGACTTCGAATTCATCCGGACCGGTGTTCCCGTCCGAGTACCACCAGTACCAACCACTGTTGCTGTGAAAGCGGACGCCGTATTCGCCGAATACGAAGAAGTCCTCGACGTTCGGCGCCAGATCGACCCGGCCCAGTTCCTCGGGATTGTCTGGTTCGGTGTGGTCGAAGAGGCTGAGTTCAGCTTCTGAGAGATTGACGGTCGTGTCGTCGTCACCCAGAAAGCTACGGCGGACCGGTGTTCCGTGGCGCATCACGCCGCGCCTGGTCAGCGTGCTGTCAGAGAACGTGAAGATTTGCACGGCCGATACATAGCGGCCCTCGTCCTCGAGGTATCCACTGAAAGGCAGCAGTACGAGACCCGTCTCGACTACGTCGCCCTCGACGACCTCGACTGCATCTTCGAGGACCGAGAATGCTCGGTCGTCCCAGCGCGCCTCTGACCAGGAGTAGTTTGCTTCGACGTGCGCCCTGGTGATGAAGGGGTCGTCACTTTCCAGGTCGGTGATGTCGTAGAGACTGACGGCCATGGTCCGACCACCCTGGTCATCCATGCCAATTCCGATCAGGCGGTGCTCGTCAAAGACGGGACGGAAGTAGTCGTTCCATCCTGAAATGACATACTCCGACATCTCTGTGGCGTTGCCTTCGTCATCGATTGAGAAAGCGTGGAACGGATCGACTCGTCGATAGGTCACGAAGAAGGCCTTGTTGCCGAGGAACAGGGTGGCGAACAGGTTCTCACCATCGCCGTAAGTGTCGTGATCGATCCGGGTCGGGTTGTCCATGTCAGTGACGTCAAAAGTCTCGAGATGATTGGTGTTCCCGCTGTTTCCCCAGCTGTTTCCGCTGGCAACGCGAAGAATGCCGCGATAGAGATCCATGTTGGTCTTGTTGTTGATCATTCCCGCCAATCGAACACTCGCTCCCTCGACCATGGTCCCATCTGGATTGGTGATATCGACGAGCGCGACCGTCGTGTGGCCGCGATCCTCCGACCAGTCGTTCCGGGCAACGAGGAGGGCGTCAGGTGTGGCTTGGATATCCTGGACGTACCCACCCAAATCGATCGAGGAACGCTCGATGAGCTTCCCTTCGCTCGAGAGTCCAAAACTGCGGACCCGAGTTTGACTGTCGCCTTCCCAATCGTTGCTGACGACGTAGAGGGCTTCGCCGCCATCCCCACGAGTCAATCTGCTGGTTCGAATCCAACCAGGGACGCGGGCTTGCCCCGTGATCACGGGCGATTCGGGATCCGCGATATTTACGACCATGACAAGGCCGCCGCTCACTCGTTCGACCGCAATGTCATCTCTCGAGCCGTAGTATGCGCTCCAGTTATTCAGCAGGACGTAAGCTCGAGTGCCGACCGTGTAGAGTTCGACAGGCGAGCCCGATACACGCACTCGACCAATGACTTCGGGAGAAGTCACATCAGAAAAGTCGACTATCTGAAGACCGCGGTAGGCGTTGAGGTTGAGTATCAAGTCGTTGTCGAGCACGCGATAGATATCGCCTTCCTCGACAGACCGCTCGGAGGCGCCATCGGCGTCTTCGAAATCGCCCGCTGCCGTCGGCTCGTCCGCGTTCTGCTCTGCCCGTTGGCCGGCGTTTCCGTCCGCCGACACGAAATCAGTCTGGCCGCTGGGTGGGTCGATCGGCTGATCCGGTCCGTCGACGGGCGGGGTTGTTCCATCCTGCGTACACGAAGCCAGCCCAAACACTGCTAGGGAAACCAGCAACGGTGCGAGTCGGCTCATTCTCATTGAGTTTCTCATGTTCCAGTCCTCTCGATCATGTAGGTCATCCGGGGGTCGCCCGTGTGCTCGAGCAAGTCCCGGCTGGCCCCAATCGCAAGTCCGGTGCCATTGTTGGCGTGAATATGGAAAATCTTGTTGGTTTAGGGTGTTACGGCGAATCCGGTGTTTGTGGTCGCCCGAAATCCATCAGTTCTCTGAGGGTTCTGGCCAAGGAAACTTCAAGATTCTGAGTTTTTTTTTGAATGGACTCGGACCGCCTTCGTCGAATCATTCAAGTTCGAATTCACTGAAAACACTTGTTTTATTGGCCTCAAAACAGCTCAGCCGTTTTGGGGCAATCGAATGTCCCAATTTTTGGAGAATACAGATGGCCCGATCTAGCAATCGCACACTACTCTTGTCTGGAATGGTTTTCGCCCTGCTCTTCACCGTGGCATGTGGAGCCTCATCCAGTTCATCGACTCGAACGGAACCGACAGGCGTTGGACCCGCCACCGTCTATATCAACAATCAGTCCGCTGAGAGCATCTACTATATACACATGAGTCCTAGCTCCCAGAGCACATGGGGGAGCGACCTGCTGGGCTCGAACGTCTTGCTACCAGGCCAGAGTTGGATGCTGACCAACATCAGCGAAGGGTACTGGGATGTGCGGGTCGTCGACGCCAGCGGTAACGCAAAAGAGTTGTACAATGAATGGGTTGGCGCCGGCGGCGTATACGACTGGTACATTGATGCCTACAACTGGAACTAGCGGCAGAGGTCCTGAACCCGCTTTTCCCCCGCCGCTCACCGTTGAGCTATGTGAATCGGTGATAGACGCGAAGCCCTATCGCACCCGCTAGAAACACGCCGATCAGCCAATTCAGCGCCATTCGATTCTTGCCCAGGTCTGTCTCTTTCACGCACCGTTTGAAACCCAGCCCTAGCGCATCGGCGAAGCTCTCCTGACTCGTGGCTTCCACGATGAGTTGGATACCGAGCCGATCGTATTTCGCTGGTCGAAACGTCTGAGACTGACTCGAGCTGTAGGCGTCGCATGTTTGATAAACACACTCGCCGTAAGGGAAAGCCTGAAAGGCGGCCAACCCCAGAGCGAGCAGGAAACAAACTAGCGCCCATCGCAAGGCGTCGAACTTTCGAGGGCGATAGGTGGGCACCGGTGACGAGCCGAGAGGAGGAACTGTGTCCGGCTCATCCAGAAGGAGGGGTAGGGGCTCCTTTCGCGACGGCCGATCTGGCTCCGGGTCTGGGACCGCGTCTTCGGGCAAACCGTGAGTCAGCGGTATCGGCTCGAACTCTGGTTCCACCGCTCGGTCGGCCACAGGCGCCTTCGCGATCGGTTTACGAGCCGGTGTGATTCGGGGCGTAGGAGGTGGCAGAGGAACCGAGGGCTTGTCGAGTCCTTCGATCTCGGGCAAGGGGGTGGGAGCGTACTCCTCCAGTGGTTGAGCCGCGACCATCTCCTCATGTTCTTCTGCACCGAGCGCCTTGCTCAGGTAGTCTTCGCTCGCTTGGCCCAGTTTGGGTGGTGACATGTCGAGCTTCTCGCCCAGAAACTCAGACCACTCACCTTCTGGTTGTTCCCTCAGGAAGCCGATCTCAGCGTCGACAATTGTCTCGCTGATCGTGTCGGGCTGAAACCGTCGAGCCGGTGTGTTGAGGGTGAGCGGAACGCGGCGCAGATTCTTGAGCGCACGAATCATCGACTGGCAGTCTGGGTACCGGTCTTCACGCTCTTTCTCGAGACATTTGAGGATGACTTCAACCAGCTTCGGATCGAGATCGTGCCGAAAGATGGTCGGACTGGGTGGGGTTTCGATGACGTGGGCCTGGACCACCTTGTGCGCGTCTTCGTATTCGAACGGAAGCTCCTGGGTGAAGAGCTCGAACATCGTGACGCCCAAAGCATAGATGTCCGACCGGGCGTCGACGTCGCGCCCATCAATGGCCTGCTCGGGCGACATGTAGAAGGGAGTCCCCAGAATCGTCCCCATCTGGGTCACACCTTGGGCTCCGATGTCCTTCGCGATGCCAAAATCCGTAATCTTGGGAACCAATGCGGTTTCGTGCTGGGCGAGAATCAAGTTGTCCGGTTTGATGTCGCGGTGGATGATCCCGACGTCGTGCGCGCAGCTCAGGCCTTCCAAGACACCAACGATGATACCGACACCCTGCTCTTCGTTGACGGGCCGCTCACTGGCATAGATGAAGTCTCTCAGTGTGCGTCCCGGAACGTATTCCATGACGATCGCCAGCATATTGGCGTCTTCGAGGATGTCATATACGTGCACTAAATTCGGATGTCGAAGCTGAGCCTGGATCTGGCCCTCTTCGAAGAACCGATGGCGCACCGAGTCGATGTCGATCAAATTGAGGCCGAGCACCTTGATGGCGACGGAGTGACGCATCGTGAGGTGGGTGGCCTCGTATACGATGCCCATTCCGCCCTCGCCCAACACACGAAGGATCTCGTACGTGGAATTGAGGACGGTGCCCGGTTTCAGGTTCCCACTCATCGTTCGTTCAGATTAAGTTCTTACGTCCTGGAGCACCCACTGAACCACCTTGGCAGCCAAACTGTCCAGCACTTCTTCGTCGGTACGTCCAGATCGTTTCAGGACGCGAAAGGAATGGTCCGCTCCCTCCTCAATGTGAAGACTTGCCCGGTCGCCGAGCGCGCTACACACCGGTTTCAGCAGGTCCAGCCCAGCTAGTTTGTCTCGTGTTCCCTGAAGGAAGAGCATCGGAGACTTCACATCGGCCAGATGCTCGGCACGCTCTTGCGAGGGTTTTCCGGCCGGGTGAAGCGGAAAACCGACAAAGACCAGTCCACGCACACCATCGAGGCCGCGTTCCGCCTCAGCGCGCGACGTCATTCGGCCTCCCATAGACTTGCCGCCAGCGAAGCGCGGGAGGTCTGGAAACTGCTCGCCTGCGAATTGGTTGGCCGCCCTCACTGTGGCGGTGAGCCGACCGTGGAAGTCCGGCCGCCTTCTGCCGGCTTCCATATAGGGGAAATTGTAGCGAAGCACACCCAGATTGAGCGCTACCAGTCGCTCCGCCATGGCGTTCATGAATGCGTGTTCCATGCCTGCACCAGCGCCGTGCGCCAGGAGCAAAAGCGCGATCGCCTGTTCAGGCACCTCAAAGAGCGCGGAGACTGATCCCGTGTTCTCAGTAACTTGAAATCGCTCTCGGCGAACGATCACTTCTGAAGCCGCCGCAAGGAGCTGAGATAGCGCAATGCGACCTGTGGCAGGTTCATCGACTCGGCCAATCGGGCCGCACTTTGCAGCGCTGCCGGGTGGCGGCCCTCGAGCGCAAGGGCCTTTTCGTAGGCGGAAAGGGCTTCGTGGGGTCTGCCGGCTTCTTCTAGCTGGGTGGCGAGGCGAAGATAATCGTCCACGTCCGTTTTGCAGGTCTGCACGGCGTTCCTGAAGTGAGTCTCAGCGCCTCGTGAGTCGCCACTCTGAAGGCAGAGCTGGCCCAGACTGAGCAGCCAGTCCGTCCGGTTTGGCTCGAGCTCGAGGGCTCGCTCGAAAGCCCGTGCGGCCCGGCTGGGATTGCTCAGTCTCGTATCCTGGGCGAGCTGAGCCCACTCTTGCGCCGAGCGATATTGTTCGATATTGGCAGCGGAGCTGCTGTCTAGAGCGCACTTCACTGCGACCACCAGTGGATCCGCTGTCTGCGCTTCAGCCTGTAGATCAATCGTCTCGGCGGATGGTTCTTCACCGAAATCGAGTCGGAACTGACCGCTGTCTGGATGCCAGACCATCTTTCCGTCGCGCACGACGATGTCGCTACCCTGCTGGCTGATTTTCACTCCCGCTAGTGAGCGATCGGGCCCGAGCTGGTGGCGCAGACGAGAGAGTGCCCGCCTGACTCGTCGGGCCGGTATGTCTTTCTGCAGTTCGATTGCCCGGCGTAGTAAAACCAGGTCTTGAAAGGAATATAGGTGGGAGCCTTGGGCCCGAGTCGGTGTCACGAGTCCCAGGCGAGCATAGCCTTTGAGCTTTGCCATCGTGATGCCGAGCAGTTCGCAGGTCTGCCGCGTCGAATAGGTCGATCCGTCGGCCGTATCAGCACTCAATCCATCGAGTGACATACCTCAATCCTGTTCTAACCCTCGGCAGCCTTGTCCTCTTCGGCAGGCGTTTCCTCGGGAGTTGCGTCGGTCGTCGCGAGGCTTGCCTTGAGGGCAGCCATCAGGTCGATGACCTGAGTCTTGGGTGCCTCGGACGGGGCCAACGAGACCTCTTGGCCCTCGAGTTTCTGTTCGATCACCTCGCTGAGGGCCTCGAACACGTGGTCTTTGTACTTCTCTGGCTCGAATGTGTCGCTCGAGCTGGCCTCGATCAGCTGCAGAGCCAAGTTCATCTCAGTCTCGTTCACTTCGCCTGGGTCGTCGTAGGGGACCTCATCGAAGGAACGGATTTCGTGGGCATATCTGAGCTGTTGCATCACGAGTCCGGTCTCGATGGGCCGGATGATCACGAGGTACTCTTTTCCCCGGGCTCGGTACTGCGCGACGGCGGTTAGCTCCGTCTGTCGCAGCGAATCACTCAGCAATCGGTAGGCTCGCTCAGCGCCCTTGTCTGGGCCCAGGTAGTACGCTTTCTCGTACAAAACCGCGTCAACCGTCTTCTGCGGGACGAACTCGGTGATGGCGATGGCGGAATCGGTTTCCTGAGCGACCGCTTTGATTTCGTCATTCGTGAAGATGAGGTACTGGTCCTTGGCGAATTCGTAGCCCTTGACCATGTCCTTTCGACTGACGGTTTCGCCGTCCTTGAGGCAGACATACTGTTGCTTCATCCGCGAGTTGCAGTCTTTGTGCAGCATGCGAAACGAGATCGATTCACCCGGTGCAGTTGTTGAGTAAATCTTGACTGGTATCGAAACCAAGCCAAACGAAACAGTTCTTGTGCCTATTGCTCTTGCCATGGGCGGCATTATAACCAGGCATTAACGAAAGGGAAGTTTCGAAGTTACTGCCCGGTTCTGAATAAAACCGCGCGCTATTCGTATTACTCGGATGGTTCTTAAGAGGAGGACCAGTAACGAACAAACTGGGTCTATCGACACAGGGTCGATGACGAGGAGAATGCGGATGCCTACCCCTTTATTACGATGCATTTACGCGATGGCACTGTTGATGGTGACCGGCTGTTTGGGGACCGATGACGGAGGTCGGTCGAGCGACTCCGACGACGAGAGCGACGGCCCGGGTTGGATCATGCCGCCTACTGGAGACGAGAACACGGGCGACGGAACCAACCCGAGATCGAATGCGACCGACTCATCAAATGGTCTTGCCTGCCATCTGGATGTTGGCAGTGACGAATGCGTCGATTGCGCGCGCAGCAGTTGCGCCAACCAGTTGCGCACCGCCTTTGGCGTCGCAGATGTGCCGACCACTCCCGGCGGGGTCTGCGCCAGCACCCTGTCGTGTTTTCAGGGTTGTGCCTGTGATGACGACGAGTGTGTTTTCGCCTGCTTCGGAGCGATCACCCAGCAGTGCGGCGAAGCCATCGGAGCCGTTCAGGAGTGCGTCGAGGGCCAGGCCTGTGCGGTGGCCTGCGAAGATGACGACATGACCACTGAACCCATCGACGACTTGCCAGACGATCCCGACGAACCCGACGATGTGACCACCGGTCTTTGCGGAAACGGGGACATCGACGATGGCGAGAGCTGCGATCCAGCGGCCGAACTCGACAGTGATTGCACCGACTGGGACTACGCAGGCGGTACGCTGATCTGCACCGAGAGCTGCGAAGTGAACACCGACGCATGCTTCAGTGACACCGGCGGGGAATGCTCCGTCTTCGAAGACACAGTCGGTCTGGGTCAGACGATACAGGGCCAGCTCACGTCCAGTTCACGCACCGACTCGTCCTTTAGAAGCGGATCCTACTACCAGGTCATCCAACTGGCCATCGAAGTGCCGATGACAGTCAGCGTTCAGCTGGTGTCGAGCGACTTCGATACCTACCTCTACGTGCTTTCGAGCGCTTGCAGTCTGATTGACGACAACGACGATTCAGACGACACCAACTCGCAGGTTGTCTACGACGCGAACCCCGGAGACTTCATCTTGGTTACGAGCTTTGACGACGGGTCGACGGGATGGTTCGACCTCACGGTTAACGCGGCCGAGTAGGCAAGCCCCTCATTCGGTCGTGCCCCAGCCCGGGCTGAGGGCAGCGAACTCGTCCTCGAGCAGCGAAAGCCGGCACATATTGTGAAACGTGTCTTCAAGTGCGTATTCGTCCCGCAGCAGGCCTTCGGTAACGAATCCGAGCTTCTTACAGATATGAGCCATTCGGCCATTGCTTTCGTAGTGAACCAACCAGACCTTGTGCAGTGCTAGACGTTGGAAGCCGTAGGCCAAGATCAGTTTCATAGCCTGTTGGCCCCAGCCGCGTCCTCGTGCCCAGGGCGCCCCCACGACCAAGCCGAGTCTGCCGTTGCGAGAAGGGCGGTATATCTGATGTAGACCCACATTCCCGACGTATTGCCCATCGCGACTCTCGATGACCATGAGCTCATCGGCCTTGCTCGCGATCATGCGCTCGACGTAGGCTAACTCTTCACTGCGCGAGATGGTCTTGCTCAGATTGGCGAAGTTCCGGGTCACCTCGGTATCGTTGATCCAGGTCATCATGTGATCGACGTCCGATGTGGTGACCGGCCGCAAGACAATGTCGAAGCTCGGAAATGTGAAGTGCATTGAACGACTCCTCGAGGGGTTCACTTGGCCGACGACAAAGCACAAGCTGCACTAGAGAAGTACCGCCAAAAGCGGTCGGCCGACCAGACTGGTGAGCCATTTGGAGGCCAGGGCGTCGTTCAGCCCCAGGTTTTCGTCATCCACAAACACGACGCAACCCGCCTTCACTACGACATCCGACTGGAGTGGGGCGGCGTCCTGTGGTCTTGGGCTTGCCCGAAAGGTCCGTCCCTCGACCCGGACGAGAAGCGCCTAGCAGTTAAAGTCGAGGAGCATCCGGTCGAATACGCCGACTTCGAGGGCGTGATTCCGAAAGGCAACTACGGGGCTGGGCCCATTATCGTCTGGGACCGGGGTCAGTGGGTGCCGTTCGATGACCCCGACCAAGCGATGGCCGATGGCATGCTGCACTTCGAGCTGCACGGCTACAAGCTGCGCGGCATCTGGACCCTCGTTCAGATCAAGACTGACCCGAAAAACTGGCTACTCATCAAGAAAGCAGATGGTTGGCACAAGGCCGGTGAGTCCGAGTTCGACGAAGGCTCGGTTCTGTCTGGGCTCACAGTCGAAGAGTTGAAAGCCGGGCCAGCGAGAGCTGCCGAAGTGACCACCGAACTGGTCAAACTCGGTGCCACAAACAAACAGTTGAAGAGCCGCGAGGTTCGAACCATGCTGGCGGAGACGGCCGAAGCTCCGTTTTCGCGCCAGGGCTGGTACTTCGAGATGAAGTACGATGGCTTCAGGCTGCTTGCAGAATGCGGAGCGAAACAGATCCGCCTGAAGTACCGCAGCGGGCGTGATGCCACAGCCGTCTATCCCGATCTCGTCAAGGCGCTCAACTCCTTTCCCTACGAGCATATGATTCTCGACGGTGAAGTTGTCGTCCTCGACGAGGAGGGCAAACCCGACTTTCAGCGCCTACAAAGACGCGCTCAACTACAGCGCCCTCGAGATATCCAACGCTCCACTGTCGGCCTGCCGGTGACTTACTTCGTCTTCGACTTACTGGGTTTCGGAGACCATGACCTTCGGGATCTGCCGCTGGCCGACCGGAAGCGTCTACTTCAGAAACTCGTGGCAGCGACCGGGCCGGTCCGATTCGCAGACCACGTCCCCGACCAAGGCGAAGCGCTCTTCGAACTGATCAAGCAGCGGGGTCTAGAAGGGGTCATGGCAAAAGACAGCCAGTCCAAGTATCAAGGGCGTCGATCGCCCTCTTGGATGAAAGTCGTGCTCGAACGCAACGCTGATTTTGTGATCATCGGGTGGACCGAGCCAGATGGGTCGCGCGTGGGCTTCCGATCGTTGCACCTGGCCTTCTACGAGGGCGATGAACTCACCTATGCGGGCCGAGTCGGAAGCGGCTTCAATGACGGGGAGCTGCGCGATCTGAGCGAGCGCTTCGAGAAGATCGAGCGGCCCGAACCGTGCTGTGAACTCATACCCCCTACTCACAGGCGCAATCGGTGGGTGGAGCCCGAATTGGTGTGTGAGGTGAAGTACAAGACCTGGACTGATTCGGGCAATCTGCGACATCCAGTCTTCGTTCGCCTGCGAGATGACAAGCAGCCGAGCGACTGCACGGTAACTCGAGCGCGAATCGCCCCGCCTGAGGTTCAAGTCGTTGCTGAGGCGGTCCCAAAGGAGGTGAAGTTCACACGACCCGAGAAGGTCTTCTGGCCCGAAGAGGGCTACACCAAAGGCGACCTTATCGCCTTCTACGATGCCGTCTCTGACTGGCTGCTGCCATACCTCAAGTCGCGTCCCCTGGTCATGACGCGATATCCCGACGGCATCGATGGCAAGTCCTTTTTCCAAAAGGATGCGCCCCCGTTTCTGCCAGACTGGATTCGCACTCAGACGATGTGGAGCGAGCATGCGGAGCGGGAGATTCGCTACATCATCTGTGAGAACCGCGAGACGTTGGTATACCTCGCCAACCTGGGCACCATCCCCCTTCACATCTGGGCGAGTCGAGTGGACTCCCTCCAGAATCCTGATTGGACGATCATCGACCTGGACCCCAAAGAGGCCCCGTTTATCGACGTGGTTCGACTGGCTTTGGCGGTAAAGGCCCTGTGCGATGAGATCAGTCTGCCCTGCTACCCCAAGACCAGTGGTTCCTCCGGAATGCACATCCTGATCCCCTTGGGCGGTCAATGTACATACCAGCAGGCGCGCCAGCTGGCTCATCTCATCTCGCAGATCGTGGTCGAGGAACACGCCGAGATCGGAACGCTCAACCGGCGTCTCTCGGAGCGATCTGGAAAGGTCTACTTCGACTGGCTGCAAAACGGACACGGCCGACTGCTCGTCTCACCGTTCTGCGTCCGGCCACGGCAGGGTGCCACAGTGTCGACACCACTGCTGTGGGATGAGGTTGTCGAAGAATTGGATCCGGATCGCTTCACGATCCAAAGTGTGCCAGAAAGGCTCTCTGAGATGGCCCTCGATCCGATGAGTGCTGTGATCACAGAAGTACCTAACCTGCTCGAAGCCTTGGCCAGTCTGGCGGCACGGTTAGGGGCCCTGGAAGACTGAGCCGCCTGGAGGATTGAGCCGATCGCCGCCGACAAGAAAACCCACAGACCGCGCAGGTGGAAGCGGCTCGCGCCTTGGCTTCTGAGTGGGCTGATCGTGATCGTCCTATTTAGTCGGGTCGATATCAACGAAGTGAAGGACAGCTTCGCCCGAGCTCAGCTCGGCGCTTTCGCCCTCACGGTGTTGGTCGCGACCTCCATTCTGTTCGTAGTTGACGCCCTCTCAGTCAAAATCATCTTCAAACGCCTGCTGGGACCCATCACGACGCGAGATGTGCTCGCCTTCAAGGGCGTAAGTCACTTCGGGCAGGCCCTCAACATAACAGCGGCCGCAGCAACCATGGCCGCCTTGCTCGGCAAGCGCTACGGTTTCGGCTTTCGCAGCTCGTTCAGCGCGTTCTTGTTCCAGATGGCGGTCGACGTGATGACACTGATTATCATGATGACCGTCGGCTTGGTCGTTGGCGGGGACCAACTCCCACCTCAAATTCGGGACACGATACCGTTCATCCTGGCTGTCGGTTGGCCTTTGTCGATCGCCGGGGTCGCGTTCTGGGTTATCGGCGACAAGATCGGACTCGATCGAGGCTGGCTAGGTAAGCTGCGAAACTGGCGTTTCTTCGACTCCTTCAGGCGAGCGAAACTAGCCGACTATTTTGTCGTGATCGCCGCGCGGTCTGTATTGTTGTTCGGCTATATGTGCACCGACTACCTGCTGGTCCGCACCTTCGGAATCGAAACACCGTTTGGCGCCCAGCTAGCGTTCACCGCTCTCATCTCGTTTACAGTTGCGGTACCGCTCAGCATCTCGGGTCTCGGAGCCATCCAAGTGGTGCTAATCGCGTTGTATACACCCTTCGTCATCGTGAGCGGAGACCCCACCGCCCAGGTGCTCGCCTTCTCGACCCTGATGGGCCCGACCGTGAACCTGTGCCGCATCGGAATCGCCTATTTATTCCTGGGACAGGTGTCGCGCGATCTGATCGACGCGGCGCAGGAAGAGGTGAAAGCCGAGACGGGTTAGCCTCCACAGATGGCTCGGGGAACAGCCTACACCTCAACCCCTGGCTGCGCCTGGGACGACTTCAGCTTCGTCCTCGACCACCAACAGATTCACGTCGTGCAACTTGCGCAGCTGCCGCGCCAACTGTTCGACTGGTCGGGAACTCTCGACCGTCAGGTGAATGGTCATGTGGGTCCCATGTCGTTCTGCGGCAACCGAGACCGGTTGATATCCACGTCGCTCCACAAGGCCAAGAACTCGGACCAGAACGCCCTGCACCAGGTTGACGTTCATATGTAGTGACATGGTCATGGGCTGCCTTCCTCCATCATGTTGTCGATCGCCGCCCCTGGGGGCACGAATGGCCAAACGTTGGCTTTGGGGTCGATGAGAACGTGAACGATGAGTGGTCCTGGGGTATCGACGATCTTGCGGACGGCGTCGTCAACCTCGTCGCGCTGCGTAACGCGAAAACCGGGGATGCCGAAGGCCTTCCCGAGCGTCACGAAATCTGGGTTGTCGTGTAGTTCGGTCTCGCTGTAGCGCTCTTCGAGAAAGAGCTCCTGCCACTGGCGCACCATACCGAGTGACTCGTTGTCGATGATCAGGACCTTTACCGGCAGATTGAACCTGGCGATGGTAGCGAGCTCCTGGATATTCATCATCACCGAGCCATCACCAGCCACATTGATGACTAGACGTTCCGGATGACCGAGCTGGGCACCAATCGCCGCGGGAAGTCCGTATCCCATGGTTCCCAGGCCACCACTCGAGAGGTGGTTTTCAGGACGCTCGAACAGGCAGTGCTGAGCGATCCACATCTGGTGTTGACCGACGTCGGCCGCAATGATCGTATCGGCCGGAGCGGCCTCAGACAGTTTTCGAAGAAGGGCTGGGGCGTACACCCCGTCACCGGGTGCGTCGTACGGCCATGCCGTCTCTTCCTTCTGCAACTGACAGCGTTCTCGCCAGGGAGCGATATCGAGTGGCACAGTCACCATCGGCAACGCCTTCTTGAGGTCGCCCAACACCGGAGCCTCAGCAAACCTGACCTTTCCGATTTCCGCCGGATCGATGTCGAAGTGGATGACTTTCGCTTTCGGGGCGAACGCCTCTAGGCGGCCCGTGACGCGGTCGTCGAAGCGGGCGCCGATGCAGACCAGTAGATCGCACTGCTGAACAGCAAGATTCGCAGCCTTGAGACCATGCATTCCGATCATCCCGAGGAACTGCGGATCTCGACCCGATACAGCACCCAGACCTTTGAGCGTCGTCACGACGGGCATTCCGGTCATCGCTAGAAACGCTCGAAGTTCGTCGACCGCATCTGCCATGCCGACGCCACCACCGACGTAGGCGACTGGCCGGAATGATTCGCGCAAAAGGGCCAGCGCTGCGGGAACACCTTCGGGCGCTGGAACCTCCGGAGGGCTCGCCGTCGTGGCGACGTACGGGGGAAAGTCACACACCGCGTTACCCACGTCCTTGGGGATGTCGATTAGAACCGGGCCCGGGCGCCCACTCTGTGCAATCGTGAACGCCTCATGGACGATGCGCGGAAGGTCCTCAACCCGTTGAACGAGGTAGCTGTGCTTGACGATCGGCATCGTGATCCCGACCGTGTCGACCTCTTGGAAGGCATCCGTACCGAGCACAGGCGTCGGAACCTGTCCGGTGATCGCGATCACAGGAATCGAATCGAGAAAGGCGTTCGCTAGGCCAGTCACCAGGTTCGTCGCACCGGGCCCAGACGTCGCGACGCAGACACCCACCTTGCCGGTGGCTCTAGCGTAACCATCCGCAGCTAGGGCGGCACCCTGTTCGTGTCTGAACAGAAAGTGCTTCAGCGGGGAATCGAAGATCGCATCGTAGAACGGGAGGATCGCTCCCCCCGGATAACCGAAAACGACCTCCACGCCCTCGCGCTCCAGCGCCCGAACAAGGTACTGCGCACCAGTTCCGGCGGTTTCCAAGTCCGAAAGCCGGGCAGTGTTGCTCTGTATTTGTGCTCCCATCATCGCCTCCGGAGTCGCGTGCGCTGCCGACCTCGTCGCTCTCGACCCAATGCCAAAGAGTGAGCTGCTCGATAGTCGGTCGCCATCCACCACGCCGTGAGCATCGGGTCGACTCGACGTCGGTTGGTCGGAGAGCCGACCGCCCGAAAGCCGAGCGGCTTGTTTAGGCTCCGCAGAAGGCTGCAAGGCCACCCGTGGGCTACTTGCCAGCCCCGGCGGTTCGAGGAGGTTACGGTTTCATTCGGATTCGCTGGTTTCATCGTCCAAGCACTCCATGGCATCTTGCCAGTGCTCGGCGCCGAACCTCGGATAGGTGAGAAGCAAAAAAAAAGCCCCGCACCCTGTTTCCGAGGTGCGGGGCCGAATATCAACTAGACAAGTCTAGGTGACCCCACACCTCTCGGTAATTAGAATAATAACGTTCTCAATAATGCATAGCTCAACGACGCCAGAAGTCGGTGTCGAGTTGTGCTTGCCTGAGAACATCGTTACTCGCAGTGCGGTCACAGTAAAATCACGTCGAACTCAACGCGATTAAACACATTAGGCATGTCTGTTCGACTGTTGTCAACTAGCTTCCATTTTCTAGGTGTGGGATCGACGACATGCTCGGCAAACGAGAGTCCTCCGAGTCCTCAGCCTCTCTTGCTTCCCTCCGCTGGTCGACAGAAATCACCACGGTACTCGTTGGAGTGGCGGGTTGGCTGACGAACTCGTGACGGTGGGAAACACTGGTCCGATCCGTGGGCGGACGTATTGTGGTTCGCAGGGGCAACTCTCAGGCCGCGAGACCCTTTCCACACATAACGCCGCCCCATGCAGCCAGAAGCCCTACCGAAACACTCAGTCCGACGTACAATACGGCCGACCCAACATGACCGTTTTCGATGAGCTTCACACCCTCGAATCCAAAGGTCGAAAAGGTCGTGAACGCTCCAAAGAACCCGATGGTCACCGCCTGTCTCAGTTCTTTGTTGAAGCCAGTAGCGTGCATTGCGCTGGTCATCACAACCGCAAGCACGAAACAGCCAACCAAATTGACCGCCAGTGTGCCGAACGGGAAATGGGGCCCGAAATGACGAGTAGCCCACCCGCTCACGTAGTAGCGACTTAGGGTCCCAAGGGCGCCGGCCAAGGCGATGAGAAGCGGCAAACGCATTCCTTTCCTATGAATGAAGGCCTGGTCGGCATCCTACCCGCGGCCACAGGCAGGCGCAATTTCGGTGGGGGTAGACAGGGTTCAGGGCTCAGAGCAGAAGACGTAAAATCCGCTGTCCGAAACAGATGGGGCGTCAGAATCGCGAGCGATTCTAAGGGGGTGGGAGATGGCAGGCATCCGCTGACCGCTGTCCGTTATCCGATGTCCGATCGTCCGCTGTCCGCTAGGCGAACTCCAGATCTTCCAGGGTCGACCCCGAGCACCTAGGTAAATGTGACCACCCCTTTCTTGTTTGGATTGTCGAGCAATTCTAACCGCTTGTCGTTTTTTTGCGCAACAAAAGCTGGCTCTCGCCGATACCCCAATCGAGCAAATGGTGGAGGTGGTAATGGCTCTTCAACAACGAAATGCGGCTGGCAACGAGCAGAATGGCAGGAGCGATTCAGGGACCACAAGCACACACCAATTCAAGGCCGCTCTGAACAGCATGAGCTACGAGGACCAGTCTCGGGCCCTCCAACCGGATATGCCGGTTCTATTCAACATGGGACCCGACGGCCGGTTGCCATACGAGAAGGACCTCGAAACGTATCGCAAGCCCTCGAACGAATCGAACTCTGGGGCGGAGTATGCCAATGGCGGTTCAACGCCGAATAGTCGAAATGATGGGGTGGGACTTCCAGACTTGGCTCGAAAGCGCTCAGACAGGCTCGATAGGGCCGTTGTATAACAGTTCCGAACAGTCGACTCTTATTGGGGACTCGCTCGAGCTCGAGGTCAGAGACGAAACCGAAGGCGGCACACTATGATGCGTTCTATGCGCCCTAGAATTGTAACTGAACCAGACCGATGGGCGAACCTGCTCGCTCTCATTGTCTCGATCGGTCTGACGAGCTGTGCAGACAACTCGGGTGACCGGGATAGCGAAGAATCACCCAGGCTCCAACATGCCTGGGTTATCCAGCGATGTCCTTTTGGGCCTGTGACCGCACAGGCGGGTCACAGGTTGGTCGTCTTGTGTCCGTATCCGCTAGCCGAAGAGGGTGGCCCCCACTCCCTGGAGCCTGATGAGCACCCAAATGCGGAACTATCGCGAGAAGTAGGATTCGAGCTCTTCGTCGTCGACGAGGGCCGAACAACGGAGCTCGGTCCGATTACCCAAGACTGGAAAGAGCCCTATCCGGTCCTTGTGGCGGGCAGCCAGTATGCGGCGGTTTCGAGGGTCTCAAGGTCGGAGATCGGTCTCTTGCTGGTCGGATCCGGGGGGATAGCAGCCGAGCATTGGACTGATTACCCAGCGACTATCTCGGAACAGAGTCTGAGTGAAATCGCGATTGCTCCAACGCAGGACGGCTGGCTTATGTGCGTGTCGACAGGCTCTTTCACCGCCGAAACCTACTGCGGCGAGTTCGCTGGTGAGGTTGACGTCCAGTGGCATGCAGTATCTCAAATGGAGGGGTACTCGGTAAGGGAGCTGGCCGTGATGGATGGCCAACACCTCATCTGGGGATTCGCGAGTGTTTCGGGTCGCGAAAGGCCCGACCAGTGGCGTATCGTCAAATACGATGCCGCAACAGGGCAGTCAGAGGGGCACTTCGAGATGCCTTACGAACGAATGTACAGCTACGGCGTGTCTAATGACCACATTGTTTTCATCGCCCGCGCTCCAGGTCCTTATCGCAATCACTCTGTGGTTGTGGATGGTTCCTCAACTCGGAACCTTGGAGTGGTGTCCCCGGTCGGTGGGAACCTCCAGGGTGAAGCGGGCTTTGCTTTGAATGGCGGAGTCGCTTTTCCTTCATGGACTCCAGGTCGCCCTCCCGAGCTTCTTCTAGTGAATCCGGACCAAACCCGTCCCAGGCTTCATGCACTGCCTCTAATGGCCCGCCTCCTGGGCGACTGGTACCGCGGTAGCAGTCCATCGGTGACCAACGGACTACTCAACCTTCAAACATCCGCCGGGAGCTTCATCACAATGCGAATTGGTCCGACGGGCCCGTGAAGCGGGAATCCGTCGCTGGTTACGACTTTTCGTGACCGACTCGGAGTCCGTTGACCACCGCTGCCATTGACATACTCTGCCATTGGGAGCGATATCCGGGTGTACTTAGAGACCTTCCGGGGGTGAGTGCTTCACGTTATGTCAGCTAGCCACGACAAGTCAGATCGCCTCATCGAGACCGTGCGGACCAGTATCATTGGTGATGACCAAGTGATAAACGGCCCGTATGGCCCGCGCCGCGTCACATATGCCGACTACACCGCCTCGGGTCGTTCATTGAAGTTCATTGAGGACTTCATTCGCAGCGAAGTTCTGACCCTGTACGCCAATACCCACACTGAGACGTCAGGAACGGGGTTGCAGACCACGCAGTTTCGCGAAGAGGCTCGTACGATCATCAAGAAGGCGGTTGGTGCCGATGAGCGCGACGCCCTCATCTTCTGCGGTTCGGGCGCGACAGGAGCTATTACAAAGCTCATCGACGTGATGAACCTCAGATTGCCGTCCAACCTTGACGAGCGATACGGTTTTTCGGGCCAGATACCCGAGGCCGATCGTCCCGTTGTCTTTATCGGTCCTTACGAGCACCACTCGAACGAGTTGCCGTGGCGGGAGTCAATCTGCGACGTCGTGACGATCGATGAGGACGCGGATGGCCATATCGATTTAGTCCAGCTGCGCGGCGCACTCGAACACTATGCCGACCGGCCTCTGAAGATTGGGAGCTTCTCGGCGGCCTCGAACGTGACCGGTATCGGCTCTGACACCCGGGCGATAGCAAGCCTGCTTCACAGCCATGGCGCCCTGTCGTTTTGGGACTTTGCCGCGGCTGGACCCTACGTGCAGATCGAAATGAACATGCACGACGAGCTCGATGATGGGCACCTGGTCTACAAGGACGCGATTTTTCTCTCTCCTCACAAGTTCATTGGTGGTCCGGGAACCCCCGGCCTGTTGATCGCAAAACGGCATTTGTTCACGAACAGCGTTCCGGCAGTCCCCGGTGGTGGGACGGTGGCTTACGTAAACCACAAAGAACATCGTTACTTAGATGACATTGAACACCGTGAAGAGGGTGGTACGCCGGCGATTGTCGAGTCGATCAGAGCCGGGCTCGTATTTCAGCTGAAGGAAGCAGTTGGTTTCGAACGCATCAAATCTCGGGAGCGGTCCTTTGTCGATCGCGCCATCGCAAGCTGGAACAAGAATCCGAATCTCAGGATTTTGGGGAACCACGACGCGTGGCGACTCTCGATCGTATCCTTCGTCTTCAACGATGGAGACCGGTTCTTGCACCATAACTTCGCCGTAGCCCTGCTCAATGACCTCTTTGGCATTCAAGCCCGGGGCGGTTGTTCGTGCGCGGGACCGTATGGACACCGCTTGCTCGGTATCGATATCACTCGCTCCCGGGAATTCGAGGCCGAGATTATGCGGGGCTGCGAGGGGGTGAAACCGGGCTGGGTCCGGGTGAACTTCAACTACTTCATCTCCGAGACCGTTTTCGACTTCGTGTTGGCAGCAATCCACTTTGTGGCCGATCACGGCTGGAGGTTTCTGCCGGACTACACCTTCGAGCCGGATAGTGGTCAGTGGTACCACCGCGATGGCCAGCCGAAGCCGCCCTGCAGCCTTCACGAACTCACCTACCGCTCTGGGAAGATGGAGTATCGTTCGCGCCACGCAACGGAGCCGGAGTGGGTTCTCGAGAGGTACAGCGAGGCAGCCAACGAGGCGCTCGAGGCCGTCCAGAAGCGTGCGCTGAGCCTGGAACCATGTGACCCGCCCATGTCGGAGCACTACCAAAAGCTACGTTGGTTCCCCCTTCCAGGTGACGCGATCAAACGTATCAAGGCCGAACACGGTTAGCGTTCCGGGGGGCCGACGATCTGCTTTACGTGGCGGCCCCGGTCAGTTCGCTACCAATCGATTCAACGCGCTCACGACCTGATTCGCTCGACTGGTTTGCCTTGCCGAGGACCTCTCTGATGAGCTTCTTACCGAGCACGGCGGCGGCTGCTTCGAGGCCAGACATGGTGACACCCCCGATTCCATGACCCGCTCGGGTGCTGGCGCCGCAAAGGTACAGTCCAGAAATCTCCGTTTTGGGGCCGGGGCGCTTGTTGAGGAATTGTTCCGGCGTCAGCGCGATACCGTAGGATGTTCCGCCCGACGAGTTCACGTATCGCCGATGGGTTATCGGAGTGGCGAGTTCCTGGAAGACGATGCGGTCCTCGAGATCGGGAAACACTGGTTTGGCTGCGGCGAGCAGCTGATCGACCAACGCCGTCTTCTTTGCGAGGTAGCTTTCCTTCTTTCGGTAGGAACCGTCTTTGTACTCTGCCTCAGTTATTCCCCAGGCCTCGAAAGAGGAGGGCACCAGCGTCATGATCTGAAGGTTCGTGATCCCGTCAGGCGCAAGTCGCGGGTTGGTTGGATCCTTGAGTGAGGCAATCGAGATATAAGCAAACGGTTTTTCGACGAAACGCTGAGCTTTGATGTCAGCGTAGGCCGGCTCGTAGTCGTACTCCGGGTAGATCCAGTAGTTGGTCCTCGGGTGGCCCTCGGCCTTTAGGTCCCGATCGATGCCCAAATACAGCGCTGCCAGACCGGGCGACATCTCGTACGCGGCGGTCTTTTGGATGGTGCGTTCTTTCAAATGGGAAGGTCCCACCAAATCGGCAATCGTGTGCTTTAGGTCGGCATTCGAGATCACAATGGGCGCATGCACCACTCGTTCGCCCGTATGTTTGTTGTTGAAGCGTACGCCCTTGGCCACGCCGTCTTCGACCACGATTTCCTCGACAGTGGCTCTAAGCAAGATCTTGCCACCATTGGCTTCGATCGCGTCAGCCAGTTTGTCGGCCATTATCTGTCCGCCACCCCTCGGGAAGTAAGCTCCCTGTAGGTAGTGATTGGCGACAGCGGCGCCGATGATGAGCGAAGCGCGACTTGGTGGCATGCCGTAGTCGCCGTGTTGACCGCCCAAGACTGCCTTCAGACGCGCGTCGTCGGTGCACGAAGCGAGGAATTCGCCGAAGGTCTTGTTTGCCCAGCGCAACAATAGCGTCGATTTGGGCAAGACCCACATTCCTGAGAGTGGATTGGCGATCACCTTCTGGAACTCCTGAATCTGGCTGAGTAGCTTGCAGTAGCGATCAATACCGGTCGCCTCAGCAGGAAAGACCTCTTTGAGGCGTTGTCGAAACTTGTCGATTCCCTTGGGAACGCGGAACCTCATGTCCGGATAGACATAGGTCTCATATCCATCCGGATCGAGCTCCTCGAACTCCACGTCGGTGACTCCACACGCCCGCAACGCCCTAGGAATCAGCCCGTTCGGTCCGCAATCGCCGATGTAGTGCAGCCCAACGTCAAACTCATAATTGCGTCGGCGAAACACGGTCGCGTTACCGCCCGCAACGTAGTGTTGGTCCAAAACCAAGACCTTTAGACCCCGCTTAGCGAGCAGTCCGGCGGCAGTGAGACCACCGGTTCCCGCGCCAACGATGATGGCGTCAAACGTGTCCTGTTCTAGCTTCCTCAGACGATCGGCCATGGTGCACCTCGTGTGTTCTCGGTGATCGTTTTATCACAAGAACCGGTTTTCAGGCCCCCAGTTTCGAGCTGTTTCTCGAGCGACAGCCTCGATGAGTCGCCGCGCATGCTGGTGGGGCAATTCGCGCCGCTCATTCAGTCGGCCGGTCAGGTGTGCGCGGCGAATGGCGGCCAACTCTGCTGCCAACTTGCCAAGAAAATGATGCCAAAAAGTCGGGGATTTTGAGCTTTTGATGCACTATTCGGATGAAAAACTCAAATTATCTGTTGTTCCCGCCGATGTAGGATCTGGAGCCTGACTGCGAGAATAACTGGAGGCTGGGGGGCCACCATGTCGCGCGTAAGCGAAAGAACAGCAATAGCTGTAGTATTAGCATGTGTTCTGAGCTCGATTCTCGGTTGCACGGAAGAACGGAGCCTTTGGTTCACCGAGGCGACCGTCGAAAACGAGGCCGAGTCGGTCCCCGAAGTAGACGCCCCGCCCCTGGCAGAGCCAGCCGACGGCCGCTTTCGTGTTCACAGCCACTTTGAAGGCTACGCCGACCCAGAGAACGGGATCTTCGAACTCTGGACCGTAGACCCTGACCCGACTGAATCCTCCCGCGACGGTCAATTCGCTACCGCCGAGCAGCCGCTGTGGTGTGAGATGACTGTCTTCGAGGACGGCGACGAAAACACATCGCTACCCGAGACGATTCAGATCCATACTGAGGCGAATACGGTATTCAGCCACAAGACCGGGTGCCGAGGCGTGACGGTGGAGGGCGACGTGTCGACCGGAATGGTCGGTGCCGCCGACATGTTCCAGATGCGCGGGGTCTTCTGCGCCAACGTCACAGCAGCCAACTTCTATACCCGCGACTTGGGTACCGTCGTCGTTGAAATCGACTATCACTCGGGTACATCCGATCAGTTTGCGCACTCCAAGGCTACCGGAGGCAACGCTGAGGTCTTTGACTTCGGAAGTGACTCCGCTCGCCCACAGGCCACCTACGGAATGTGGGTCTTGTGGAGTCAACTACATGGGTAACACTTTAGTCTAAGTACATGGGTAACACTTT
>CAZDBH010000069.1:0-23765 GCA_964503485.1 uncultured Bradymonadales bacterium | reverse complement strand
GCTAAAAGCCAATGGCGGAGCCTGGAGCGCTATGCGCGACAGGCTCCTAGCTCGGAAGCGCTACATCTCTTCGCGAACAACCATACCCATTTCGCGCGCCTCAGCCACTGCCGCTTTGTAGAGGAATTCGTGAGTGATGATTCCGTCGGCCTCGGCAGCGTAGAAGGCTGCCCGCAGGGTGGCGTTTCTGATGTTGCCGCCCGCCATTTCGAACTGCTCACCTAGCCACGAGAAGTCGATATCGGACTCTACGGTCGCCTCGGGCGGGATCATTCGCTGCCACAACTGCGCCCTCAAGTCAGCTTCGGGCATCGGGAACGAGACCTTGAACTTGATTCTTCGTTTGAAGGCTTCGTCGATCGCTTTCTCTTTGTTCGTCGTTAGGATGCTCATTCCGTCGAATGACTCCATTCGCTGCAGCAGATAGTTAATCTCCATGTTCGCGAATCGATCGTTTGAGGACTTCTGCTTTGTGCGTTTGGAGAAGAGCGCGTCTGCTTCGTCAAAGAGCAGGACCAGTTGACCTCGTTCCGCCTCATCAAAAGCCAAGGCGAGGTTCTTTTCAGTTTCGCCGACCCATTTTGAGACAACCCGGGACAGGTCCACACGGTAGAGCTCACGTCCCAATGATTCGGCGAGCACAGCCGACATCATCGTCTTTCCGGTCCCTGGCGGTCCCGCAAACAGACAGGATAGTCCACGGCCGTAGGAAATCTTCTTGCGAAAACCCCAGGTGTCGTAAACCAACTCGCGATGACGGGCGTAGGACTGAATCTCAGTCAGGACCTCCATGACTTTGTCATTGAGGACAACATCATCCCAGGTCAGGCTAGTCGAGAATGGCTCGGCGATCGCTCCGAGCGCGTGGTCGGTCTTTCGCCGAATCGCGAAACTGAGATCCGCGATCTTGAGGTCCACGTGCTCCGGGTTCCCGGCCAGCATTGCGGCACGCGAGTAAGCTTCGGCCACGGTTCGGTGGATGGTGCCTGGCGTGATGTTGAAGCGCTCGGTAAGGATGGCCGGCGCATCGCTTCGGATCACGACCCCGCTCTCTGCGATAACTCGCTCCCACAGCGCGCGTTGATCGGCTGACGAAGGTAGCGGAAAGGGCAGTTCGAAGAGGTCTGATATGAAGCCGTGAAGCCGCGCTTCGGCACGACTTACCGTCAGGGCGAGCGGCCCGGGATAGGCGTCGAGCACGCGCGATAGGGTCCTGGCCCACTTTTCGACAGACTCTCGGGTTGCGACCAAGGCTTCGGCACGTAGTAGAAGGACGCAGCGTCTCAGGAGCGCTTCTCGACAGACCTCGCGCAACAGCTGCTCAGCCTGTTCCCCCTCACCGCTGACCCGACCCAGGTCGACCGTCAGCAGCCCCCAGTCCTCACTCGAGAGCACCGTCTGAAGAGCTGTTCTACGACCCGTTCCGAGCGAGCCAATCATCAGCGGACGAGGCCGTCCTACACCACTTCGAAGCGCGCTTTGAACGGTGACCTGAAGCCTTTCGTAAACCGAGTCATCAACAACGAGTCGATCTCGGGGCACGGTATTCGACGGACGACTCAGTTCGCAGGTGTTGGCCAACGCGCTGGCGAGTGGCTCGGTGTGGCCGAGGAGAAAGCCAACCAGCCGTTCCGGCACTTTGACAGATTGATGCAAGAGTGGCGTTGGGGCACCCCACCCAGGAGAGTCAGACACCAGAATCAAACAGTGAGAGAGGAGGGCTTCGCCGTTTCGCAACTCGTTGAGGATTGTGGTGACGTCTTCTGGTGAGTCGGCCAATAACTCTGACAAGAACCCTGCGGTTGGGCATTTTTGAGAAAAGTCCGCCCAGGCGAATGTGAATAGGCGACCGATGTCGACTGATACCGCTGGGGCGGCGGCCGCCATGAGCAGGCGCAGTTGGTTCGGCGTCAGGTGGAAATGGTCTCGCAGGACCTTGATCGGATTGTCGGCTTCGGCCTCCGCCTCGGTGGCGGCGATTCGTTCGCGGCATACGACCAGCGCCCTCTCGAGGTCACCCTGGGATGCCCATCCGACGTGTTCGGCGAGCGTCTCGCTCACTGAACCGTCGCTCGTGCCTGCCAGTACAGCGGATGCTTCACGAAAGCTGACGTAGAGGTCGTTCAACGTCCCGTTTGCCTGGAGCATTCGGTGCCCGTGCCGAGAAACATAGCGCTGCAGACAGAGTAAGATCTCCTGAAAGTAGAGACCGAGTAGGCTATTGGGCTGCCCAGGAAGGACTCGCTCACCCGGCTCGAGCCGAATGACGTTGCCATGTTCGTTGTCGTCTGCTGCGCTCATGCGGTGATTATGACGGATTCCGACCAATGAGGAAATGCTTCCGAAATCAGCAGTTGCGCTCATCGACGGGGAGTCACCGGAAAGAGACGACTCCGTCTCAGACCACTACTCGGCGGTCAGAACGACGGGATAGGACACGCGATATGGCTCGCCGTCCGCGGGTGGCGGCAGTTGGAGTTCGCCTGCGATCTCGGCGAAGCAGCTGACATCATCGAGCTCGAGGGCGTCCGAGCGGATTCCCTCGAGGGTGACCAGACTTCCAGCTGGGTCGTCGGGATCGGATTCGATCAGCAGCATGAAAACCAGCCGATCTGCAGCCGTGGGCTCGAGTTGCAAGAGAAGTTCATAACATTCGCGAAGCGAAACCCGTATTCGTGAGAACTCCCCTTGAATCTGGGTTCGGAGCGTCTGCCCATCGCTCGTCTCGGGCTCCTGCCCCAGGGCGTGTCGCTCATTCTGCACTGCGTGTTCGTTTTGGGGTGACGGGGCTCGGGGCTCGGGCTGCTGACTCGGATTGTCCCCACTGTCAGGGTGATCCGGACCCGCCTCTTCCTCCACTTCTGCAGCCTGCTCGTGGGTCCGTTCGGGCGGCCTCGTGGTGGTGGCATCGTGGGCGTTTCGGCCGGCCGTCGAGTCAAGTGAGCCGGACCGCTCGGCCGACTCCGAAGAACCAGCCCTTGCGCGGCTTTCAGCGTCGGGTTTGTTGTCGAGTGAGGTGTAGAACTCTTCCTCGACTCGCTCAATACCCATCCCACCCACGACGTAACCCAGGCCGAATCCAATACCCAAAGCTAGGAGTATGGCAACGGTAGTTCTCATCCCTTCCCCGTGCTGGTCACCGAGCTGCAACCACAGCGATGAACTGTCTTCGACTTCTCAGGGGTTGTTGTCATCCCGAGGTCGACTCGGCTTCCGAACCAATAGGCCTCTCCTCGCACCAAGAACGTTGCCGCGTCCTGAGCAAAAGTGTAGCGACCATCACAGCTCAACACCATCATCCTCTCGAGTTAGGTCGAGAATTGACTGCACGACTGCGCAGGCCTCGCTCTGATCGACCGTCTGTTGCGAACCGGTCGACATCGTCTTCAGAACGACCGTGCCAGCAGTGGCCTCATCCGGCCCAATTAGGGCGACAATTCGGGCTCCCATTTGTTGGGCCTGCTTGAATTGCTTCTTCAACTTGGACGTTTCGGTGGACACATCGACGTGAAGACCAGCGGTGCGCAGTCGACTTGCCAACTTGAGGCTTGCGACGGGCGGAACCTCTCCAAACTGGGCGACGAAAACATCACAGCCCCCTAGCTCAGCTGGGAACATGTCTCGCTCGCTCATGATCATGATCAAGCGTTCCAATCCGAGTGATATTCCCGCGGCGGCAACTTGCCTGCCGAGGAACATCCCGATCAGGTTGTCATAGCGACCACCGCCGCCCACCGAACCAGAGAAACCGGGCAGCGTGATCTCGAAAATCGGGCCCGTGTAGTAGGTCAGACCGCGTGCGAGCGACGGGTCAAAAACGAATGTCCCGGGAAGCTCGAGTTCTCCGAGCGCCTCCATGAGTGCAGAGAGGCGGGTAACCGCTTCGCTTGGCGCGTGCTCAGCCAGCGAGGCGTTCAGTTCGCTGAGGCTTGTGGAACTGGTTAGTCTCAGCAAAGCTGCGCCAGCCTCAGGCTCAAAGCCGTGCTGGGTGAGCTCGCGTAACACACCGTCCGGTCCAATTTTATCCAGCTTGTCGAGTGCGACGAGAGCTCGACCGCTTCGATCAGCTGATATTCCGGCGCAGTCGGTCATCGCAGCCAAAAGACGGCGGTCGTTGATCCGGATTGTGAAGTCATCGAATCCGAGCTCGGCCATTGCCTCTGCCGCTGCCGAGACAACGTCGATTTCGACGAGTAACGACGTTGAGCCCACCACATCGACGTCACACTGATAGAATTCGCGAAATCGTCCGCGCGCGGGGCGGTCGGCTCGCCACACCGGAGCGATCTGATATCGTTTGAAAATCCGAGGTAGATCGTTCTGGTACTGGGCGACCAAGCGAGCCAACGGTACCGTGAGATCGTATCTTAGGCCCATGTCGGCTAACGAAGAGGGAACAACCTCATCCTGCGCCAGCGCCGACACCAGCTTCTGCGCCCGCTTCATCACCTTGAATATGAGCTGGTCCCCCTCGTCGCCGTATTTTCCCGTAAGGGTTTGGATACGCTCCAACGTTGGCGTTTCGACCGGCTCGAAGTGGTGTCTCTGATATACCCTGCGTACCGCATCGATGGCGAACTGCCGGCGCGCGCACTCCGCGGGGAGGAAATCTCGCATTCCGGATGGGGGTTTCGTGCTCACAGGTTCGTCTCCGTCAGGTCGGGGTGCGAAGTTACTCTGGCACCGGAATCGTGAATTCGTCCAGATCCTGCGCAATTCGGGTCTTCCGAAAGATCTTTCGGGCCGCTCCCACCAGGGGCCCCAAATCGAAGTGTTTGGGACTCACATGGGTGATCACGAGCTGCTCGACCTCAGCCTGCTTGGCCGCGCGTGCGGCGTCTTCGACTGTGCAATGACCTCGCTGGTGGGCTTCTTTCGTGAGCTCGGGCCCGTACGTCCCCTCGTGCAGTAGAATGTGAGCTCCGCGAGCCAGCTCGATGGCCTTTGAGCAGGGCCGAGTATCTGTGACGTATGCCACCACGCGACCTGGTCGCACCGGGCCGAGAACTTGGCTCGGCTCGACGGTGTCACCGGCCGGAGTTGTTACGCTCTTGCCGCGCTGAAGCCTACCAAACATCGGTCCTGGAGGAACGCCGAGCGACTTGGCCTTGGCCAAGTCGAAACGTCCTGGGCGATCCTTCTCTTGGAACCGAAAACCCCAGGTTTCGATGCGATGGTCGACTCGTGCAGCCGAGATTTGGAACGCGTCTCCTTTGTAGACAACGCCCTCCTCCTCAATCTCAACCACGTTCAGCGGGTAGCGAGGAATGAAGATCGCTAGGCGACGCAAAGTAGCGAAGTAGGTCCTGAGGCCCTTGGGGCCACAGACGGTCACTGGTCTATCGTGTTTGTTCAGGGACAGCGTGCTCAGGAACCCGGGGAGACCATTGATGTGATCACCGTGGAAGTGCGAAATGCACACGACGGCCACACGGCTGGGCTTGAGGCCCGCGCGTATGAACTGAAGCTGAGTTCCTTCGCCGCAATCGAAGAGCGAGAGGATACCGTCTAGCATCAAGGCGACAGAAGCCACGTTCCTCGAAAGGGTTGGCTTCCCGCTGGACGTCCCCAACGTGACGATACGCAATTCGCTCATGTCGTTCTGATTCTCGCCGCTTTAGAAAGACGGGCTCTACCAACGTCCTTGAAACTTACTGGGGGCGCAGGCTGGGATGATCGGTTACCGCAAACACCTCGAGAGTGTCGTTCGACGTTTTGCCAGTGGCAATGAACGTGTAGAGGATTCCGTGTTGGAGGTTGTATTCGAATTCGTGAACGGCGGGCAAACTGGTGTTCCCGGGTACGAGCTCGAAGGAATTGTCGTACAGGGGCCCGATTTTGTACTCCGAGACGGTCCCGACCGGCTGGCCGGGCCACAACAGGTTCCACGTGTCACCTGTCGTGATGCAAAGACCGAGGCGCTCGCCGTCGGGAATCGCATTAGCGAAGCGTGCGAAGCTCTGCTCTTCGTTGTGATCGACCCACTCGTCGCGATGAATCATGAAGCCAACGGGCACTTCGTCGCCCATGGGAGTCAGCATGCCATAACCGACGATGAGGTAGCGCTTGTCTTCTTCGAAGGTGAAGATATCGTCCAAGACGGTGGACTCACCATTTCGCATGGTGACCTCTTGCTCTCCTGCTGGCACGGCGGTCCAGTCACCCCAAGTACGAAAGCTACGATTCGCACCGGCGTTGACTCCGCCAACTGAGAAGTTCACCGAGGGGGCATCGGGCATCGCGTGAACAAAGCGCACCAGTGTAGTTGCCTGAGGCTCTTCTTCAACGTCGGGGGTAACAGTCGTGGTGGTGTTCTGAGGAGCAGAGCAAGCCACAGAAAACGCGAAGATGACAACTAGTAACAGTACTGACCGGTTTGCGAACATAGAACCCCCTTTCACGAGTACCTCTCGGAGCATACAACCGCTCTTACCCACTGAGGACGGCGTCTAGCACAAGTTTCGGGTTAGAACAACCGAACAGTCTAAAATCGAGAGGCTCGGCCCGTGTGAATTCGCGGCCCGGTTCTTGGTTGGAGTCCAGTCTCGGAGCGATTGCGTCTCTCGTGTCGCGTTTTTGACAAATGAGCGGCTATTCGCTTCCATGGACCCATGATCCGGACCAGATTGCGACGATCGAAGCTCCCGAAGACCTATTACGCAACCACCCGTGACGGGTGGCGCATCGCTTTGCATCGCTACAAGAAGAAGCACGCCAAGGGGGTCGCCCTGCTGTGCCATGGGCTCGGGTCGAATCGATTCGACCTCGACGCGCCCGGCAGCAGCCTGGCTCGCTACCTCTTTGACGGGGGCTTCGATGTTTGGGTCATCGACCTGCGTGGCGCGGGGCAATCGAGTCGACCGACGCTGTTCAATCGGCTGCGGTACGACTGGAACTTCGACGATTATCTGTATCACGACTTGCCCGCTGCCCTGAGGCTGATTCATGAGAGAACGGGCACCGAGAAAGTGCACTGGATTGGTCACTCCATGGGCGGCATGCTCGCCTACGCCTATCTCGCACTGTGGGGTGAGCGCTCGATCCGCTCGGTGGTTACCGTCGGCTCGCCTGCCTTTTCTCATATGCGGCGGCCAATCCTCGACACAGTGCTGAAGCTCTACGGGTTGGCTCGGCCGATTCGCAAGGTCCCGAATCGCAGCCTTGCTCGACTCGTATCCTTCTTTCCTGGACCGGCCCGGACCACATGGGGGCGCGTTGTGATGAACCCCCGAAACATCAGCAGCCGCCGGGCTAAAACCCTGCTTCGAGTGGCAGTAGAGGACATTCCGATCAGCCTGCTCGATCAGTTCGTCGACTGGTATAGGCATCGTGAATTCCGTATGCACTACGGTACCTTTGACTATCGAAAGGCGCTCCAGAACATCAAGGTTCCGACCATGATCGTCGCGGGGTCCAAGGACTGGCTCACGCCCCCTGAGGACCTCGAGATGGTCTTCGACCAGCTCGGTTCAGAAGACAAAGAGTATCTGTGCGTCGGCCGAGCAAACGGTTTCTCAGGCGAGTACGGTCACATCGACTTGATTCTGGGTTCGCAGGCTCAGGACGAGGTCTTTCCAGAGATCTATCGCTGGCTCAGCTCGAGGTAATCGAGCGCTCTACTATTGGAAGAGAAGTTCGACTCTGCGGTTGCGGCGCCGATTTCGGTTGCTGATGTTGGGCACGATCGGACTCTCGTTGCCCATTCCCATCGCGTCCAACCGGTTGGGATCAACCCCAAGCTCGATCAGATATTCGACCACTGCGTTGGCCTGAGACTCGGTGAGGGCCATGTCCCCTCGGTCATCGGTGTGAGCGGCGACTTGGAGACTGATCTCCGGGTACTCTGCCAGCAGCACAGCGACCTGGTCGAGCAACTCCGAAGAGGGCTCGTCGAGCTCGTCTTCGTTGTCCTCGAACCGAATATTCTCACCCGACAGATCGATACGGTCGCCGCGAAGAACGGCAGCTTGATCGTCTGGGAGTTCGTCCAAACTCGCGCTGTGGTCAACTTGACCTGACACATCCAAGCTCCTGCGGTCGCTGACATGCCCGTCTGCGACCACGGTGACTACGTACGAACCCATTTCGACCCGCTGCGAGAATTCCCCGGTCAGCGGATCGACCTCGATTTGGAGCTCTGCGTCGCCTCTGATGTAGATCGTGGCAGGCAACGGGGTGCCACCGGCGTTGGTCACAACCCCTGCGAGCGAACCCAGATTGCCGGGCTGCAAGCGGATTCGAATGCCGTCCTGCCCCTCCCCAATCGTCCGGTCAAACGAACGCATTTCGAAGTCGGGGTGACTGATTTCGATCGCAACCTGTGACCCGGTTGGGAATTCATAGGAGCGGAATCGTCCCGTTTCGGGATCAGTGCTCTGGGGAGTGAACTCACTATTCGGATAGGAGATAAGGGCCCCAGCAATCGGTTCTGAGCTATCGCCGTCTACGACCTCTCCGAGTACCCAACCGGTCGGTTCCGGCGCCGCGGGCGTCTCCACGTAAACCAACTCTGGCTCACCTCCCGTGGCGGATGGATCCAGAATGTAGGAGAGACCGAAGATAACATTGTAGGGAGGGGTCGCCGGCAGCCCGGTCGCCTCGTCTCCCGAGAGACCGAAATCTACGCCAAGATTGAGTGCAAGCTGGCGGAACGGCATCGCTTTGACGCCGAGGGTGAGCACGTTAGGGAACGAGGCGAACCCGACATCGTGGGGACAGGCGATCAGTGCGGTATCGCAATCATTGAGATCGTCCGAGCCGACGGGGATGCCCATATTCCACTCGAGGAATGGGGTCACGTAGTTGACGGGAACCTCTACACCCAAGCCGATTTCAAAGAGATTGTAGTCGCTCACGCCGTGTGCGAAGCGCTCGACCCGCTGCAGTTCGAGCAACCCACCGCTATCGGTCGCGAACAGCTCCGGTGAGTTGTCAACGTAGAAACCCAGATTGAAGTGGAGGTCCAGCGGGATGTTCTGTTGTTGGTGCAGCGAATAACCGAGGAGGGCGCGGATATCGACACTCGTCGCGCTGAAATCAAGCCCGACCGAGTTCTCGGCGTTGAACACGCTGAGGGCGAGTGCACCGCCCAACGAGAGGCCGTTGTCGAGTGTATGAAACCCTTTGGCACCCAGCGAGAAGTCACCCAGGCTCTGGATCAAAACCGGATCGGCGTGGGAGTTGGCGTTGCCCTGGCCGCTGAGGGTCGCGAAGACCTCCAGGAACTCAAGAGGAGTGTATGACAACGACAACCGACCGATAAAACGGGAGTTGTCGTCGCCCGCTCGAACCACGTCCGTTCCCGTGAAGAACTCGCCAAAAAGCGCAACCCCGAAAGTCCCAGTTCCGGTCGAATCTGCAGATATGAGATGAAAAAGCCCACTCGGCCCAGAAACCGTGGGAGTCCTACCGACGCCGTTGCTGAGGGAGCTTTCTGTGGGCGCCGAGTCCTCATCGCTGGCCTCGATACTGATCTCCGCCTGTTCCTCGGTGGCATCGCTCGTATCTTCGGTCGCTTCGGTGTCGGAGGCTTCCTCGACAAGCGTGTCCTCGTCCTGGGCAAAAGCGGGCGTGCTCAGAAACATCACGAGGATGAACGGCGTCAGCCAGCTCGTCTGGAAGCGTCTTCCACAGATTCTCCCACAGATTCTCATTGTATAACTCTCCAATGTGAGCCCTCGATCCAGGCGGGTGAACATACCGTATCCTGCCGGGACTCACCAAGGGAGTTGGCGGCCTGTTGCTCTAAGTCGTACCGAGCGAGTGAGGCGTTTCGCCCCAGTGGAACTATCGTTTGTACCGCTATGCCCCAAGTTCGGGGAATGGCAGGCGTGCCCGGCGAGGCCAAGAACCGGGGAAACACCAAAATCTACGGCGGTTTACACAACACCCCGAAATATTGGCACAGGCGCTGCAATTGTGTTTTGCCGTCGTCTAGCATCGGCGATGTTGAATCGGTCACGCAGACCGCATGGGGTTTTTGTTAGAAGTTTCGTTAACTAAAACCACAGCCTCGATACCGAAACCATGCCGCGATCAAACTGCACTCCGTGTGGTCTGCGTGGCCGATTCATCGACGAACTCCCAATAAATGTGCTTTCGATTGTGCGCTCTGGGCTAGGATGGCCCAGGGCGCCATCTTTTTCTTGGGTCCAGCTGGGAAAGCAGCCGGCACTTGCAAGGTATAAGCACCTGGCGCACCATGCTGAGCAGCATGACAAGTACGAAGTCCTCACATTCCCTCACGGGTAAACTGCTTTTCTGGGTCACGCTGATTACGGCAGCAACATTGGTTGCTGTCGTCTGGGCATCGACGAGTGTGGCCCAGAAGGTACTGCAGCGTCAGATTCTCAGGGACACCGAATCAGCCGCAAAGGACGTGGCTGTTGAACTCGTCACTGCCCAAGACCCCATCGAACTCATCCAAGATACTGTGTGGGCAAACAAGCTCCTGCGAAGGCTCGCGGTCTGGAATGGGATTCGCAGCATTCAGATCGAGGTCAATTCCAACGGTCAAACCGGACGTTTAGAAACCTCGCCCTTACCTGAACGGGAGGTGCTGATCGAGTTCAGCGACGTCCCGCTCGATCAATTGATGGCGGTTTCCGCCGAGGAACACCTCGAAGTCGTTGTGCGGCAGGCGTTGCCCGACGGCAGCGGGGAGTTGTCGATCCGTGTGGTTGCCTCCACCGAGGTAATCAGCGTCTTCCTACACGTCATCTATCGAAATGCAATCTGGATGGGGCTCGCCACCTGGTTGGTATTGGTCCTCACGATCGCCGCGCTGATTCATCGGACGATGACTCAGCCACTTCGACAGGTCGCGAGCGCGATGCGGGAGGTGGCTTCCGGTCATCTGGGGGAACAGGTGGAAGAGGTATCCACCGCAGAAGTCAAACCGCTGGTTCAATCGTTCAACCAGATGTCGCAGCGACTGTGGGACACCGAATCGGACCGCACGAAGCTCCTGGACGAGGTAGAGGCACTCAACCGGGACCTCAAGATCCGCGTAGAGGAGGCGAGCGCCGCGCTGGCGACGGCTCAAGCGGACTTGGCTCGGAGGGATCGCCTGGCCGCGTTGGGCGAGTTAGTCGGAACGATTGCCCACGAGGTGGGGACCCCCCTCAACTCGGTATTGGCCCACCTCGACTTGCTCGGTGAGGACTTGCCCGAAGGGGCCGACCGCCAGCGGCTGGATGTCGCTACCCGCGAGATCGAGCGAGTCGGGGAAGTGATTCGGCGCTATTTGAACTCGACCAAGGCGCCTACTCCCAACCTGGCGAGTACCGAGATCAGCGAGCTGCTCAACGAATCGACGACAGTGTTTGCGGCCCAGGCCGCTGCGGCGGGAATCTCGCTGACTGTCGAGTGCGGATCAGGGTACTTCCCGATCGATGCGGACTTGCTCGCTCAGATCATCAGGAATCTCGTGTCCAACGCCCTGCGGGCGGTGGAACAGGGTGAAAGCGTCAAGCTGCACGGAGAACTGAGGGGGAAGATCCTCCAGATCGAAGTCGTGGACACCGGGCGCGGCATGGACCTCGAGACTAAGCAACGCGTCTTTGAGCCGTTCTATTCGGCAAGAAAGGACGGGAGTGGTACTGGGCTGGGAATGAGTATCGTGAGGAATGCGGTGGCATCGTTAGGTGGCGAAATCACAATTGAGAGTGAACCGGATGTGGGAACACGGGTCGCGATGCGCTTCGAGGCGCCCGACGACGCCCTGAAGCCGACCTCACTCCGCTTTGGTGAGTTGATGGAGGATTCGGAATGACTGCCACCGGTAACATCAGGGTGCTTGTCGTAGACGATGACGCCCCATCCCGAAACGTGGTGAGCGAGACATTAGCCCGAGATGGTTATTCGCTGGCAACCGCCGGGGGCGCTGACGAAGCCTTCGAGGCTCACGATGACTCGGCGTTCGACATTGTTGTCTCAGACATCCGTATGCCGGGTCATGACGGGCTGTGGCTGCTCAAATCGCTGCGCGAACACGAAACGCCCCCTCTGGTAATTCTGATTACCGCGTTTGGCGATATGGAAGGTGCTGCGAGGGCCCTTCAGGGGGGTGCGTTCGAGTACCTCTCCAAGCCGTTTCGGCCAGCTGAACTGCGCTCGACCGTCGCACGGGCAGTCACCGAATTGGCGTCCACCGACTCGGTCGGGCCAGGAGAGGAGGGGGCCGCGGCTGGACTGGTCGGACGCTCACCCGCGATGGTGCGAATGTACCGTGAGGTCGCACGGGCTGCGTCTTCTGAAGCCACCGTTTTGGTGCACGGTGAGAGTGGATCAGGTAAGGAGCTGGTGGCGAGAGCGATTCACGCCTATTCGCCGCGCAGCGCCCTACCCTTCGTGGCAGTTAACTGTGGTGCGCTCACCGAAACCCTGCTCGAAAGTGAACTCTTTGGACATGTGAAGGGCGCTTTCACGGGAGCCGATGGAAACCGAAAAGGCCTGTTTCGAGAGGCCGACGGGGGCACCTTGTTTCTCGACGAGATCGGGGAAGTCTCACCCCGAATGCAGGCACAACTATTACGGGTACTCCAAGAAGGCGAGGTCCGACCCGTTGGGTCGTCGGGCAGCTTCAAGACCGACACGCGCGTCGTCGTGGCGACAAACAAAGATCTTCCGGCCATGGTCAAATCGGGCGACTTCCGTGAGGACCTACTCTATCGAATCATGGTGGTCGTGATTTCGGTCCCACCGCTGCGCGATCGGCGTGATGATATTCCGCTCCTGGCACAGTACTTCCTGGCTCGCCACGGCACCGAACAGAAGCGACAGATCGATGTCGATGCGCTCGACGCGCTCGTTCGCTACGACTGGCCTGGCAACGTGCGCCAACTCGAGAACACAATCGCCCGCGCTCTGGCATTGACTCCAGGGGACCGAATCACTGGTGACGACTTGCCGGAAGAGGTTGGTTCCTACACAGGTGAGCACGCTTCGGCGCCCGAGGCCGTGAACGCTCAGAGTGAGGACGGCATCAGAACGCTTTCGGAACTCAACAAGGCATACGCGATTGCCGTGTTGGACAAGGTCGGGGGTAACAAGAGTAAGGCCGCCGAGTTGCTGGGAATAGACCGAAAGACCCTCTACCGCCTCCTCAAGCTAAAAGAAGACAACTAGAGAGATAGTGCGGGTTGGCTTTCGCGCTTTCTAGAGCTCCCAGGTTGTCCCGGTGGCAGAGTCCATCAACACAACCTGGAGAGAAGCCAGTTCGTCGCGGATTTCGTCCGCCCTGGCCCAGTCTTTGTCCGCTCTAGCCGCAGCGCGATCGGTGATCAGCTGTTCGACGCGGTCCGAATCAACCCCGAGCTGGGCTGCCCGCAGATCGCGGATCTTCAATAGTGCGACGGCAGGTTCTTCTGAAAAGAGACCGAGGATCTCCGAAGACTTCTGAAGATCTGCACGGATACGAGCCAGTGTGCGCAGCAGAACGGGATCCTTGATGGCCTTTCTCTTCTTGGGGACGATCTCGTTGGCGAGCTTGGCCATCTCGGTCATCAACGCCAAGAAGCGGGGCGTGCAAAAGTCATTGTCCATCCCCTCGTGGACGCCAGCCCAGTAGGAGTCGAGGAAGTCGCCGTGTTGGATCTTGGCTCCCTCTTCAACGGGTGGGCTCAGGGCAATGTATTCGTCCAGTAGGCGCAGCGTTTTGAAGAAATAGACGACACGCGAACGGGCTTCCTCGAGTGTCTCGGATGTGTAGCTGATCGACTTGCGATACAGGGCCGTCAGGTTGAAAAACCGAATCACATCCGGGTGGTAGACCTCTAGCGCATCTCTAATGGTCCAGAAGTTACCAAGCGATTTTCCCATTTTCTCGCCGCCGACCGTCAACGGTCCGGCATGCATCCAGTAACTGGCAAAGCGGTCGCCGGTAGCCCCCTCGGACTGGGCAATCTCGTTTTCGTGATGTGGAAACACGAGATCTCGTCCGCCGCCGTGGATGTCGAAGCTCTTCCCAAGGTATTTGGTCGACATCGCCGAGCACTCGATATGCCACCCGGGGCGACCCTGACCCCACGGGCTATCCCAACTGGGCTCGCCGGGTTTGACCGACTTCCACAGGGCGAAGTCTGCGGGGTTTCGCTTCCGGGTATCCACTTCTACGCGTTCACCAGCGCGGAGATCTTCGAGCACCTTCTTGGAGAGTTTTCCGTAGCCCTCGAAGGAGCCAACTTCAAAAAAGACATCACCGTCGACGTCGTACGCGTGTCCATTGGCGATCAGCTGTTTCACCATCTCGATCACCGCTGGGATCTCTTCGGTTACCCTGGGCGAGACGTCGGGCGGAATCAAGTTGAGGGAAGCCATGTCCTCATCGAATGCAACCACGAATCGTTCGGCCAATTGCAGCGAATCTTCACCCAGTTCGTTTGCTCGGCGGATAATCTTGTCGTCGCAATCAGTATGGTTGCGAACGAAACGAACCTCGTATCCTCTATGGATCAGATATCGTCGAATCATATCGAAGCTTATGAACGTTCGTGCGTGGCCGATATGAGAATAGTCGTAGGTGGTTAGTCCGCAGACATACATGGCCACCTTTCCAGGTTCGATCGTCTCGAGGACCTGCTTTGAGGCGGTCAATGTGTCGTAGAACTGAATTTTCGGTAACTCGGACATTTCAACACTCCAAATCTGAACCGCGCTGTTCGCTCGCTTTGTCTTGTTCTCGGCGGCGGTTCTCAGGCGGACAACCTATCCACCTTCACGTGGGAGTTCAATCCCAAGGGAAAGTGGGTAAAATGTGGAATCTCAGCTAAGATGTAGTTGTTTGATGTGTGAGACGTTTGGACGCGGTGCTGAGCCTCCGACAGTTGAAAACACGATGTTGCTGTGTTACGTGCTAATAGGGTGCAATACGCACTTGCCGCGAGGCGAATGATATGCAGAAGCTGGTGATCGAGGACGATGAGGGCAAACAAACCATCGTCCCCATCGTCCGCGAACAAATTACCGTAGGCCGTCTTGAGGGAAACACGATTCGCCTTACTGAGCGAAATGTATCCCGACGGCACGCTAAACTCACCAAAGAGAATGGACAGCTCTTTTTTGAGTGTGTTGAAGCGCGTTACGGTAGCAAGCGCAATGGCGAACAAATCGAAGGCCGAGTTGAATTCGGCGACGGTGATGTCTTCCTAATCGGAGACTATCGCCTTTATCTGCATTCTGAACAAATGCCCGTGGCCCATGCTGCTCCTCAGCCTGCTGCAGAGGCGCCGCCCCTAGCTCAGTTGCCTGGTGCCGGCCAAAACCGAACTGCAGTGATTCAGGTACCGACCGGTCCCGCCGCAAGCGCTGTGGCTGGTCCAGATCACGCTCGGCTCGTCGTTCTGAATACCAAGCTGGCCGGAACCCAATTCAATCTGACTCAGCCAGAAGTTGTCGTCGGCCGAACGCCCGAAAACGACGTGGCGATTGATCACCGCTCGATTTCTAGACATCACGCCAAGGTCACTCAATCCGACGGCGGCTTCCGTGTGACGGACCTCGGTTCTGCAAACGGGATGCGGGTCAATGGAGACCCCTACGCCAACGTCGAGCTTCGGCGCGGTGACATCGTCGAGTTCGGCTATGTCAAACTGCGCTTCGTCGCTCCCGGCGAAGCCTACGTCTATACGCCTACGGCCGGCGAAGATCTCGGTGCTGGCGGCGGTCTGCCCAAGGCGGTAATCGCGCTGTCCATCATCGTTCTGCTGGCTGCCGCCGGCGTAGTGTTCATGCTACTAACCGGTGACTCCAGTGATGACGACGATGACGACGGCGGCGAGACCGACGCATCCGTCCAAGCCGAGACAGGATCACCTGACGAAGCCGACGCCCTTTCGCCCGAAGCGGACCTGGTCGCAACTGCTGACTACTCAGCTGTTGTTCGCGAAGCCGAACGCATGATGAATCAGGGCAACTGGGATAATGCGATCACCCTACTGGGCCAGATTCCGGTCGGTGACGCGCTCTATTCGCAAGCGGACAGCGCTCTCATTACTGCGAGACGAGAACGAACCACCCAGGAGAACATCTACGATCCCATGCTGGCTCTGGAGGCCGATGGAGACTACTCCGGCGCCCTTTCCAAGTTGGCAGAGATACCGACCGAGTCCTACTACGCCAGACTTGCTGAGACCGAATCGACCGAGTCTCGGATCCGAAACACGTGGCTAGAAGAGGCTCTGAGTGACTCCGCAGCCGCCGTCGAAGACAGCGAATTCGACGAGGCACGGGCCATAATCGCTTCGGTCGAGTCTGTGATTCCAGGTGACGAACGGTTGGCCACTCAATTGGCTGCTATCACTACGGCAGAAGAAGCCTACGCTGCAGATCAGGAGCGTCTCGATCGCGAACGTGAAGAACGTGAGGCCGCCGAACGCGAACGAGAGCGGGAACGGCGCGAGCGAGAAAACGAGAACAACAACGACAACAACGACAACAACGATAACACCGACAACAACGACAATACCGACAACAACGACAACACCGAGGAACTGACTCGGGAGCAACGCCGGGAACGGGCCGACGAGCTGATTCAGCAGGCGCAACGCCTCGGTCTCCGTCGAAACCACACCCAGGCTATCGAGTTGTTGGAAGAGGCCAAACAGCTGAGTTCGAGAGATCATCGAATCTACATGATGCTCTATCGGAACTACGTCGGCGTTGGCAACGAGCGCAGGGCCGCGGATGCTCTCGAGCGTTACCTCGAGCTGCGACCGACCGACTCGAATGCTGACGAGTATCGCGACGTCATCGATCAGCTTCGCGGGAACTAGGCGCTCCGCCCTCGGTTTCAGGAGACCACCATCTCGAAATCAGCGATTCACGGAAACACCGACGGTCTGAAGGCCTCGCAGCGGACTGCCCTCGAAAAGCTCTATAGGCGCGTGAAGACCAATGGGATCGTGGCCCCGCAAACAGCGACCCGGCTCAGCCAAATCTCCCATGAAATCAACCGTATCGTGGGTGTTCTCATCGATCGTCGCGGAGTCGTAGTAGACGTGATTGTGGGCGACACGCGCAGGTTGTACCTGCCCGATGTCGGCAGGCAACGAGCGGGCACCACCCGCCTGAGAGGGCTTCGACTCGTTCGCACCAGCATCTCGAAGCCACAGCTCAGTAACGACGATCTCACCGACCTTTCGAAGCTGCGCCTCGATTTAGTCGCTGTGATCGGAGTTGGACCGGGTGGGTTTCCCGGCAAGGCGGAATGGGCCCACCTCGAGCCGAAGCCCGATGGGGGCATGACACACCAGATCAGCGAACCCGAACCGGCTGGGCGCTTGGAAGAAGTCGACTTTCAGGCCTTGGTCGAGGCCCTCGAAACGGAGCTGCGGCGGACCACAGTGAGAGTCCGGTCGACCGGCGGGGTACCGGGCGTGCTGGTGTACTTGAGAACCAAGAAGGACTGGGACTACGAAGCCCGAATCGCGGAGCTCCACGAGTTGGCGCGGACTGCGGGCCTCGAATTGCTCGATACCGTCGTCCAACAGCGCTACAAAGCAGACCCTCGTACAGTGGTGGGGCGAGACAAGCTCGAGGAGATCGAACTGCGCTGTCTCGACCTCGGCGCTGAGATCCTACTGTTCGGACAGGACCTAACCCCCGGCCAGTCCAGGGCGATTTCCGAACAGACTGAGCTGAAGGTACTCGATCGGACGCAACTGATTCTCGATATCTTCGCCCAACACGCCAAGAGTAGAGACGGTAAACTGCAGGTCGAACTCGCTCAGCTCAAGTACACGATGCCACGCCTCGTTGCGAAGAACACGGCAATGAGTCGACTGATGGGTGGCCTTGGCGGACGAGGACCTGGCGAAACCAAGCTCGAAATCAATCGAAGACGGGCCCGCGATCGCATCAACAAACTCGAGAAGGAAATCTCTAAACTGTCGGGTATCCGAACCCGGCAGCGGAGCAAGCGACGCAATCGGGACGTACCGGTGGTCGCCATCGTGGGCTATACGAACGCTGGAAAGAGCACGCTACTCAACACGCTGACCAATGCCAAGGTGCTGACCCAAGACCAGCTCTTTGCGACCCTCGACCCGACCTCCCGGCGTCTGCGATTCCCCCGTGATAGGGAGTTAGTTCTGACGGATACGGTCGGCTTCATTCACGATTTACCGAAAGAGCTCACGGCTGCCTTCAAGGCGACGCTGGAAGAGCTCGACGACGCCCATTTACTGCTGCATCTCGTCGACGGCAGTACGGAGGGATACGAACCTCGAATGGTCGCTGTGAATGAGATACTCAAGCAGCTGAACCTAAACCAGAAGCCCCAACTTCTTATCTTCAACAAGTGTGACTTGATCGAGAAAGAAGTGGGCCAGAACCTTGCTCGTAGTTATGACGGCCTCTCAATTTCCGCCCGCCAAAAGGACAGCCTCGGGCCGCTAGTCGATGCGATCAAACGCCGTCTGTGGTCCGCCCGAAAGCAGCGCAAACCCGCAGAGCGGTAACCGGTCCGCCAGCGGGTTATTCGAATCTGTAGGCTAGATCGACGTTCACCAAAACAGAGGTCTCGAGCGCTTCGACAGGTGTGGTGATTGGAAAGGCGACCGACACGCCGGGTTCGAAATTCTGGAAGGCGCCCCGAATGCCCAGCGCTGCGAGAAATGTGGTTTCGGCCTCGTCGCCAGAGAGACTGGTGTAGCCCAGTAGGTCGAGGGTCGGAAAAACCGGCCGCAAATCATAACTAAAGCCCCCACCGTAGCGAATGCCGTAGTTGAAGTCGTCGAAGAATGTGTCCGAGTCGAAGTCAAAGTTGACCATGAGCGGCATATCGACTCCGATGTGGGCCGAGAATTTCTGGACCACGAGACGGTAGTGCGTGCCTGGGACAGGGCTGAGTTGTTCTGGCATGAAGTCGGGCGCCAGATTGGGAAATGCCGCGACTGCAAGCCCATAATTCCTGACCGACAGCGCAGCGTCGAGCGGGTCATCTTCCCCAATTTGAGAAACGGGGACGAAGAGGTCCAGGCTGAAGGTCCATCTGTGCATGGTCCCCTTGATCAGGAGTGGTACCTCGATACCGATCCGCGGATTCCCCAGTTCGACTCGCGTCTCGTCGGCGAAGTTCGCTAGGAGAATCGGAAATGAGGCCTCTCCAATCACACTCGATGAGAAATCGAACGAACCGAGAACCCGCATCGGCACGAGCAGAAGGCTTTCCTCATTGAGCGTAGCCGGCGCGATCGAAGTCTGCAGCCGCAGTGTCGTCGAAGGCAGGACAGGCTCTGCCCAGAATGGCACCCCTGGTCCCGCGTGGTGACTGGTGCCAGCCAGATCGAGTTGTGGTTGCGCTGCCACTGGAGCGGATAGGGCTAAGATGATCAGTATCGGAAACAGTCGCATGGCCGTGCTCCACAGTTGTTGTGGGTTTCGTGCTCTCAGAATGGATAGGAGCCTAGCACAAGGCGCTGCGAGCGGAGAGTTTTCTAAGGTTGCTACAACTCGAAGGGCAGACAGAACCCGAACGTACAACTGAGCGCTGGCGGACAATCGGCATTCGAGTCACACGGCCTAGGAACCGGGGCGTTCTCGGGGATGCAGACCGTGAACAGGCAATCGGCGCCTTCGGGGCAGTCGCTGTCGGTATTGCACGAACCCGGAATCGGGGGTGGTAAATCCTCAGGACTGCAGAAACCGAAGATGCACTCCTCGCCGTCGGGGCAGTCATCGTTGTACTGGCATTGGGCGTCTAGACAGACCGCAATCAAGCAGGCCTGACCTTCGGGACAATCGCGATCGTCCTGACATTGGTCGGGCAAGAAGGGGATCGGTGGGACGCAGACACCCAAGTAGCACATGCTACTGAAACCACCGCAGTCGCTGTCGTCGTTGCACTCGTCGATCGGGAAAGGTAGGTCGACTGGTGCACAGAAGCCGCGCACGCATGTTTCGCCGGAGTCGCAGTCGGAGCTGTCTTCGCAGAAGCGTGGGACGCACAAGTTCGCGACACACTGGAAACCGTCTCCGCACTCTTCGTCGCGCTCGCAGCGGTCGGGCAATGGAATGAAGCCGGGCAGACACTCACCACTAAAGCACTGCTGGCTGTCTGGGCAGTCGTCGTCGTCGTAGCAGAGTTCGGGTGTGCAGAAATTGAAGGTACAAACGAACCCTTCAGCGCACATGCTGTCATCTGCACAGAAGCCTGCCGGTTCTTCGTTTACGCGGGTACAGACGTTGTCGCGGCACACGAAACCCACGTCACAGTCGCGGCTATCCGAACACGACAGGGGTGCGATGCACATCTCGTCTTCGCAGATGGAGTCTTCTGGACAGTCATCGTCTTCTTCGCAGACCAACTCCTCGTCGCATAAATCGCCAACCCCGTCGCCGTCGATATCGCTCTGCGTGAAGTTCGGCACGAAGGGGCAGTTATCGGTTAGATCGGGGATTTCATCGTTGTCGTCGTCTGGGTCGCAGACGTCACCAGCGCCGTCGAAGTCGTTGTCTGCTTGGCCTGGGTTTCGATCCCTTGGGCAGTTGTCGTCGACGTCCTTTATGAAGTCGCCGTCGTCGTCCTCGTCGCAAGCGTCGCCGACGCTGTCCCGGTCGATGTTGGACTGGTCAGGGTTTGGTGTCGTAGGACAGTTGTCGCTGAAGTCCGCCACTCCGTCGCCGTCCGTGTCGCCTTCGCACGCATCGCCAATGCCATCACCGTCGAGGTCCTCTTGGCCTGGATTCGCCTGAAGGGGACAATTGTCATTGCCATCGGCGATCCGGTCGTTGTCGTCGTCCTCGTCGCAAACGTCCCCTTCGCCGTCGTTCTCATTGTCGAGCTGGTCGGGGTTGAAGATCGATGGGCAGTTATCCAAATCGTCTGGTACACCGTCGCTGTCCTCGTCGTTGGCGACATCGGAGGCAAAGACTTCCATCGCGAGATCACATCCGCCGCCGTCCGGGTGTTCAACCACGAAGATCAGCGTGTTGAGACCTGCACGGAACGTCACGAGGTTGATGTCGAAGCGCCGCGTACGCAGTGTATCGGTGTACTCATCGGTGCCGTTGACGGTCAGGGTCATTGGAGCGCCGGCTGCGGGTACGCCGGGCACGGTGCCGCGCACGTTGGCCTGCAAACCGGGTCGCCCGGTCAGAGCATCGTCGTCGACTCCCAGCGGAACGCCGGCCTGCGGGAAGAGAACGTCGATTTCACAGACCTGGAACACATCTTCGTCGGGAGGCAAATCGGGCGGAGGTAAATCGGTGGGCACATCGGGCGGCACGTCAGTGACATCACTGTCGTCGGTAGTGTCCACGGCGTCCACGACTCTCTCGCCCATAATAGAGAAGTAGAAGTAGGCGCTGGGCGCACCGCTCGGATCCTGGGCTTCTGCGCCCTCTTGGTCGGCTGCCGTTATCCAGTATTGAACTCGTGATCCTGAGCGCTGACCTGGGATGCTCGCTTCATATCGTCTGGCGACCACTTCTGACATGCGCACCATCTCCGGCTCGCCGTCATCAACGCTGTACCAAAGCTCTACTGCTGCCACGCCGGCATCTGCGTAGACCAGGCTCGTGACCTGATAGGGCCCGACTGTATTCGGAGTGCTCGAGACCAGCGTAGTCTCGGCGATTATCGGCCCCCGGTCGCTGCCGCAAGACAGTGAAAGCACGGATGCGAGAAGGACTACGGTTGTTATAAACCACTTCATTGGCATTTTGACCGGTTTGAAAGTTTGGACTGATAGAGCGAGTCCGAGCAACGGGGCGGAAGTTTAGTCGAGGTGCGGGTCGCTAGCAAGCATCGGTTGATCATGACACGCGGTTGGCCTTGCAGCCGTCGTCTGGGTCGAGTCGTCAGACGACCAACGTCGTAGTAGAGCTGACGGCGGCAATCGTAGTAGTTGCGCAGCAGAAACTTGCTCATGTATCGCTCAGCTCTACTTGTCGCCGCTTCTGGCAAGGGGACTCGCGGGCGCCTCGATTCCCAGGGTCTTCATTCGACTGGCCAGGCTGGAGCGGCGCAAGCCTAGGTCTTTGGCAGCGTAAGCGACGACGCCGTTGTGACGGCGGAGAGCGAGCTCTATTAGCTGTTTCTCCAGGTCGATCATTTGCTCCCGCTCCTTCATGAGTCGCTCCCATGAGTCCGGAATCTCGGCAGCATCGATCTCGAATCGACCCAAATGCAGTCCGCTAGGCTCTTGGATTGGCTCGGGCTGGTCTAGTTCTGAAAGACTGAAGTCGGCCGGACGCACATGCTCGGGCGTGAGCAGCGTCGCCTCGGGATCCTTGGCCAAAGCGCGCTCTCGCGCGCGCTTGATGACCGTCGCGAGCTGGCGAATATTCCCCGGCCACTTGATCTTGCTTGATTTGAGAAGACGGCGAAACGGGACCGAAAGGCGCCAGCGCACCAGAGGGTCGAAGTCTCGCAGCATACCCTCGGCCAAGGATGGAACGTCGTTTCTCCGCTGCCGCAGAGGCGGCATTGTCAGGACGACTTCTGCTAGCCGGTAGTATAGATCTTGCCGGAATCGACCCTCGCGGATAGCCGCCTCGATGTCCCCGTTTGTCACAGCCACCAAACGGGCATTGGCGTGCAAAGGGTCAGGCCGGTTGTACCCCAGCGGTCGGTAGGTTCCGAACTGTGTGAAATCCAAAAGCAACTGTTGAGCTCTCGGCGGCAGGTTGAGGATCTCGTCCAGAATCAACGTCCCGCCGTTCGCAAATGACACTACACCCGTGCGCTTGGCCAAAGCGCCCGTGTAGGCGCCGCGCTCGTGCCCGAATAGCTCCGAAGTGATCACATTGAGGTCGTCGCTCGTGCCCAACATCGCCCGTACGGCCGGATCTTTACCACTCGCGTGGGCAATCGCACGCGCCAGCATGGTTTTGCCGGTTCCCGATTCACCCAATATCAGGATCGAGGAGTCACCCTGTATGCACGACCGCACTTCGTCGCGAAGCTCCTCCATGCTCGTGGACCGGAGCAGGGTGTCCAGCGAGGGCACATCCCCGAGTTTGTCCCGTGCACGAGCGGCCCTCAGGTCTTCTCGGGCGACCTGAATCTGCTCTTGCTGGCTCAGTGCAAGCGAGAGCAATCCGCTGGCCGCTTTGAAGAACGACTGGTGGTCGTCAGAGATCGACTTTCGGAAGCCACGAATATCCAGATATACAACGCCGCTCGGCGGATCGCCGGGGTTGCTGCCGAGCCGGCGTAGTGGCGCAGCGATCGCGCCGGTAATGTTGAGAACTGACATGCTGTGAGACCCAGCGTCCAACGCGTCTGCATCCCAAACGACTAAGTCGCCCGTGGTTTCGGCCTCTCGGATGATGGACTGGCTGATTTCATCCCACTCGTTGGAGGGCACCTCGCCTTCGTTTCTCCTGGCATTGATGATCTGGGGGGCGCCATCACCCAACAGAACAACCACTCCTCGGTCGGCTCCAAACAGATCGACCAGGGCATCCAGGCACTCGTCCACGAACCCATCCCGATTGACGGCCTCACCGATTTCGTCGATCAGTTTCAGAAAATAGGACCACATGGTGGCGTAGTCGATCTGGTCCTGGTCTGTCAGTCCGTTCATCTGTCCTATCCATCTGTCCCGGTGGAGCACATACGACACTACCGGCTCTGGGGAGGATCACACAAGAAGGCGGCGGTAACGGCGCAGGGAGCTTCGAAACCGAACCGGCGGCAGCGACTGATTTGGGTTCGGATGCGTTGCTAGGAGCCTGTCGCGCATAGCGCTCCAGGCTCCGCCATAGGCTTTTAGCGATTAGCCGTTAGCTCAGTTTGCGAATGAAGGCGTTGAGCATTC